>SYGM01000122.1 GCA_005799545.1 Planctomycetia bacterium | reverse complement strand
TCGAGGTGATGACGGACAAGGCCACCGTGGATGTGCCCTCGCCCGCCAACGGCACGATCACGAAGCTACCCGCCCAGGCCGGTCAGACCGTGCCGGTGGGCAGCGTGATCTTCACGCTCGCCACGAGCGGTGCAGTCAGCGCAGTTCCCGCTGCGCATGCGCCGGCGGCCGCGGCCAAGGCCGCGCCGGTGCCGGCGATGGCTGCCGCGGCGCCTGCGGCTGTTTCCATGGCCGCCGGCGGCGACGCCCATGTGCTCGCGGTCCCCAGCGCGCGCCGCGTGGCGCGCGAGCTCGGCATCGACCTCACGCGCGTTGCCGGCAGCGGCCGCAACGGCGTGGTGCGTCGCAGCGATGTCGAGGCCTTCGCGAAGAGCGGCGCGGCGAGTGCTCCCGCACCCAGCGCCGCACCCAGCACTGCACCGACGGCCGCCGCTCCCGCACGCCCCGCCTTCGCGCCGCTCGCGCTGGCCGCCGGCGATCGCGAGAAGCGCATTCCCTTCCGCGGCGTGCGCCGCAAGATCAGCGAAGCGATGGTGCGCTCCAAGTTCACCGCGCCGCACTTCACGGTCGTCGAGGAGATCGATGTGACCGAGCTGGTCTCCCTGCGTGAGACGGCCAAGAGCATCGGTCAGGAGCAGGGCATCAAGGTGACGTTCATGGCCTTCATCATGAAGGCGACGGCGCTGGCGCTGACGCGCCATCCGATGCTCAACGCGCACCTCGACGAGGCCACGCAGGAGATCGTCCAGTACGCCTACGTCAACCTGGGCATCGCCATGGACACCGATCAGGGCCTGATCGTCCCGGTGATCAAGGAAGTGCAGGCCAAGGGCGTGCTGCAGCTGGCGGCCGAGCTCTCGGAGCTCGCGGACCGCACGCGCGCGGGCAAGGTCAAGCCGGAAGAGCTCAAGGGCTCGACCTTCTCGATCACCAATGCGGGCAACATCGGCGGCATCATGGCCACGCCGATCATCAACTTCCCCGATGTGGCGATCCTCGGCGTGCACCGTTTGATGAAGAAGCCGGGCGTCGTCGAGACGCCGCAGGGCGACAAGATCGAAGTGCGCCAGTACATGAACTTCTCGTGCAGCGTTGACCACCGTCTCGCGGACGGCGCCGACGGTGCGCGCTTCCTCGCGTACATGCGCAAGCTGCTGGAAACCCCGGGCCTCCTGAGCCTGTGAGCCTCTGAGCCGATGACGACCCGCACGAAGACAGGCAGGCGAGGCGAGCTGTCGCCCGAGCGTCAGGTGGATCTGCTGCGGCACATGCTGCGGATCCGCTGCCTCGACGATCGCATGCTCAAGCTGCAGCGTGCGGGCCGGATCGGCTTTGTCGGCACCGCCAAGGGCCTCGAAGCGGCCATCATCGGCTCGGCAGCGGGCCTGCGGCCCCAGGATTGGCTGTGGTCAGGCCTGCGCGAGGGCGGTGCGGCGCTGATGCGCGGCATGCCGCTCGCGGAGTACATCGCGCAGATGTACTGCAACTCCAACGACACGGCCAAGGGCCGCCAGATGTGCAACCACTTCCAGCACAAGGGCAGCCACTACCCGTCCTGGTCCTCAGTGATCGGCACGCAGATCGTGCATGGTGTGGGTGCGGCATACGCAGCCCAGCAGCGCGGCCTCGACGAAGTGCACGGCATTTGGTTCGGCGACGGTGCGACCAGCTCCAACGGCTTCCACAGCGGCATGAACATGGCCGCGGTGTGGAAGGCGCCCTGTGTCTTCGTGTGCCTCGACAACGGCTGGGCCATCTCAGTCTGCTCCGCCAAGCAGACGGCGGCGAAGTCCTACGCCGACAAGGCGATCGCCTACGGCATGCCGGGCGAGGAAGTCGACGGCAATGACGTGCTCGCCTGCCAGTCGGCGGTCGCGCGCGCGGTCGAGCGCGCTGCGGCGGGCAAGGGACCGAGCCTCGTGGTGCTGAAGAGCTACCGCATGATGGGCCACTCCTCCTCGGATGACCCTTCCAAGTACCGCAGCGAGAAGGAAGTCGCGCAGTGGGCCAAGCGGGATCCCTTGGATCGCCATGAGAAGCATCTCATGAGTGCGGGCTGGCTCAAGAAGGGTGGCCGGGCGAAGCTCGAGGCAGAGCTGTTCGCCGAGATCGACGCGGAGATCCACACGCAGGAAGCGGCGCCGAAGATGCCGCTGAAGACCTTGGTGGAGGATGTGTACGCGGAAGTTCCGCGGCACCTGCGCAAGCAGTACAACGCGTTTGTGAAGGTCGCCGAGCGGCTGGGCGATGCGACGCCCGGCGACGGCGCATTCCCGCTTTAGGTCAGCTTGCGATAGCTGATCAGGTCCTCGCCGCGGGTGTAGGCGACGCCGACTTGTAGATTCACTGGGGTGGACGCCGAGTGCTTTGCTGCAATGCAAATCTGACTCGTCCTGTGGCCATTATGGCTGTCGTGAAATCGAACGCGACGACGATCCGAAACATCATCGTGCGAATCGTAGACCATCGGTAGACGGCGATGGCGCGGACGAGGACTTACTTCACGGCGCTCCGCCATTGGCGTCGAACTCGGAAAGCAGCTCCCAAATGTCAGGAGGAGTCCGTCGCGCAGTTGTCGGGTGGATGGCATGCAGGGAAGCGTGGCTACCGGCGTAAGGCAACCCCTCTTGGGAGGTCCAGATATGCACGGTACGCATCCTTCATCCGCGCACATGTTCTTGGATTAACGACGAAACCTCCAACATTGCTCAACATGGAGTCGATCACCTCGCGACGGTGAAGGGCAGCAGGCAGGGGTAAAGCAGCTTGGGTTTCAATCTCATGCTGACTCGCGTGGAGGAGTTGGGGGAAGCCCCTCCTGTGGATGCACAGATTGTGGATCCCTGACACTGGAGCGAGATCCAGGAGGTGGGGCTGGTAATCAAGAAATTAATCTGGTTTTACCGCCTCAGCCTCCCACGTTTTCTTATCCTTCGGGGGTCGTCCCTAATTCGTTCAATATCAAGGAGCCAAACATGACCGTTGTGCTGAACATCACGCTACTCGGACTTGTCCTGGTTGGTCAGCCTGCGACCTCTGGCATGGAGGGGGACTGCGCGCTACATGTGCGTGCGATCCCGGAGAATGCGCTAGCATGGGAGTGCAAGGGGTCCTGTGAAGCGGAGTATTCGTGTACGGAGCGTCAACAGCTCATCTCCGGGACATACTACTATTACTGCAAGTGCTTGCGTGACGGCTTTCCGCCGGAGCCGGATTCCACGTTGTGCACTACGGTAGTTACATGGACCGAGAGCACTAACGACTTTTCAGTGTATTGCGTTCCCAAGTTTTGTGCGTACAGCTGCGATCAGCACCCAATTGATGAAGATCTGGTCGTTCCCTGTTTTTGTGACAACTAGGGTTCTAGTCGCCGCCCATGCTGCGTGACGCCGTGCGTTCCAAGCGTGTGTTGTTTGCATGCGCGGTCATCTTGGCGGCCAGCCTCACGCTTTGGTGGAGCACCAGAACGAGCGTCGAGCAACCATCGATTCAGAGCCAGCCATTCGCCTCGACAGCCACGCCATCGAATGCCGAACCTCTGGAGTCCAGCCAGCGCACGTTAGTGCGCGAAGACCGCGAGCAACACAAGAACTCCGCGCCGCTCGAGATCCGCGTCGTCTCCAGTCGAGGTGAGTGGATCGAGGGTGCGGAGGTCTACCACGCATCAAAACTCCCTCGGGTTCGAACACCTCAGACCTGCACCTACCTTGGGAGCACCGACCCTTCGGGCGTACTGAATGTCCCTAATGCGGCCTTGCTCGGCCACATTTGGGCAGTGCGGGGCGAGACGAGCACTTCGGTTGTTCAGCATGCGGACCCGGCCGTGCTCCGTGTGGACCTCGTGCTTTCGCCCGCTCACTCTGTCTCCCTCCTTTGTGAGGATTTGGACGGGGAGCCACTTCCGGAAGTCTGCGTGATGCTCTCGCGCCTGCCTGTGCCACAAAATCTAAGATCCGAAGCGCTGCTGACAGAGGCGCTCGCAGGCCCAGACCCGATCTCCGCAGTGCGCGCGCTCCGCACGGATCGTAGCGGTCGTGCCGTTTTCTCCGGAGTGGTGGCGGGTGACTATGCGATCTCGATTGCCAGTCCTTATTTTGAGCTCCTCGAACGTGAGCAGCCGCGGATTGCAGTGCCAAGTGGTGAAGTGCGTTTGCGACTTGCGCCATTGTTGGGGGCTGTGATCCTTGCTCGCGGGGATGTGATCCTCTCTCACAGTGCCATGCTGCCCGATGGTTGTCTGGGTGGCCGTCCCAGTCGTCTGAATCTGCCAGAGGCTGCTCGGAATCTGCGGGCGGAATATCCAGGGGCTGTAGTCATCGTGTCCGGGCACGAAAAGTCGATGGCGCCTTGTTCCCAGTTCGTGCTCCATGTGCTGCTGGAGCGTGGAGGGCCTGTCTCTGTGCCGGTACTCTTGCAGCCGCTCTACGCCGGAATCGTGCCTACCTGGATCGAACCGGTGCCCGGACCCGTGGATTACCCAACCGCTTCCTTTGAGGTGAGCATTCAGGGACCAGCTGGCACAACTCTTGAATCAGGTCTGTTCACGGCTCGCCGCGTGATCGCGGGTCAGCCTCAGCATGTGAGCATCCCAGCCCAAGGATGGATGCGACTGCCGCTTGGCCGCTGGGAGATTGGCACGAACTCGGAGCTCTTGAAAGGGCAGTGTGAACCCACAGAGTTTGAAGTGGTGGAAGGGCGCGCGCCGCTTGTCATCCGACTTCCCCGAGAACTCGTCCCTGTGCGCATCGTTGCGCGCGGTTATGGGGGCGAGTTGGTCACGAGCGCCCTGCTGCGCATCTTCGCCCATGGCAAGTACCTCACGATGCAACGGGGAGATCTGACGCGCTCCGAAATCTGGCTACCTAGTGGAAGCGTGCGTGTCTCCATCAGCGCTCCTGGGCACAAAGAGCAATCGATCACCATCGAAGTCATGGCCCAGCCAGGAGGTGCAGCCATGGAAGTGCCCATCGAGTTGGAATGGGCAGCCCCGGCAGGCGAGCAGCGCTAAGTCAGCTTGCGATAGCTGATCAGGTCCTCGCCGCGGGTGTAGGCGACGCCGACCTGACCGTTGACCATCGGCTCGTTCGCCATGCCCTGACCGGGCCAGCGGAACTCGCCTTCGCTGCCGTCATCGAAGCGCAGAGTGAAGTAGTACAGCGTCTGCGCGGAGTAGATGCCGTGCTCGCTGGTCTCGCTGCGCCGCTCCACCACGATGGCCGGACGCACGAGCAGCGGGCGCTGATCTCCTGAACCTGCCAGCAGCTTCGCGGATGCGACGACCAGCGCAGCGCCTGCGAGGATCGCGGGGCCGATCCAGGTGAGGGGCGAGGCAGTGTCGATGCCGTCGCCGACGAACTGTGCCCCGAGGATCACCAGCGTCAGCAGGAGACCCGTCAGCGCCGTGACGCCGGCGCGGTTGCGGATGTTCGCGATGCGTGCTTCGAGGCGCGGATCGATCGGCCGGTAGGCCTGCGCTGCAGGGAAGTTCGCATGCTCGCGCATGCGCTGCAGGCGCTGCAGCGTCTCGTCGCGCGGCGCATCGGTCTTGCCGCCCATGTTGAGCGGCATGGCGCAGTAGGCGCACAGCGAGAGGTCCGGGCGCTTGAGCTTGGCGCCGCAGTTGGGGCAGTGGGTGCGTGTGGGGGCCTCGGTGGCCATGGTCTGCGAAGCGTACCCGTTGGAAGGGGGGCAGGTCGACAGTGGAAAAAAGTGCCGGACTCGCCGCCGCGGGGATCGGGCTTCTACAATCTTCGGCCCCTATGAGTTCCCCCCGCAAGGTTGTCGTCATCGGTGCCGGCCCGGCCGGCTATGTCTGCGCGATCCGTCTGGCCCAGCTGGGGCAGCAGGTCACGGTCGTCGAGAAGGAGTATCTGGGCGGCACCTGCCTCAATGTGGGCTGCATTCCCAGCAAGGCGCTGATCGCCGCGGGCTCGCTGATGCACAAGATCTCGGATGCCAGCGCGATGGGCATCACCGTCAGCGGGGTCAAGCTGGACATCAAGAAGCTCGTCGACTGGAAGGCGGGCATCGTCGCCAAGCTGACCGGCGGCGTGGGCGGCCTGCTGAAGAACCACAAGGTCGAGGTCGTGATGGGCACGGCGAGCTTCGTCGACCGCAACACGGTCGCCGTGCGCGGCAAGGACGGCAGCACGAAGACGCTCAAGGCCGATGACATCGTGATTGCGACGGGTTCGATCCCGATCGAGATCCCGGGTTTCGCCTTCGATGAGGACAAGGTCTGGTCCTCGACCGGTGCCCTGGCTCCCAAGCGGATCCCCGAGCATCTGGTGGTGATCGGCGGCGGTTACATCGGTCTGGAGCTGGGCATGATGTACGCCAAGCTCGGCTCGAAGATCACGGTGCTCGAAGCCACCGCCGGTGCGCTGCCGGGCCAGGAGCGCGACTGCGTCAAGGTGATCGAGCGCTCGTGCAAGAAGATGGGCATCGAGCTCATGACCGAGACGCTGGCGCAGGGCTTCGACCACAAGGGCGGCAAGAGCACGGTGCGCGTCAAGACCAAGACGGGCGAGAAGAGCATCGTCTGCGATCAGGTGCTGTCCACGGTCGGTCGCCGCCCGTACAGCGCGGGGCTGGCGCTGGAAAAGGCCGGTCTGGCGGTCGACGCGAAGGGTTTCCTCGCGGTTGACAAGCAGATGCGCACCAAGGTCGCGAACATCTACGCGATCGGTGACATCGCCGGACAGCCGCTGCTGGCGCACAAGGGCTCGAAGGAAGGCCTTGTGGCGGCGGGCGTGATCGCCGGCCACAAGGAGGAATACGACGCGCGCTGCGTGCCGGCGGTGATCTTCACGGCGCCCGAGATGGCCTCGGTGGGGTTCACCGAGGATCAGTGCAAGGAAAAGGGCCTCTCGTACAAGACGGGCAGCTTCCCCTTCGCGGCCTCGGGCCGCGCGATGAGCCTGATGGACACCGAGGGCTTCGTGAAGGTGATCGCGGACGCGAAGACGGATCAGCTGCTCGGCGTGCACATGGTCGGGCCGGAGGTCACCGAGCCGATCGCCGAGGCCGCGCTGGCGATCGAGATGGGCGCGACGGCGGAGGACATTGCGCGCACGATCCATGCGCACCCCACGCTGCCCGAGGCGATGATGGAAGCCGCCGAGTCGGTGCACGGCATGGCGGTGCACATCTTCCAGAAGAAGTAGCGGAGCCTGCGCGCGATGGGCGACCTCGAAGTGCGGGATCTGGGGCGCAGACCCTATCTCGAGGTCCATCAGCTGCAGCAGGAACTGCTGCAGCAGCGCGTGGAGGATCGCATTCCCGACACGCTGCTGCTGGTCGAGCACGAGGAGGTCGTCACGCTGGGGCGCAGCTCGCCCGAAGGCGATGCGTCCGACACCGGGCTGCCGGTGGTGAGCATCGAGCGCGGCGGAGAAGCGACCTGGCACGGTCCGGGGCAGCTGGTCGCCTACCCGATTCTCAAGCTGCCCGAGCAGCGCCGCGATCTGCACCGCTACCTGCGCGATCTGGAGGAGGTCGTGATCCGGGTGCTGGCGGACCATGGGATCGAGGGGTCACGCGTGGAGGGACTCACCGGCGTGTGGATCGGAAAGAAGAAGGTCTGCTCGCTGGGCGTCGCCGTGCGACGCTGGGTCACTTGGCATGGACTGGCGCTCAATGTGGACGCGGATCTGGCAGCGTTTCGCCGCTTCCGGCCCTGCGGACTTGATCCGGACGTGATGACGAATCTCAAGGCGCATGCAGGGAGGCCGGTCACGCCGGCTGGCGTGCGCGAATCGCTGGAAAGGCACTTTCGAGCCATTTTTCGCTCTGGTATCTAGGGTGCATGCTGCACCGCAATACTGTCGCTCTTGCCGCCGGCCTGATTCTGCCCCTGTTGATGACTGCCTGCGGCGGCGGAGGCAGCGGTGGCGATCCGGTTCCGGCGCAGATCGGCGGAACGATCCTGTTCGAGGGCAGCGACAGCGGCTTTCCGGGGCTGCTCGGCGGCTCGAACTTCGACAACTCCCGCGATCTGGGCACGATCGGTGGAGCGCATCGCTCGAAGCACGCCTGCGCGCGCGGATTGGGTTCCTTGTCCTTCGTGCTGGAGCAGGATGCCTGGGTCGAAGTGCAGGCGACGGGATCCGGTGCGCTGATCGCATGGGATCCGGTCACGGGCACGATCGCTGCCGCGGCGCAGGGTGACAGACCCTGCCTGCGTGTCCGCGCACGCGGTGCCGTGCAGCTGGCGCATGACTGTGAATCCGAGTCGGCCGAGCTGCAGCTGCAGGTGCAACCCGCGGACGGCACACGGGCCACGCGCGGAATCGAGGTGCAGCGTGGCATGCAGGGTGGCATTCCGGAAGCGATCGTCGAGCGCTTCCGCGCCTGGCTGGAGCCCAACGCGCGCATCCTCGCCGGTGAGCTGATTGTGCGTGCCAAGGAGGGGGTGAGCGCGGACGCGCTGGCACAAGCGCATGACTGCCAGCGCGTCTTGAGCATCCCGGGTGATGCGGCGCTGCTGCGTTTTGCAGTGCCGCTCATCGCGGATGCCGGCGAGCAGGCGCGTCGCACCTGGGGCAAGGTGCGGGAGCTCGCCGAAGACGAGCGAGTCGCCTACGCGGAGCTGAACACGCTGCACCGCGCGATGGGCGGGCCCGTCACGCCCAATGACACGCACTTCGGTCTGCAGTGGCACTACCCGCTGATCCAGGTGCCGGAGGCCTGGTCGATCACGCAGGGTTCCGCGAACACGATCGTGGCGGTGATCGACACCGGCGAGACTGCGCATCCCGAGCTCGATTCACGGCAGATTCCGGGCTTCGACTTCATCTCGAATGCGACGATCGCAGCCGACGGCGACGGTCTGGATGCGGATCCGACGGATGTCGGCGACGGTGTCGGCTTGCAGCCGAGCTCTTTTCACGGAACGCACGTCGCGGGCACGATCGGAGCCGAGACCAACAACGGTCAGGGTGTCGCCGGTGTGACCTGGGCGACGCGCCTGATGCACCTGCGCGTGCTCGGACAGGGCGGGGGCACGGACTTCGACATCGCCAACGCCGTGCGCTATGCGGCGCGCCTCTCGAACAGCTCCGGCACGCTGCCGGCCGAGCGCGCCCATGTCATCAACATGAGCCTGGGCGGCGGCGCGAGCAACACGACCTTCCAGAACGCGGTGACCGCAGCCCGCAATGCGGGTGTGGTGATCTTCGCCGCGGCCGGCAACGAGAACACTTCCGCGCCGAGCTTCCCGGCGGCCTACAACGGTGTCATTTCGGTGTCGGCAGTCGACCTCAATGCCGAGCGTGCGCCGTATTCGAACTTCGGGCCGACGGTGGACCTTGCCGCACCCGGCGGCAACACGGCCGTCAATCTCAACGGTGACGGCTTCGTGGACGGCGTGCTCTCGACGATGTTCGATGACACGGTGGCGCCTGCGCAGCCCGTGTTCGTGTTCAATCAGGGCACTTCGATGGCCTGCCCGCATGCGGCCGGCGTCGCGGCGCTGATGCTGGCCGTCAACCCGGCGCTGACTCCGGCGCAGATCGAAACGATCCTGACGGGCACGGCGACCGACATCGGGGCACCGGGACGAGACGATCTGTTCGGCCACGGACTGGTCAATGCCCTGCAGGCGGTGCAACAGGCGCAGGGATCGACCTCGCCGCAGGTTCCGGCGCTGGCGCTCTCGCCGACCAGCATGACCTTCGGGTCGCAGCTGACGCAGCTCACCTCGCACGCGACGAACATCGGAACCGGCCAGTTGGTCTTCGAGGGCGTGCAGATCTCCTCCTTCGGTCCGGCTGCCTGGCTGACGGCGACGCCCGTGCTCTCGTCGGGCGCGGCGAGCAACTTCTCCGCAGTCAATGTGCATGTCAACCGCAACGGCTTGCCGGATGGCAACTACACCGGAACGGTGACGGTGCTGTCGAACGGCGGGGATATTCCGATTCAGGTGTCCATCAGCGTCGTGTCCAACCCCCCGGTGACGGATGTCAACCTGTTCGTGCTGCTCGTCGATGCCGTCACTTTCGAAACGGTTGCGGGTGCACTGGTCAATCCGGCCACGAGCCTCGACTACGAGCTGCTCGATCTTCCGGCCGGCGAGTATTACCTCGTCTGCGGTTCGGATGACGATGGCGATCAGTTCATCTTCGGCGAGGGTGACCTGTACACGGGCATCTATCCGACGATCAACGACCCGGAAACGATCCTGCTGCAGAACGGGGACAGCATCCAGAGCCTCGACTTCCCGGTGACCGGCGGATCCGCGCCCGCGCCGCTGTGGCCGGGCTTCGTGCCGCGCCGACAGCCTACTGCCGCACGATGAGTTCGAGGTGAACCGGCTTGGCGGTGCAGGGGATGGTGACGAGTTCCCAGGGGCTCGTCAGCACCATCGTCACGATCGCATCGGGAGCGGGGCCGACCGCTTCCGCCGTGACGATCAGGGCCTCGGGCCCATCGGTGATGGAGCGGACCTGCAGGCTCCATCCGCCGCTGCTGCGTTGACCTGCGCTGACCAGCAGCGCGCAGTACTTCCCGAAATCGATCGCGGGCCATTCCTGCTCGGGGATCTGCCACTCTGGACGCGCTGCGGTCTGCTGCTGCCAATCCTGAGCGGTGCGGATCAGCACGGCTCCCGGTTGGTTGAAGCCCGAGTGCAGTCCCCGGCCGAGCGATTGGAAGGCAAGCATGTCGGGAGAGTCGGCGGGGGGCTGCTGGCAGGCGGTGAGCAAGGCCAGCGGGAGGGCGCGGAAGAGCTTCATCGTCAAAGCAGTGTAGGGCAGTTCGGGCCGGCCTGTCAGCCGCTAGAATCCGCGGCCTTATGAAGCAATTCCGACTCCTTCTGGCATCCCTCACCGGCCTGTCCCTGCTCGGCTTCGCAGTCGGCAGCGCGCGCGCCGACGAGGGCATGTGGCTGTTCAACCGCGTTCCCAAGCAGGCTCTCAAGGAGAAGTACGGCTTCGATGCCACGGATGCGTGGCTCGAGCATGTGCAGAAGTCCGCGGTGCGCATTGGAACGGGTGGCTCCGGTTCACTGGTGTCTCCTAAGGGGCTGGTGATGACCAATCACCACGTCGGCCGCGACATGCTGGAGAAGCTCAGCACGGCGGAGCGCAACCTGATCGAGAACGGCTTCTACGCGCGCACTCAGGCCGAGGAACTGCGCTGCCCGGATCTGGAAGTCGACATCCTGTGGTCGATCGAGGATGTCACCGACCGCGTCATGGGCGCCGCCAAGGCTGCTCCGGACGCCGCGGCTGCCGGTCGCGCCAAGCGCGAGACCATGTCGGCCATCGAAAAGGAGTCCAAGGAGGCGACGGGACTGAAGAGCCAGGTCGTCACGCTCTATCAGGGCGGGCGCTACCACCTTTACCGCTATCGCTCCTTCCAAGACGTCCGTCTGGTGATGGCGCCCGAGGCGCAGATCGCCTTCTTCGGCGGGGATCCGGACAACTTCGAGTTCCCGCGCTTCGATCTCGACATGTGCTTCTTCCGCATCTACGAGAACGACAAGCCGCTGGAGAACGAGCACTTCCTTGAGTGGAGCCGCAACGGCGTGCGTGACGGGGAGCTGACCTTCGTTGCCGGCCATCCCGGCACCACCCAGCGCCTGTTCACCGTGGCGCATCTCGAGTTTCTGCGCGATGTCGCCTATCCGGTCCAGATGGGCGGCATGTGGCGCCGCGAGGTGCAACTGCTGAACTTCGCCGGTCGCAGCGAGGAAAACCGCCGCATCAGCGAAGGCGACCTCTTCTCGGTGCAGAACAGCCGCAAGGCCCGCACCGGCATCTTTCAGGGTCTGATGGACGAGCGCCTCATGGCGGAAAAGCGCGCCAAGGAGACGGAACTGCGCGCCGCCGTGGATGCCAACCCGGAATACAAGGCGCAGTGGGGGGATGGCTGGGATCAGGTCGCCAAGGCGCAGGGCGCCTTCGAGAGCTTCTTCATCCGCTATTCGGCACCGGGGCTCGGTCGCGGCGGCCTGGGCCAGCTCTTCGGCAAGGCGCGCGATCTGGTGCGCCTGGCGGAGGAAAAGCCCAAGGAAAACGCCAAGCGGCTGCGTGAGTACTCCGACTCCAACATGCCCTCGCTGGAGCAGCAGCTGTTCTCGCCCGCGCCGATCTATCCTGCGCTGGAGATCGACTCCGTGGCCAGCGCACTGGGGCGCATGGTTGAGCTGCTCGGTGGCGAGGATCCGCTCGTCAAGCAGGCGCTGGCGGGGCTGCCGCCCAAGCTCCGCGCCGAGCAACTGGTGCTGGGCTGCAAGCTTGGGGACATCGCCGAGCGCCGGCGCTACTACGAAGGCGGCAAGGCCGCTATCGATGCGTCGACGGATCCGATGATCTTGCTCGCAAAGGCGCTGGATGCGGAGAACCGCTCCCTGCGCAAGCGCTGGGAGGACGAGGTCGATGCGCAGGAGAAGGCGGGCTACAACAAAATCGCAGCTGCGCAGTTCGCGATCTACGGCGAGAAGGTCTATCCGGATGCCACCTTCACGCTGCGCCTGACCTACGGCACAGTCAAGGGTTATCAGGAAAACGGCCAGGCCGTCGCGCCGTTCACGACCTTCGCCGGCCTGTACGAGCGCAGCAAGGATCGCAATAACGAAGGTCCGTTCCGACTGCCCAAGCGCTGGGAAGAGAAGCGCTCGGTGCTCAACCCCAACACTCCCTACAACTTCGTGACCACGCACGACATCATCGGCGGCAACTCGGGTTCGCCGGTGGTGAATCGGGACGGTCAGGTCGTGGGCCTGATCTTTGACGGCAACATCCAGAGCCTGATCTTCAATATCGCGTACGAGGAAGAGCAGGCGCGCTCCGTCAGCGTGGACTCGCGGGCCATCATCGAAGCCATGCGCAAGGTCTACGACTGCGCGCCGCTGGCAGACGAGCTCGAGAATTCCAAGCGCGCACGCTGAGCGGGCGGTCAACCGAATGCGCGGGGCCGGGCCTCTCGATGAGGGGCCCGGCCTCGCGCCTTTGGGACGGAAGAACTTTCCACCCAGGTGTCGCGTGATCTCCGTGCACAGGCGCAAGTCCAGCCACTTCGAACTCCGATGATGGAGTCGAGCATCCCCATGATCGACGTCAGAACCCTGCAAGCCCTTCGCGAGCTGGGCGGCGAGCACGACCTCGTCCGCGAGCTGATCGACCTCTTCCTCGAGGACGCGCCGGCGCGACTCCAGTCCATGCAGGCCGCCGTCGGAGGGCCGGACTTCACCACGCTTGAGCTTCAGGCTCACACGCTGAAATCCTCGAGCGTGAATCTCGGAGCCGAAGAGCTCTCGCGCCTCTGCGCGCGTCTGGAGCTGGCTGCACGTCATGCGGATGCGGCTGCCTGCAAGCAGCTCGTGTCCCGCGTGCATGCGGTCTATGAGATCAATGCGCGCGAACTGCGGGAGGTGCGCTGAGATGGCCGTGAAACAAACCTTCGAGGAACTCAAGTTGACGGCGAAGTTGCCTTCTCCTCCTGGTGTGGGAATGCGCGTTCTCGAGATCACGCGAAGCGAAGACTATGCTGCGCAGGAAATCGCTGAGGCCATCATGGCGGACTCCGCGCTGACGGGGCGTCTGCTGAAGATCGCCAATAGCGCGATGCACTCGACGGCGCAGCCCGTCACCACGATCGTGGAGGCAACGATGCGGCTAGGCGTCAGCGCTGTACGCAATGTGGCGCTGGGGCTTTCGATGATCAGCTCGAACCGGCAGGGCGGATGCGAGCCGTTCGACTACGAGCGCTACTGGGCTAAATCGCTGGCGCGTGCACTCGCTGCACAGGCCATCAGTCGGCATTGCCGTCGCGGCTCGCCTTCGGAGGCGTATGTTATGGGTCTCTTGTGTGAGATCGGCACGCTGGCGCTCGCCTCGGTCTATCCCGAGCAATACGGAATTCTACTGAAGGAGACGGTGCTGACCGGAACCACCCGTCTGGCGCAGCGCGAGCGCGAACAGTTCGGTATTGATCACTGCGAGGTCGGGGCCCTCATGATCGAGGATTGGGGTCTTCCTCGCGCCTATGCTGAAGCCCTTCTTGGATTCGAGTCGCATCAGACGGATGCCATCGCGCTCGATCAGGGTGCGGCGGAGTTGGCGCTGACGCTGCGAGATGCGGAAATCGTCGCGCAAGTTCTGCTGGCGAATGCCAACAGCGGGCAGGAAAACCTGCGGGCTCTCCTTCGGAACTTGGAAGAACTGGCTCAGCGCATGGGAATGGGGGCCGCGGAACTCCGCACGTTCCATGAACGGCTGACGCGTGAATTCAAGGAATGGCTTCGCATTCTGAAACTTCCCAAGCGAGAGGTGACAGAGATCGCATCACTGCAGGACGCCACCCGGGCGATCCCGCGCCGTCTGGAAGAACCCGGCGAGGTGGATCTCAACGCCGCGCAGGCTCTCCATCGCACCGTGACCGCCGCGCACGAAGCCAGAGCACCCCGCGGCATACGCATTCTCGTCGTTGACGATGATCCTGTTTCCCTGCGGATCCTGGAGCAGGCTCTCGCGCAGGAGGGCCATCAGGTCACCACGGCACGCGACGGGCGCGAAGCCCTCCAGTTGGCGCTCGAGCACAATCCGCAGGCAGTCATCTCCGACTGGATGATGCCGCGCATGGACGGAGTAGAGCTGTGCCGCACCCTGCGCTCCATCGAGCAGGGTCGCGAAATGTACTTCCTGCTGCTGACGAGCTGCGATGATGAGCAACGAACGGTGCAGGCCTTTGAGGCTGGCGTCGACGACTACATCACGAAGGCGATCAGCCCGCGCCTGCTCATGGCCCGTCTCAAGGGCAGTCAGCGCCTGATCGAGATCAAGGCTGCACGCGAGCGCGATCGCATCAACATGAGCGAACAGGTCAAGGAGCTCGCGATCGCCAAGCGCCGGCTCAAGGCCACGGCCAACACGGATGTCCTGACGGGATTGCCCAACCGCCGGGCGATAATCGAGGCGTTGGAGGCCGAGTGGAGCGTGTCGATCGGCTCGGGAGCGCCGCTCTCGGTGATCATGATCGACGTGGATCACTTCAAACAGGTCAACGACCGGCACGGCCATGATGTGGGCGACGAAGTGCTGCGTGAGATCGCACGGGTGCTGCGGGCCAACATCCGTCTGGGTGAAGTTGTCGCCCGGTTGGGTGGAGAGGAATTCCTCGTCATCTGTCCCAACACGCGCCATGACCAGGCTGTGATGGGGGCGGAGCGGATGCGCCAGGCCATCGAACGGAAGCTGATCCATGCCGGCTCCTTTACCGGTGCGGTGACCGCGAGCTTCGGCGTCGCAGAGCGCCTCGCAGTGATGCAGGACAGCGCCCAGCTGCTGAAGCGGGCGGATGAAGCCGTCTATCAGGCCAAGGCCTCGGGCCGCAATGCCGTCTGCGGAGACGGGGGCGCGGACCGCGCCGCCAAGCGGGCCTGAGTCAGACCATGCTGCTGCGTTTCGAGGAACTCAAACAGGCGGGCGGGCTGTGCTCCCCCGTTTCGATCGGCATCGCCATTCTGCAGGCTTCCAAGTCGGCGGCTTGCGGACTCGACTCGTTGACCTCGATCGCGGAGCGGGATCCCGCCAGCGCCCTGCGCATCATCCAGGCCGCCAATCAGGCCCGCAGTTACGGATCCGAGCGCATTGTCAGCGTGAGGATGGCAGCGTTGGAGCTGGGCACGGCCCGCACGCGTGAAGAGCTGCTGCGCTTCAACCTCGCTTCACCGAACCGTCCGGGGTTTTGCTCGGCGTTCGATTACGATGAATTTTGGTCCTGGTCCATCGCCTGCGCGCACGCCTCGCGCCAACTGGCCGAGCATGTGCCCGCTCTCGATCCCGAGGGTGCCTATGTGCTGGGTCTGGCTTCGCACTGCGGCGAACTGGGACTCGCCACCGCCCATTCGGAGCGCTACCGCAGTCTTCTGCAGACGCAGCTGCATTCTGCGGGCACCGAGCTGTGCCGGATCGAGCAGAAACAATTCCAGATTTCGCGCTGGGAAATCGGCGCGCTGCTGCTGGCGGAGGCAGGTCTGCCGGTTGCCTATCGGCATGCGCTGCTGGAGCGTGTTCGTCCCGATCAGGCGCCTGCGACGAGTGTGGAGCGCGCGCTTTCGGATGTACTTGCCGCCGCAGAGGCGATCGCGGATACGATTGTCGGGCGCCGCTGCAGCGGGCCGCAGGATCAGGACGCATGGCGGCGTCTGGTGCGACATGGAGCGCATTTGACCTTGTCGGAAACGCGCCTGCACGGGGTTGTAGAGGCTGTGCGCAGGTCATGGTCCGAGGCGACGCTACTCCTGCAAGAGGAGTACGGCGCGGGTGGGATCATCGGTCCGGAACTGGGCATGCTGCTCAGCGCAGCGGCGGCGGTTCGTCCTCGAGCGCTGGTGGTTGATGCGGATCCGGCGGTGCTGCGTCTCATGCAGGACACGCTGACCGAAGCGGGCTACGAGGTGGTGACCGCCGGCGACGGGCTGGAGGCGCTGCGCGTGCTCGAACGGGTGCACCCGGAGATTGTCATCGCCGACTGGAACGCAGCGCAGCTCAACGGCGCGCAGCTGTGCTCGCAGATGCGCCGCCACGAATACGGGCTGCGCTCCTATCTGATCACGCTGACGGAGCCTGACTCCGAGGAACAGCATGTCGAGTCGTTCCGCAGCGGTGCCGACGATTGTCTGCACAAGCCCGTCAGCCCGCGCGTCCTGCTCGCCCGCGTTCAGGCCGGTCGTCGCCTTGTTGAACTGCAGAAGCAGGTTGAGCATGACAAGCAGGAGCGCCTGCGTCAGATCTCCGAGCTGAGCCTGTTGACTCGTCGTCTGGAGGCCTCGAGCACCGTGGATGACCTGACGGGACTTCCCAACCGGCGCTATGCGCTCTCCCGACTGGAAGAGGAATGGCGCGCCGCCGAGCGGCTTGGCACTCCGCTTTCGGTGATCATGATCGATGTCGATCACTTCAAGCGCATCAACGACCTGCTGGGCCACAGTCAGGGTGACGCCGTGCTGCAGGAGATCGGCATAGCCATGCTGGCCCGCGTTCGTCGAGCCGATGTCATCTGTCGCATGGGCGGCGAGGAATTCCTCGTGATCAATGTTGACAGTGATCTCGAGGGCGCCATGCATTGCGCAGAACGCCTGCGCAGTTCCGTTGAGCGCCGCGGCATGCAAGGTGCTGACCCGCAGTCACCGATCACGATCTCACTGGGTGTCGCCACTCGCAGCGCCGACATGGCGAGCTGCGCAGAGTTGCTCAAGGCTGCGGACGCGGCCCTGTATGAAGCCAAGGCAGCCGGTCGCAATGCGGTACGGGGGCCGCTCAAGCCGTGATAGAGCGGCGCTGGCAGCTTGGCGCCGGTCTGGGCGGCCTGAGTGCGCTGGCCCTGCTGCGGGTGGTGGGGCAACCGATCCTGCAGTCCCCGTTGGGTGAGGAGACTCGCGTGCGGCGCGAGCTGCACGCGTTGCTCGACAGCACGGAGCGCGGCTCGCTGCCGGTCGAGGCTCTGCTGCAACGAATACCGGAGGCGGGGCTGCTCGATGCGCCAAGCATCGAGCGCGATCTGCGATCCGGCATCAGTCCGGGCACGCAGGGCCGGCTGCGGGTCAGCCTGCAGAATGCGGAGTCTGCCGCCGAGCTACGAACGCAGGCGCGTCTGCAATGGTGCGGCTGGCTCGCGCTGGCCGCCGTTTGCGGACTTGCGCTCTGCTTGCGAGGCCTGTGGGAGTCAGGTCGCGTGGGAGCCGCACAGGAACACGAAGTGCCGGCACAGACGCTGTGCCGGCGGCGACAGCGCATCTGGATTGCGGATGACCATTCGCAAAGCCGCAAGGCCACGGTGCGCCTCCTGGCGCGAGTGGGTTTCGAGGTGCTTGGCTTCGAGTCCGGAACCGCGCTGCTGGGCCGATTGCGCGCCTCCGCAGTTGCCGCTCCTGAGCTGATCGTGCTGGATCTGGAGATGCCGGGACTGCACGGCAACGCCACCGCGCGCATGCTGCGCGAGACGGGGTTCTCCGGAGCGCTGCTTGCCTTCACTGCACATGACGGCGTCGCGGAACGATTGGAGGCGCTGAGCTGCGGATTCGATGACATGGTCTGCAAGCCGATCGCGGGCGAGCGGTTCGTGTCGCTGGTTCAGGGCCTCCTGGAGCCCGGCTCGGAATCGGACCGTGAGCGCATGGCTACGGGGCGTCGGCGCATGCAGCAGGCGCTGCTGGCCTCCGATGAGCAGGATCTCGACCGACTGGCGGAGGAACTGGCGCAATGGGCCTCCGAGTCAGGACTCGCGGGACTCGAGCGCGCGGCGGCGGATGTGCTCGGGGTGCTGCGCGAAGGGCGCGCGAGCGCGGGCAGCTCGGAGCAGGGGCGCGAGCCGCTGCTGCAGGCCTGCGAGCGTCTGGATCGGCAGCTGCAGAGCCTGACGCGCTGAAAATCGCGTCGTCCGCAGATGGTGAAAGCGCGCTATGCTGGCGGGTCACCATGGACCAAAAGATCCTTCAAGATTTCGTAAACCGCACTTGGGATGCGTCGATCATCCCGACGATCACCGAGTACATCAGGATTCCCAACAAGTCGCCGTACTTCGAGGCTGACTGGCAGAAGCTCGGTCACATGGACCGGGCCGTGGCGCTGATCGAGGCGTGGTGTCGCGCCCGCGACATCAAGGGACTCAGCGTGGAAGTGGTCCGCCTGCCGAACCGCACACCCTTGATCTTCATGGAGATCCCGGGCACCGGCGAAGACACGGTCTTGCTGTACGGTCACCTCGACAAGCAGCCCGAGTTCACGGGCTGGAATGAGGGCACAGGTCCGTGGGAGCCGGTGATGAAGGGCACGCGGCTCTACGGTCGAGGGGGCGCCGACGACGGCTACGCGGCCTTCGCCTCGCTGACTGCCATCGAAGCCCTGCAGAAGCAGAACATTCCGCACGCGCGCTGCGTGATCCTGATCGAGGCCTGCGAGGA
>SYGM01000121.1 GCA_005799545.1 Planctomycetia bacterium | reverse complement strand
CTTCACCAACCGCTCCAACTCCGCCTCGCTCGTGTACACATGCGGTGTCACCCGCACGCCGTGCACACCGGCAGTGTCGATCCCCACCGTGTAGATCCCGAACTCCTCCAGCAGGCGCGTTTCCAGCTGCTTGGGCGTCAACCCCTCCACCCCCACATTCCCGATCCCGCAGTGACGGCCCGGATCCAGAGGTGTATTCACCCGAATGCGCGGATGCTGGCGCACACGCGAGGTCCAGTACTGCTGCAGGTGACGCAGACGCGCCTCCTTGCGCGCGATGCCCAGCTCCTCGTGGAACGCGATCGCTTCCCCGATCGCGAGCGTCGTGTGCACCGGATGCGTGCCCAGGTGATTGAGCCGCGTGATGTCATCGCTCATCCGCCCCGGCGGAGGCGCGAGCAGCGGCCACAGGCCGGCGATGCGATCCCGCCGCACCCACAACAGGCCTGCGCCGAGCGGACAGCCGAGCCACTTGTGCAGGCTGGCGGCGTAGTAGTCGCAGCCGAGCTCAGGAATCGCAAAGTCGATGTGCGCGAAGGCGTGGGCGCCGTCCACCATCACGGCCACATTGCGGGCACGCGCCATGGCGGCAATCGCCTGCACGGGCAGGATCTGGCCCGTGAGGTTGATCATGTGCGGCACCATGACCAGACGCGTGCGCTCCGTGAAAGCCGAGGCATACAAGCCCACGATCTGAGCGTCGCTCTGTGGGTGGAGCGGGATCGAGACGCGCTTGCACACGATCCCGTGGCGCGCCGCCTGCTGTTCGAACATGGCTTGCATGGTGCCGTAGTCCTGCTCGGAGAAGACCACCTCGTCGCCGGCTTTCCAGTCATGGCCCGCGATCACCAGATCCAGCGACTCGGTCGTGTTGCGCGTGAGGGCGAGCTCCTCGACCGGACAGCGCGCGACGCGCGCGATGACGGCGCGGGTGGTTCGGAAGTCCTCTTCCATGCGCGTGCGCATGTAGCGCGCGCCTTGCTGGTTGATCGCGGCCGCGTGCGAGACGAGCGACTCGAGCACGGGCTGGGCCATGATCGAGTAGTAGCCGTTCTCGAGATTGATCCAGTCCGTCGGCAGGCGGTAGCGGGCGCGGATGGCGCTCCAGAACTCCTCATCGCGCGACAAGGCGCTCGGTGAGAGCGTGGCGTGCCGGGCGAGCAAAGCCGGGCCGAGCAGGGCGGCGAGTGAAGTGGTCAGAGTGGTTGCACCGAGGCCACGAAGGAAGTCGCGCTTGTCCATGGGCATCGCTGGAGTCTAGCGCGGGCAGGCTGCGAGGGTGCGCTTGCCCCACGCCTGAACTTTGTGGATCCCTCGCTACGGTTGCTGCGGCTTCTCCGGCGGTTGAGCATTGGACAGGGGCTTTTGGTTCTCTCCCTGCTGCGGCTTCGTCGCTTCCTGCGGGTTCGGTGCTGGCTGCGGGTTCGGCGCTTGATGCTTCGTCGCTTCCTGCGGGCTCCCCGACTGTCCTGGATGCTGCGGCGCTGGCGCTGGGCGTGAGCTCTGAGGTTGCACCGGAGGCTGTGGCGTCGGTGATTGCGCAGCGGCCTGTCTGTACTTCTCTTCCAGAGCGGCCTGCAGTTCCGCCTTGCGCTGCCGCGACCGCTCTCGCGCCGCCTTGCGGAAGGGACGGAACGTCTCAGGATCGAAGTCCTCGTAATCGACCATGACATCGATGTAGGGACCATCCGCGTCCTCAACGGCCTGCATGGCCTCCGCGGTCACTTCATCCACGCTCGTCGGACGATTCGCCACGACGACGGCTTCGATCTTGCGACCAAAGCTCTCGGAATAGAGCGCCCAGTAGCGGCGGTCCTCCGTGAAGCGCACCCGGAAGCGGATATTGCCCTGGTGATACATGGACTGACTCCATTCACCACGCAGGACAAAGCTGGTTTTGGACCACTGCTTGCGCTTGATGCGGCGGAAGAGCTTTTCCTGCGCCTTGTCGTAGGCGGTCACGATGACAAGCGAGTTCTGAGTATCAGGAGGATCAGATTCGTGATTGGAAGTCATGATGTTCGAATTCTAGATCTCGACATCTCCGCGGGCTTGGCCTGACTGTGTCATGAGTCCGAAGAGCCCGCGTTTCGTCCGCTGGGGCTGGCTTGCGAGTGCCCTTTGGATGGGCTCGACTCTTCTTTCGCATCGTTTGCCTTTCGATGGATAGACTGCTTTCATGCCTTGCCCGATGAATTTCCTAGCCTGGCTCGCTCTGACGATGGTTTCTGGTGTTTCGCACGGCGAGCGATCCGCAGCCACACCGACAAGCTCTGCAAGCCTCGATCGCCTGCTGATCGTCGCACCAGGGAGTTTCGCGTCCGCGTTGGAAGACTTTCGCGTGACACGCTCGCAGCAACTCGGTCAACCCGTTGGCTGGCTCGCTCTGGAAAGCATCGCAGAACTGCCTGGTTTCGATGCGCCCGAAAAGCTCAAGCGCGAGCTCTATCGACGCTGGAAGGCGAACGAATTCGGCAGCGTGCTGCTTGTCGGAGATGTCGATGTGCTGCCTGTGCGCTTCATGGTGCTCGACCGGGTGGCGAAGGGAGCCTTTGATACGGCCTTCTACGCCAGCGATCTGTACTACGCGGATCTGGCGCACGCGGATGGGTCCTTCGATGACTGGAACGCACACAGGGATGGCATTCACGCGCAGTACTTCGGCGAGGTGCACGGCGAGCACCACAAAGGTGGCCCGATCAACCGCGACGGCATCTCGTACATCCCGGAAATCGCCGTGGGGCGCTGGCCGGTGTCCACGCCCGCGGAGGCCGAGGCAGTCGCGAAGAAGACGATCCGGCACCAGCGCGAGGTGCTGAGTTCGCGAAAGCGTTCGACCGAGCAGCGTGAATCGGAATCGCGCCGAAGCGAACACGGGGAGGAATCCGGCGATTCCAAGCCCGCCTCGGACGGACGAAGCCAGACGCAGCAGAGCACTCCCCCTCCGCCGCCCACCTTGAGCTTCTTCTTCAGCGGCGGCTGGATCGACAACACCAGGCAGGCCCGCGAGCTCACCGGTCGCCTGCGGGCCAGCGGTCGCTGGGGGGTGGACGAGCACGGTTTCTACCTCGCCGATCGCATTCCATCGCCGGAGCGCGTCGCGCAGAGCCTTGCCACCCTGCCCGCGGCGATCTTCCACACGGGGCATGGACAACCGTGGGGCTGGGAAGGCTGCTTCGATGCGGCGGTGCTGGCGAAGGCTCCGCGCACGGCGCGCCCGCCGCTGTTGTTTTCGATCGGCTGCTCGACGAGCGTGATCGCGACGCAGCCGCCCTATGACGGCTATTTCGACAGCAGCGGCCGATTTCAGGCCGGCACCAATCAGGGTCAGGTCTTCGAGAGCTTCCCTCCGCCGCCGGCTGCGCTGCAGACCGGCGCGGCGAATGCAAGCAGCCTCGCCGAAGATGCAGTGCGCCAGGCCGAGGGCGGCGCGATCGTCGCGATCGGGTGCGTCACAGGCAGCCAGCCTTGCGCGCACACGCTGCTCGATGGCTTCGTCGACGCGGCGCTGCGCGAGCCGGAGCAGTCCGCGGGCGCGTGGTGGCAGAGCGCGCTCTGCCACTATGTCGAGGCCGAGCGCCTGATGGAGCTGAAGCCCGGCGAGAGCTGGTATCCGCCGAGCATCTTCTTTCAGGGCATGAAGTTCGTCTACCTCGGCGATCCGACCGTGCGCTTGCGCTAGCGGTTCCTGCAGCCGTTCCCGCTGTCCGGCATACCTGCGGCAAGCGTCCCAGCGCAAGCCCGAGCGCTTCACGGTACAACAGTCCCCATGCGCATCCTCGACGCCAGCGAGAACGCTTACCTGATCGAGCACGAACCCGCAGCACTGCGGGCGCTCGCCGACTGGCTCGCGCGCGAGCCGCTGCCCGCGCAGATCGATCTGCATCCGGGCTGGCAGACGCTGCTTGTGCGTTACGACTGCTTGATCGGCGATCCGTCGCTCGTGCGACAGGAATTGGAGCTGCGCTGCCGCCATCTTTCGGCGTGGGAGCCGGAGCCGGCGCGCACGCACAGCTTCGCCGTGCATTTCGGCGGGCAGAATGGTCCTGATCTGGAGGAGCTCGCGCGCGCACGCTCCTTGAGCGTGCGTGCGGTGGCCGAGCTCTTCACCAGCGTCACCTACACGGTCGGATTCCTGGGCTTTTCGCCGGGCTTCGGCTACCTCAGCGGGCTCGATCCGCGCTTGTCGACGGCGCGCCGCGCCACTCCGCGCGCCAGCGTTCCCGCAGGCAGCGTCGCCATCGGCGGTGCCCAGGCCGCGGTCTACCCGCTGACGACGCCCGGCGGATGGAATCTGATCGGACGCACGGATTCCGTGCTGTTCGACGCAGCGCGCACGCCCGCCGCGACGCTGCGCCCGGGCGATCGCGTGCGCTTTCTCGATGCGGGGCGCGCATGAGCGGCATCGTGGTCGTCAAGCCGGGTCTGTTCAGCACCGTGCAGGATGGCGGTCGGCCGGGCCATGCAGCCATGGGCGTTTCGGCCTGCGGTGTCGCCGATCGCGTGGCGTGGCGGATGGGAAATGCGCTGGTGGGCAATCGCTTCGATTCCTGCTCCGATGCCGGCTCCGAGGCTGGCTTCCATGCAGCGGCGCAGTCGGCCGGCTGCGCCGCGATCGAGTGCACGCGCTTGGGCGGCGTCTTCCGCTTCGAGCAGGATGCCTGGGTGGCATGGACGGGCGCGCCTTCGCTTTTGGAGTGGCGCGCGCAGTTCGTGCGCGCGGGCACGGAGCTTTCCTGTCCGCGCATCAGCGATGGCGCGCGCGCGTACCTGTGCGTTCGAGGCGGCATCGAGCTGGATCCTGTGCTCGGCAGTCGCTCGACGCATGTGCCCAGCGCGCTCGGCGGCCTGCAAGGGCGAGTGCTCATGGCCGGCGATCGGCTCGCGATCGGACCCGATCCGAAAACACCTGTGCCTGCACAGCGCAGCATCGAGCCGGAATCGATCCCCGGCTACAGCGCGCGGGCTGCGCTGCGCATCGTGCCGGGTGCCCAGGCCGATTGGTTCGACGAAGCCGTCCGCAGGCAGCTGGAGGATTCGATCTGGAGCGTCGCGCCGCAATCCGACCGCATGGGCATCCGCCTGCATGGACCGGCCCTGAGTGTGCCGACGCGCGAGCTTCTGAGCGAAGGCGTCACGCTCGGCGCGCTGCAGGTGCCGCCCTCCGGCCAGCCGATCGTGCTGTTCGTCGATCACCAGACCAGCGGCGGTTATCCCAAGCTCGCCTGCGTCATCCAGGCCGATCATGCGCGTCTGGGGCAATTGCATCCCGGGCGCCGCTTCCGGCTGGCATGGGTCACGCTGGATGCCGCGCGCACAGCACTGCGCGAGCAGGAAGCAGCACTGCGCGAGCAGGAAGCGATCGTTGGGAGCGCGGAGCGCGCCTGAGCTTGCTGGCATGGGCGGGCTGGCCTGAGCGGGTGGCCTGATGGGCAACATGTTTGCTGCTTGTCTGCACACGGCTGTCCACCGATTTTCTATTGTGGGGTGGCCGAGGCTCTTCTTTCCGACCCGCCCACTCCCTTGAGCCCCCCCTCCACCCCCATTCCCCGTGCTGCCTGGCTCGCGCTCGGCGCCGCCGGCCTGGGCTGGATGCTCGATGCCTTCGATGTGATGCTCTACTCCTTCGCGCTGAGCGCGATCCGTGAGGAGTTCGGGCTCAGCGGCGCGCAGGCGGGCCTCTTGGCCTCGGCGACGCTGATCTTCTCCGCTGCTGGCGGCATCGCCTTCGGCGTGCTCGCCGATCGCATCGGCCGCGTCAAGGCGCTGGCGCTTTCGATCCTTGTCTACTCGGTCGGCACCGGCCTCACGGCGGCGGCGGACTCGCTGACGACGCTGTTCGTGTGCCGCGCGATCGTCGGCATCGGGCTGGGCGGTGAGTGGAGCGCAGGTTCGGTGCTGGTCGCGGAATCCTGGCCGGCGGCATCGCGCGGGCGCGCGATCGGTTTCATGCAGTCGGGTTGGGCGATCGGCTATGCGCTGGCGGCGATCGTCGCCGCGGAGGTGATCCCGGTGCACGGCTGGCGCGTGCTGTTCGTGATCGGGCTTGCGCCGGCCCTGCTGACGTTCGTGATCCGCTGGATGGTGCCCGAGCCGGAGCGCGCGCCGCAGGCCGCACCCAGGGCCGAAGCACCGCGCGGCCGCCTGCTCGATCTGTTCGCAGCACCGCTGCGCTCGCGCACACTGCTCGCGACAGCTTTTGCGACCGCGCTGCTGTTCGCCTACTGGGGACTCTTCACCTGGCTGCCGACCTTCCTCGCGAGCTCGCCGGAAAAGGGCGGCGTGGGGCTGGGACTCGTCAAGAGCACGCCCTGGATCCTCGCGGTGCAGGCCGGCGCGTTCCTGGGCTACACGACCTTCGGTTTCCTCGCCGACTGGATCGGCAGGCGTCCGGCGGTGCGCCTGTTCGTGCTGGGCGCAGCGCTGGTGGTGCCGATCTTCGCCTTCGGAGCGCGCGATGAACAGCTGGTGTTCTGGCTGGCGCCGCTGGTCGGCTACTTCGGGCACGGTGCATTCTCAGTCTTCGGCAGCCTGCTCGCCGAGCTGTTCCCAAGCTCCATCCGCGGTACGGCCCAGGGCTTCTGTTACAACGCCGGCCGCGCCCTTTCCGCGCTGGCGCCGATCACGCTGGGTGCCGTGGCGGATGCGCACGGGCTCGCGATCGCGCTCTCGCTGACGGTGGCCTTCTTCGTGATCGCGGCTGTGCTGGTCGGATACCTGCCCGAGACCAAGGGCCGCGAGCTGACATGAGTGCGGTCGCGCTCAATGCCGATGTCGGCGAGGGCTTTGACGACGAGCCGCTCTACGCGCAGCTCGACGAGGCCAACATCGCCTGCGGAGGGCATGCCGGCGATGAGCGCTCGATGCGGCTGGCGCTTGCGCGCTGTGTCGCGCACGGCGTGCAGGCAGGCGCCCATCCGAGCTTTCCCGATCGAGCCGGCTTCGGACGCGCGCTGCCCGAGCGGTTCGACGCCGCGCCGCTGTGCACGGAGCTCGTGCGGCAGGTGCAGACACTGCGCGCGCTCGCCGCAGAGTTCGGCACGCCGCTGACGCACATCAAACTGCACGGAGCGCTGTACAACCGCTGTGCCGCCGATGCCGAGTTGGCGCATGAAATCGCCACGGCGCTGCGCGGGGAGTTTGGGGAGTTGAGCCTCCTGTGGCTGGCCGGTTCGCCGGGTTGGGCGAGACTGAAGGCGGCAGGCTTTGCCGTGCGCGCGGAGGGTTTCGTCGACCGCGGCTACCGAGCGGACGGGACGCTGATCCCGCGCGGGGATGCCGGCGCGTTGATTCACGATCCCGAACAGGCCGCCCGGCAAGCACTGCGGCTGGCACAAAGCGGCGCGTACGAAACGCTGTGCGTGCACTCGGATTCGCCGGGCGCAGCACAGATCCTGCGCTGCGTGCGCGCACGCCTGCAGAGCCTTGGCAGCGCAGAGCCTTAGAATCGGCGCCGCGGGCGCGAGCTCGATGGCTTTTGCGTCTGTGATTCTCGGTCCAGATCGAATTCCTCCCGGCCGCGCACCTGCGCGCCGATGTCCTCGATCAGCTCCTCCCAGCTCTGGTAGCGCAGCTCCGCCTCCTTCGACATCATCTTCTCGATGAAGTACGACAGGTGCGGGGAGAATCCGCGCCGCTTGAGCTCGGGCGCGTTGAGTGCCTGCATCACCTGCATGCGCAGTACTTCCGCGTCATCCGAGCTCTCGAAGGGCAGCCGGCCGACCACCAGGTGGAACAGCGTCACGCCCAGCGAATAGATGTCCGAGCGCAGGTCCGCCTCGGCGGCGCCGCGGGCCTGCTCGGGCGACAGGTAGCCGACCGTGCCGCTGGTCGTGCCCTCGGGATTCGTGCGATCCCCCATCCCGGCGGCAAAGCCCAGATCGATCAGCTTGACCTTGCCTTCCAGCGTCAGCATGACGTTGCCGGGCTTGATGTCTCGGTGCACCAGCTGCCGGGAGGCGTGGTAG
>SYGM01000120.1 GCA_005799545.1 Planctomycetia bacterium | reverse complement strand
CCGCGCCGGGCGGTCGTGCCCGCCGAGGCGGGCGCGGCCATGCCAGCCGCGCCGGAACCGGCCGCGGAGCCAGCGGCCGAGGCCGCCTTGGCCTCGGGGGAACGGCGTTGCTCCTCCTGCAGGATCGAGTTGCAGATCTCGATGCACTCGTTGCAGATGTAGACCCCGGGCGGGCCGGCGATCAGGGAAGCCACATGGTGGCGTCGCTTCTCGCAGAAAGTACAGCGTTCGACGTGGCGTCCGCGCCCGGTGGAGGAGGTCATCTCGCTGGAAAGCTTACTTTGTTTCCGGCTCCTTGGCGACGATCTGGTCGATCAGACCGAAGTCCAGGGCCTCCTTGGGCGACATGAAATTGTCGCGCTCGCAGGCCTTGGAGAGCTCCTTCTGGGTGCGGCCGCAGTGGCCGGCGAGCAGCTCCTCGAGGGCCTGCTTCATCTTGAGGATTTCCTTGACCTGAATTTCCATGTCCAGCGCGGTGCCTTGAGCGCCGCCCCAGGGCTGGTGGATCATGATCCGCGAGTGGGGCAGGGCGAAGCGCTTGCCCTTGTTGCCGCCGGCCAGCAGGACGGCACCCATCGAGGCTGCCTGACCCACGCAGTAGGTCTGGATGTCCGGCTGCACCAGCTGCATCGTGTCGTAGATCGCAAGGCCCGCCGTGACGCTGCCGCCCGGCGAGTTGATGTACATCTTGATGTCCTGATTGTGCCCCGACTTGTCGAGGAACAAGAGCTGGGCGATGACCGAGTTGGCGACGTTGTCGTCGATCGCCGTGCCGATGAAGATGATCCGATCCTCAAGCAGGCGCGAGTAGATGTCGTAGGTCCGCTCGCCGCGGCCGGAACGCTCGATGACGTACGGGATGATGTAGTCCATGGGCGGAGTGGCTTGGAACTGGAACTTGTTCATCGGAGTGTGGGGGTGATCAGGAAGGCGTCGTGACGCTGGCGTTTTCGCGCAGGAACTTGCGCACCTTGCGCTCGAGCAGCTCGATCGCAAGCTGGTCGAACAGGTTGTTCTTCTGGAAGTGGTCCGCCACGTCCTGGGGCTTGGCCTGGTTGCGCTGCGCGATCGACATGATCTCGTTGCGCATGTCGTCCTGCGTCACGAGCAGCTTCTCGGCTTCCGCGATGGCCTGCATCAGGAACAGGGCGCGAACGCCCTTGCGCGAGGCTTCCGAGGCCACGCTGCGCTGGGTCTCGACCTGCTTCTGGATCACGTCGGCGGGAGCGCCGGACTGCTGCAGCTGCTGGGCGTACTGACCCAGGCGGGCCTGAGTCTGCTGCTCGACCATCATCTCGGGCAGCTCGAACTCGTGCGTGCCGAGCAGCGCATCAAGGATCGCGGCTTCCTGACGCTGGTCTTCCTGTTGCTGCTTCGCCTCGCCGATCTTCTCGCTCACGATGCGCTGCATGTCGGCCGCGTCCTTGGCACCGACCATCTTCTGCATGTCCTCATCATTGGGGCTCTTCAGCGCGTAGGCCTGCTGCACGGAGATCTTGCAGGTGCCGCTCTTGCCGCGCAGCTCTTCCTTGTCGAACTCCTGCGGGATCGTCAACGGGACCTCGCAGCTCGCGCCGTCGGTGGCGCCGAGCAGGGCCTTGGCGAAGGCCGCGGCATCACAGCCGGGGATCGGCTGCTGAGGGGAGATGCGGATGTTCTCGCGGGACAGGATGCTGTTGCCGTCGACAACCCATTCGACCTTCGCGATGGCCACGCCGTTCTCCGGCAGACCGGCGGTGCCGGCCGGCTCGGGCACGGACTGCTGCTGCCGCAGGTTCTCGATCGCGTTCTTGATCTCTTCATCGGCGACCGGCGCGAGCTGGCTCTCGACCTTGACGCCCTTGTAGGACTTGAGGGTGATCTCCGGACGCAGCGAGATCTCGATGTGGTGCGAGAAGTCCGCGCCGTCGAGCACGGTCAGCGTCTCGAGGTGGACCTGCTGGAAACCCACGACCTTCAGGCCGTTGTTCTGAATGGCCTTGTTCATGGCCTCATTGACGAAATGCTGCATGGCCTCCGTGCGGATCTGCTTGCCGTACTGCTTCTCCACGATCTGCGGAGGCACGTGGCCGGGGCGGAATCCCTTGAGGTTGAGGTTCTTGCCGGCGTTCGTGAGCGCGTCCTTGACGGCCTTCTGGAACGTGGCGCCGGGGACGGAGAACAGAACCTTGGCTTGGCAGGGGCCGGTCTTTTCGACGGTGACTTGCACGGGAAAGGGACTTTGGGCTGGAGCCCGTTGGGACCCCGCTCGGGCGGGGACTTCAGGGCTGGTCAATGAGGGTCTTCAGGAACGGAGGAATGTAGCGAAGGGGATGGCGGGAATCCAACCGCAGCTGCGGCGGGCTCTCCGGGTGGCTTTCTCGACCGGAACGCCCCATCCCTGAAGGGGGCCGTTCCGACGGGCTCATTTTTTTCCTTCCGGCGGGGCTTCGACCCTCGCCGCAAGCTGATCCAGAGATACCCCGATCGAGCGACCAAGAGTTTTTTCGTAGACCGGCAGGAGGTAGCGCAGCACCAGATCGCCGCCGACGTCACCCCGGAACTCAACGCGCACGCGCGTCACCTCTCCGAGCGGCTCGAGCACGAGCGCGCCAGAGCAGGGCATGTCGTCGAGGTTGAGCAGGAACTCGACGCGGCTGTCGGGCACGGTCTGCGTCAGCGTCAGCTTGCCGTAGCCGTCCTGGGAGGACCAGCGCAGGGCGCTGCCGGTGCCGCTCGCCGGCCCTTCGAGCTCCTGCCGGTAGGCCGGTCTCGTCTTGTCGATCCAGGGGTGCCACTGCGCCCAGGTTCCGGCGGCCTCGGCCTGCGCGTAGATGTCGGCGGGGCGGGCGCGGATCAGCTTGACGCGCTGCACCTCGAAGAACGAGGGCTTGTACCAGCCCACCAGGGCCAGCACGAGCACCAGTGCGACGAAACCGATCAGGGTGTAGCGCAGGAAGTTCATTTTGCGACGGCGGAAGATCTCCGGCGGGCTGACGCCGGGGCGGTGTTGACGATGGCGGGCGGCGCGGGAGGATTGGAGCGACACGCAGGACCTCTGTTTACCATGCAGCCCAGCCACATGACGAATCCTCCCGCACTTCTCATCCGGATCGAAGGTCAGGACCTGCGTTCACTGACCTACGCTGAACTCAAGGCCCTGCCGCCGTCCGCGCAGGTGGGGGATGCGGGTCTGCTCGTGCCCGGCAAGCGCGGCCGCGCGGTGTGGCTTGAGGCACTGCTGCCCCCCGGCGCCAAGGCCGCCTTCCTCAACCTCACGAGCTCCGATCCGGGCTTTGCGGTCTCGATCCCCTGGAGCGAACTGCCGCGCGGTGCGCTGGTGCTGTACGAACAGGACGGCAAGCCGCTCGAGAAGGGCGGCCCGTTCCGCTTTCTCGTGCCTGGGCATGCGGACGAGTGCGTGCACGTCAAGCAGCTTTGTTGCGTGGAACTCGCCGGAAAGCGCGGGCGCGACACACGCCCGCTCGATGATGCCGAGCACCAGAAGCTGCACCAGCAGAAGCGCTAGCGGCTGACGAGCCAGCGGGTCCGCGCTAGCCGAAGAACAGGCGAAACAGGCGGCGCACGCTCTCGTCGGTCGAGAGCGCCTCAAGCTCGTGCGGCGTCACCCACGCGAGTGCGTGCGATTCCTCGCTGAGGCGCTCCATGGCGCCGGCGGGCGCGTGCACGACAAAGCGCGTGTCAAGGTGGAGGTGCTCGGGCTCGCCGGGCCGCGCCGGAATGCTGTGGATGTCCAAGTCGATCGGCATCGGATCGATGCACAGCTCGGGAATCCCGCTTTCTTCCAGCGCCTCGCGCAGCGCGGCCCCGGCGAGATTGGCGTCGCCGTCGCAGTGACCGCCGAGCTGCAGCCAGCGGTTGAGCTTCCTGTGGTGCGTCAGCAGCGCGCGCGTTCCGGAGGCGTCGATCAGCAGCGCCGAAGCCGTGAGATGGCCTGTCAGCTGCGTGCGCCGGTGCGCATCGAGCGGATGCTCGTCGATGAAGGCGAGCATCCGGGCCTGCGTGTGTGCCTGCTCCTCGCAATGCGGCCGATAGCTGCGCAGCAGCTCCCGCGCGGCCTCGAGATCGGGCCGTCGGGGCAGCGCTTCGATGCCAAGCCGTGTGCGCATGGCGGGACTGCGAACTAGGTGCGCAGCAGTTGGCGGTACTTGCCGGCGCGCGACTTGGGTCCGATGCCGCGCGCGGAGCGATCCTTCTCGCGCCACTCGTGGTAGGCCTCGTAGTCGCCCGGGAAGAAGTGAATCTCGGGACCCTTGCCTTCTTCCACCACGCCCTCGAAGGACAGGATGTGCGTCGCCACGCGGTTGAGGAAGTAGCGATCGTGCGTGACGACGATTGCGGAGCCGGTGTACTCCTGAATGGCCTCCTCCAGCACGCGCAGCGTCTCGAGATCGAGGTCGTTG
>SYGM01000119.1 GCA_005799545.1 Planctomycetia bacterium | reverse complement strand
ATTTCGAGTTCATCGAGGGCCGCGCGAGGGATGGCGCACCCAAGGCGCTGGAGTGGCATGCGGCCTTCGGCGTGCTCGTGACACTGGTGTGGATGTACATCGAGTTCCTGCGCCTGCTGATGAAGCTGCGCCGGCGGTAGGGGGCTGTCTATCGGCTCTCGCCGAGCGGCCCCGACTCCAGGATCTTCAGGTATTGGCGGTATCCGTAGACCTTGCCACGCTGCTTGCCGGTCAGTTCCTCCACGAGATGGCACTTCGCCAGTCGTGCCAACGCAGCCGTGACGGTAGGAATCGTGAGCTGCGTGGACTGGCTGAGGCTTGAGATGGTCTGGATCGGGTGCTTCTGCAGGGATTCATGCACCCGCAACGCCGATCCGGCACCACTCGACAGATTCTGAATCAACCGGCGATCTTCCTGGAACATGGTCGCCAGCGCCCTCGCTGTTGCAATGGCCGTCACAGCGGTCGCTCGAACTCCCTCCAGAAAGAACGCCAGCCAATTCTCCCAATCACCGCTCGTGCGCACTGCTTGGAGCAGTTCGTAGTACTGCGCGCGGTGCTGCTTGAAGAACACGCTGAGGTACAGCAGGGGGTCTTTCAGCAGTCCGTCCGAGACCATGATCATCGGGATCAGCATCCGGCCCACCCGTCCGTTTCCGTCAAGAAACGGGTGAATGGTCTCGAACTGAACATGCGCCAGCGCTGCCTTGATCAGGGTGGGAGTCCGGGTCGGTCGATCGTTGAGGAAGCGCTCCAACTTCGCCATGCAGACGGGAACTTCTTCCGGCGGCGGAGGCACGAAGTGGGCCAGACCAGGCCTGAGTCCGCCGATCCAGTTCTGTGTGGAGCGGAATTCGCCAGGACTTTTGTCGCTGCCCCTGCCTCGAGAGAGGAGCGCCGCATGCAACTCACGAATCAACCTGTTGGAAAGCGGAAAATGCTCTGCCAACCGCCGCATGCCGTGCTCGAGGGCGTTCACGTATCGCGAAGTCTCGCGCACATCTTCGAGCGGTGCTCCGGGCGCTGAGTCCAATTCAAACAGCAAGAGATCGGAGAGCGAGGACTGCGTGCCTTCGATCTGCGAGGAAAGCACCGCCTCCTTGCGGAGGAATGTGTACAGGAGCAGTGCCGTGTCGGGCAGGAGCAGTGAGACGCTGTCGAGTCTGCCGATGGAAAGCAGCGCTGCGTCGTACGCTTCGCGCAGCGGGCCGGAAACGTCCAGAGGCGGAACTGGCGGAAGGGCGAAGGGCACAAACGCCCGAACCCGCTCTCCCTCAAAGGGCGGGGACGGGGCGAATCGGCCAGTCGGTCCTCGTTTCATCCTGCGGTCTGAAAGGTACTTTCATGGACGTGCCTGTTGTTAAAGAAAACGGCATAAAAATTGAATAGCGAAGCTCGGGCAGGCCGTGGTGGCCGGCTTTGGGCAAGCCCCCCTCAGCGCGGGAGCGGCCTGCGCAGCGCTTCCGGCGGCAGTTCTTCCTCCAGCGTGTCGAGGAAGGACAGCAGATCGTCCATCTCCGCCACACTCAGGTTGAGGTTCTTGAGCACCCGCTCGCCGTGGTGCCCCGCCGGCTCCGCGCCCTCCAGCTCCGAGTAGAAGAAGATCACATCCCGCAGCTCGCGGAACTGACCGCGGTGCATGTACGGAGCCGTGCGCGTCACATTGCGCAGCGAGGGTGTCCGGAAGGCGCCCCACAGCTCGCTCGTGCGCGGCGTATGCTCCAGCTCCTGCGCGCGCTCGCCCTGCGGTGCGTCGCTGAAGCTCCCGGCGGCGCGGAAGGGATTGTGCGCGAGCTTCTCGAGCGCCTCGTAGCGTCCCGCGTCCTCCTTCGCGCCGGTGCGTGAGCGCGGCAGGCCGAGGTTGTGGAACTCGCCGTCGCTGAAGAGCGGGCCGGAGTGGCACAGGCGGCAGTTGGCCTTGCCGATGAAGAGCCTGAGTCCGCGGCGGGCGTCTTCGGGGTACTTCGTCTGTTCGGCAAGATCATTTTCGCGCAGGGCGCGCGCGTAGCGGTCGAAGGCCGAGAGTCCGCCGACGAGCTGGTGCTCGTAGGCGTGGATGGCCTTGCCCAGACGCGCGAAGCACTCGTCGCTCGTGTCGGGCGCGCTTTGGAAGGCTTCGCGGTAGAGCTGATTCAGCGTGGCGTCGGTTTGGATCAGTTGGAGCGCGGCGGCACGGCTCGAGCCCATCTCGAGCGGGTTTTCGATCGGCTGGAGGGCCTGGCTCCACAGCGAATCGGAGCGGCCGTCCCAGAAGAACCAGCGCTGATAGGCCGCGTTGAGGATGGTGGGGGTGTTGCGCGTGCCCTTCTCGAGTCCTTCGGCGAGGCGCTTGCCGTCGGTGAAGAACTGCTCGGGGATGTGGCAGGTGGCGCAGGAAACCTGCTGGTTGGAAGACAGCCGCGGCTCGAAGAACAGCGCCTGACCGAGCTTGGCGGCGGCCGGAAGGCTCAGGTAGGCGTTGGTGGCATCGAGCGGTGCGGGCGCGCGCTTTTCATGGGCGAGGATGCGCGCGAGTTCCGGCGCGCTCCACTCGGTCTGCAGGAGCAGCAGTGCGCCGGCGAGCATCACTCGAGCACCACCTCCCACTCGGCGCGCTCGGTGTGCGCGCCTTCGTGGATGTCGAAGTACAGGCGCCAGCGGCCACCCATGTGCAGGCGCAAACCCTCGAACTTCCAGTGAAAATCGTCGAGGCGGGTGGCGCGGGTGTCGCGCGGCAGGCCGTGTCCGTGCTCGGGCATGCCGCCGTCGAGCACGAGAGCGGGTTCCTGCGTGATGGGCCCGAGCGGCACGAGGTGTGCTTCGACGCTCAGCGTCTCACCGACGGCGGGCGGCCAGCTGCTCGCCTGAAAGTGGATCCGGAAGCGCTGCTGCGCGCTGCTGACTGCAGGCCAGCGGGTCCACTCGGGCTGTTCGGGGGGCGTGTAGCCCTTGCGCAGCGGATCGGTGAACAGGCGCGAGCCGAAGGCGTGCACGAACTCGCCCTGCGCCGAGAGGATCTGCACGCGGTGGTTGCCGGCATCGAGGACCCACCAGCGTCCGCTCGCATCGACGACGATGCCGCGCGGCTTGAAGAACTCTGCGCGGCCGAGGCCCTGTCGGCCGATGCGCAGGAGTTGCTTGCCTTCCAGATCCAGCTCGCGCACTTCGTGGAGTCGCTCGTCGGTGAGTACGAGCGTGTTCATGGCGCTCCAGGCGACGGCGCTCGGGCGCGAGCCCGCCGGCTGACGCAGGAGCGTCGGGCTGCCGCCGTCGGAGTTGAGGATTTCCAGCGTGCCTTGGGCGGGGTTGGCGAGTGCGATCCGGCCGCTCGCGGGATCGATGGCGAGGCCCGTGCACGACTCGCGCGCAGGTTCGGGCGCGAGGATGCGCTGCCAGCGCCGCAGATCCGTTCCGGCGCGCCACAGGCTGCCGTCGGCGGCGAGTGCAAGGATGGCCGCATCGGCAAGGCGCGCGATCGCGCGGGGCTCAAAACCGGCCCCGTCCGGCAGGTTCAGCGTGTCGCTGGCGCTCTGCAGGCGCGGCAGCAGGAGGTCGTAGCGCAGCGGCTCGGTGCTGCCGCGCGCCAGCGCGAAGCAACTGATGCGGCCGCGCAATGAATCGGCGAAGTACGCGCGCTCGCCTGCGCCGTCGAGTGCGACGGAGGCAGGGCGCGCAAAGAGATCGGGCTTGTCGCCGAAGCGTCCGATGCGCGTGATCTCGACTGGGTCGAAGCCGGAGGTGTCGAGCACGACGGCGTTGGAGCTCTCCGGTTCGAGCACCACGCCGAGGCGGCCGCCGAGCGCGAGCGCGCCGCCGTAGTGCGCGCTCGCGCTGAGTTCGTTCTGCAGCTCCATCACGCGGCTCTGCGGCGTTTCCTCGCCGAAGATCTGCACGCGGTCCTCGAAGCCCTCGATCACGGCGATGCGCTTGCCGTCGGCGGCAACGGCGAGTTGTGTCGGATAGTGCAGGCGGCCGGCGCCATCGCGTGGCCGGATCGAGTGCGCGCCGAAGCCGTAGAGGAAATCGCCGTTGCTGCGGAAGCGCTGGATGCGATGGTTGCCGGTGTCGGCCACCCAGAGGCTGTCCTGCGCAAACTCGATGGCCGAGGGCGAAGAGAACAGCCCGGGATAGGGCCCGTAGTCGCCGAAGCGGCGCAGCGGCTCACCGCTGGCGCGGAAGACCTGCACGCGGTGATTGCCGGTGTCGGCCACGAAGACCTCGCCGTTGGGTGCGACGGCGACATCGCGGGGGCCGAGCAGCTCACCGGCTGCGCTGCCGCGCGTGCCGATGCGGTGCTGCTCGTTGCCGGTCTTGGGATCGAGCACGCGCACGCAGTGGGCGAGCGAGTCGGCGACGTAGAGCGCCTGCGCGGTCCAGCTGAGTCCTTCCGCGCGCGCGCCGGGCAGCGCGATGCGGCTCTGCTTTCCAGCGCGGATCACGAGGATTCCCTGCGCATCGGAGATGAACCAATCGCCGTCCGCCGAGCGCGCGATGCCGCGCGGTTCGCTCAGGTTCTCCAGCGCCAGTCCGCCGCCGGAAACGCGGCCGGCGTGAGTCTCGACGATGGCGAGCGTGCCATCGGGCCCGAACAGCGCGGACGCAGGCTCACACAGCCCGCGCTGCTCGCTGAGGAACCCACCCAGACGCGGGAGGGCCGGATCGGCGGCCTGCGCCAGGCACAGAAGAAGGCTCAGCATGTCCTCAATCTAGCGCACGGGAGGGGGGAGGCTTGCAAGTCAGGGGCACTTCAAGGCATACTCTTGGGCTCACCAGCAGGCCCTGTGCACCCGGTTGCACCCGCATCTGACCCGCGCCCACACACGACCCGAGAATGGAACTCTCCCTGCCCCAGCGTCTGCAAAAGTCCGTCTCCGGCTCCTTCCACAAGACGGCGCTGCTCCAAAAGCGCGTCCGCGAGCTGATTCGCGGCGCCGCTCCGCTGGTCGAGACCAAGGAAGTCAACCCGATCAAGATCGCGTTCCTCGAGATGGAGCGCGGCCTGATCGAGCTGATCCCCGACGAGGAGACGCAGACGCCCACGCTCTGAGCGGGCGTCCTCCTGACTGCCGTGCGTCCGGAGCAGCGATTGGCTCGGCGCGGAGGCTGGGTCGAACTTCTGCGGGCTCCGGCCTGTCTGTTCGGAGCGGCGGTGCGCCTGCGGCGCATGGCCTACGACTCAGGGCTCGCTCCCCGAACGCGAGTACGCGTGCCCGTGCTCTCGATCGGCAACCTCTCGGCGGGCGGCACGGGCAAGACTCCGCTGGCGATCTGGCTGGTGCGTGAGCTCCAGCGCTGCGGCCTGCGACCCGGCCTGCTCTCGCGCGGCTACCGTGCGCTGGATGCCGGCGGCAACGACGAAGCGCGTCTCCTGGCCCAGGCCTGTCCGGGCGTGCCGCATGTACAAGACCCCAAGCGCGCGCGCGGTGCTCGGGAGTTGCTCGCGCGCGGTGTCGATGTGGTGCTGCTCGACGACGGTTTTCAGCACCGCAAGCTGGCGCGCTCGCAGGATTGGGTGCTGATCGACGCGCTGCGGCCGTGGGGACTGCCGCGCGATCCGCAAAGCGGCGAGAGCGTACGCGCGCTCTTGCCGCGCGGCCTCCTGCGCGAGCCCCTGTCCTCGCTGCGGCGCGCCGATGCGATCTGGATCACGCGCTGCGATGCGGTGCCGGCGGAGTGGCTTGCGCAACTGGAGACGGAGCTGGAAGCGGCCGCGCCGGGCATCGCGCGCGTGCACTGCGTGCACCGCCCGCGCCGTCTGATCGATGAACAGGGTCGCGAAGCGGATCTGGCGAGTCTGCGCGGCCGCGCGGTGCGCCTGGCGAGCGCGATCGGCAATCCGGAGGCCTTCGAGCACAGCGTGCGCTCGCTTTCCGCCCGGATCGAGAGCCATGCGCGCTTTCCGGATCACCATGCGTGGACGCAGGCAGAGGCTCGCGCGCTGCTGCACCCGGATCTGCCGCTGGTGGTGACGGAGAAGGACGCCGTGAAGCTGGTGCCGCTGGGGATTCCCTGCTGGCGGTTGGGCATCGAGCTGGAGATCACGCAGGGCCACTCGGTGGTGGAAGCTCTGCTGGACACCTTGACGGGTCGGCACGCGTGAAGACTGCCGCGCCGCAGAAATCGCCCTGGATTGCTCCAAGGGAGCACGAGCCGGTTCCCGACCAAGAGGTGCTGGGAACACGCAAAGGGGTGCTGGCATGGCTGGAGTGCTCGGCAGCGCGTGGTCTGGTGCGCCTGGCCGCGTCCCTGCCACACACTCTGCGAGAGGTGCTGATCGGCTTTCTCGCCTGGCTGATGCACACGATCGATCGGCGCCATTCGCGCGCGGCGGAAGCTTTCGTCGCGCAGGCGCTCGGTCCGGCCGACCCCGTGGACCGGCGTCGCCGCGTGCGACAGGCCTGGAAGCATCTGCTGAGACTGACGCTGGACTCGGAGCGCTTTGCCCGCGACCTGCCCCCTGAGCTCTACCCCGAGCGTGTGCACGTGGAGATGTGCCCCGAGGCGGCCGAGATCGCGCGTGCGGGCGGTGGCTGTGTGCTGATCAGCGCCCACATCGGCGATTGGGAGAACGGAGTCGCGTTCCTGCCGCATCTGGGCTTCTCGCCGCTGTACGCGATCAGCAAGCCGCCCAAGAACCATTATCTGTCGCTCCACGCACAGAAGCTGCGCAAGAGCCGTGGCATGCGACTGCTGCCGCGCCGCGGCGCCATGGAGTTCGTGCCGGCCGTGATCCGCGGCGGGGGCAGCGTTGCGATGCTTCTGGATCAGCGGGCGCGCGTGAAGCCCGTGCTGGCGCCTTTCTTCGGTCGGATGGCGACGGCCGATCGCTCGGCGGGAGTGCTGCTGCGCCGGCTGAAGGTGCCGCTGGTCATCGTGGCGGTCTACGCGGACGAGCGGCCGGGGCACTACCGCGCGGTCTTTCCGGCCGTGATCGAGCCCGAGGAACTGGCGGGGGCCTCGCCGGAGGCCATCGCCACCCGCATCAACGCCGAGCTCGAACGCCTGATCCTCGCCTGCCCGGATCAGTACTTCTGGCTGCACGATCGCTACCGCGGCGCACCTGCCGAAGGCTAGGATCGCCTTTCGAATGGCCCGTCAACCGCAGCGCCCCAGGCATCCCTTCCCCAAGATGAGGAAGGTCAGGACCTACCCGCTCGACTCGCGCAAGAGCCTCGTGGATCTGCGCGACTTCTGCGCCACGCCCGATCCGCTGCCCGGATTCGCGGGCTTCGTGGACTCGCTGCCCGACATCTACGTCGGCAAGCACTTCAAGGAGCTCGTCACGCGTATCGTCGCGGCCAAGCAGGCCGGACGCCCGGTCGCGGTGGCGCTCGGCGCGCACGTGCTGAAGGTCGGTCTCGCGCCGCTCCTGATCGACCTGATGGAGCGCGGCGTGATCGATCATGTCGCACTCAACAGTGCGGGTGCGATCCATGATTTCGAGATCGCGACGATCGGCCGCACCTCGGAGGATGTCGCCACTCAGTTGCCCAAGGGCGAGTTCGGCTTCGCGGATGAGACCGGCAAGGGACTTGCCGAAGCGGCGCGGCGCGGCTGCGCGCCGAAAGCGGGCGATGAGCCGGGACTCGGCCGCGGACTCGGCCGCATGCTGCTCGATCGCAAGGCGCCCAACGCGCACCTCTCCGTCAGCGCTTCGGCCGTGCGGCTGGGCGTCGGCGTCACGGCGCACGCCGCGCTGGGCGCCGACATCGTGCACATGCATCCGGCCTGCAACGGAGCACAGACCGGACAGTCGGCGCTGTACGACTTCCAGCATGTCTGCCGCTTCGTGCACGGCATGGACGGCGGCGTGTGGATCAACATCGGCTGCGCCGTGATTCTGCCCGAAGTGTTCCTCAAGGCCGTCAGCGTGGCCCTCAACCTCGGTGCGAAGCTCGATGGCATCACGACCGCCAACTTCGACATGCTGCGCCAGTACCGCGCGGAGACCAATGTCATCCAGCGCCCGCCCGGACGCGGCATCTCGATCCTCGGTCAGCACGAGCTGATGCTGCCGCTCCTGCGCATGGCGGTGCTCTCGAAGCTGGCGGAGGCGGGCTGGCAGCCCGCGAAGACGCGCGCCTCTGCGCGCCGCTCCATGCGCGGAAGGACACGCCGATGAACGCTTTCGAACTCGAAAAGCTCGTGCTCAATCTGGGGCGCCCGCGCGTGCTGATCGTCGGCGACCTGATCCTCGATCAGTATCTCTCCGGGGATGTCACGCGCATCTCGCCCGAGGCACCGATCCCGATCCTCACCGCCAAGCGCAGCGAAGATCGACTCGGCGGCGCGTGCAATGTCGCGGCCAATCTGGTGGCGATGCAGGCCGAGGTCGACATCGTCGGCGTGCTGGGCGATGACGGCTGGGGGCGTGCGCTGCGCCAGCTGCTGGCCGAGCAGGGCATCGATACCGGCGGCATCGTGCTCGATCGCACGCGCCCCACGATCCAGAAGACGCGCCTGATGAGCGGCAGCCAGCAGATGCTGCGCGTCGATCACGAGGATCCGCGCCCCGTGCAGGGCGATGCGCTCACCGCCCTGCTGAAGCTCCTGCCGGAGCGCGTGCGGCGCGCCAAGGCCGTGGTGCTCTCCGACTACGGCAAGGGCGTGCTGACGCAGGAGGTCATCCGCTGCGCGATCGATGCGGCGCGCGCAGCCGGCGTTCCGGTGCTGGTCGATCCCAAGGGCGAGGACTACACGCGCTACCGCGGGGCGACGCTGGTGACTCCCAATCGCAAGGAGGCCGAGCAGGCGCTCGGCCGTCGGCTGGCGCGCCTGGATGATGTGACGCGCGGCGCGGAAGAGCTGATTGGGCTCTCCGAGCTGAACGCGGCTGTGATCACGCTGGGTGCGGAGGGCATCTACTACCGCACGCGCGCCGGTTCGAGCGGACATGTGCCCGCGCAGGCGCGCGCCGTGTTCGATGTCACGGGTGCCGGCGACACGGTGATCGCGCAGCTGGGCTTTCACCTGGCCTGCGGACTCGAGCTGGGGTTGGCGGTTCATTTGGCCAATCAGGCGGCTGCGATCGTGGTGGGGCGTCTGGGCACGCACGCGGTCACGCGCTCCGAACTGGCGGGCGCGATCCTGGAGCGCGCGGATGGTGCCGGCAAGGTGCTTGCCACGCGCGAGGAGCTCGATCGGCAGCTCGCCGCCTGGCGCAAGCAGGGCAAGCGCATCGTGTTCACCAACGGCTGCTTCGATGTGCTGCATGTCGGTCACGTGACCTACCTGCGCTTTGCCAAGGGCTACGGCGATGTGCTGCTGGTCGGAGTCAACGAAGACGAGAGCGTGCGGCGCGCCAAGGGACCCACGCGGCCGGTCAACAACCTCGGCGACCGCATGGAAGTGCTCGCGGCGCTGGAGTGCGTCGATGCCGTGACGAGCTTCGGCGAGGACACGCCGAAGAACCTGATCGAGCATGTGACGCCGAATGTGCTCGTCAAGGGCGCCGACTGGGCGGACAAAGGTGTCGTCGGACGCGAGTGGGTCGAGGCCCACGGCGGCCAGGTCGTGCTGGCGCCGCTGGTGCCCGGCAAATCGACCACGAGCATCCTTGAGCGCGGCCAGAAGTCCTGAACGAAACCCTCCAGGGAGCTGCCCGGAAGCTCGGATACCGCATGCCTCCGATTTATCAGACCACCGTTCTGCTCGTGCTTTCCAACGTCTTCATGACCT
>SYGM01000013.1 GCA_005799545.1 Planctomycetia bacterium | reverse complement strand
GCCAGCACGGCACGTACATGTACCACTCGCATCATGACGAGATGACTCAGATGGCGCTGGGCCTGATGGGCCTGTTCGTGATCCACCCGCGCGAGCCGGAGCCCAATCCCCCTGCGCGCGACTATGCGATTCTGCTCTCGGAGTGGAAGCTGGAACCGGGCACGCGCCGGCCGGACCCCAACGAGATGATGGACTTCAACGTCCTGACAATGAACGCGAAGATCCACCCCGCGACGCAGAATCTCGTCGCGCAGCGCGGTGAGCGTGTGCGCATCCGCCTTGCCAATCTCAGCGCGATGAGCCATCACCCCATCCACTTGCACGGGCATTCCTTCCGTATCACGGCCACGGATGGCGGACCGCTGCCGGAGTCGAACGGCTGGAAGGAGGTGAGCATCCTTGTGCCCGTCGGCTCCACGCGCACGATCGAGTTCATCGCGGACCAGCCCGGGGACTGGCCGCTGCACTGTCACATGACTCACCATGTGATGAATCAGATGGGCCACGGTCTTCCCAACACGGTCGGCGCCGACCTCGGCAGGATCGACGAGACGCTCTACGCGCACGTGCCTGCTTACGGCGACATGGAGGACGAGATGGGCGCGGGCGGTGATCACAGCTCCCTGGCTCCGCCCAACAGCCTGCCGATGATCGGCGGCAAGGGACCTTACGGCACGATCACGATGTCCGGCATGTTCACGATCCTCAAGGTGCGTGAATCGATCGCTGAAGGCGTCGAACCCGGCTGGTACGAGGCGCCACCCGAGACGATCGCGCGCCGTGCCACCAAAGAAGAGCTCGAGCGCGACGGAATCAGCGGCTGACCGTCAGAGACGCTTGGAACCCGTGCGAACGAAGGTCCGCACGGCATTGTCGATGTCGCGGCGGGCGGAGACCGTGCAGCGGTCCACGCTGTTGGGTGTGTTCGCCGGCACGACGACGTAGAGGTGAACGACTTCGCTCGCGCCCGGTGCCAGCACCGCCGTCTGGCCGGTGGAGAGCGAGACAGCCCAGGTGTTCTGCTCCGTGAACAGCGTGAAGCTCGTGGGCGTCGAGCCCGTATTGGTCAGCGTCAGCGGGAAATCCAGCGTTTCGCCCGCAAAGCCGTTCTTGCGCACCACGGCCGGAGTGATCGTGGCGCGCGGATCGCGCTGGGTGCTCGTGGTGCCGTCCAGCAGCAGCGGCACACCCCAGACCTGTCCCCACTGAGACTGATCACCGGCGAGATGCAGACGGAAGAAGCTCGTGAGGTGGCGGCGCACGATGCTCAGCTGCTGATCCAGCGGCAGGGCACCGGAATCGCAGCCCAGACCGCCGGCGGGCGGCGTGTCGACGAATCCGCAGTGCCAGCCGTTGAGGATCGAGAGCAGCTGACGCGGGCCGGGGGCGGCGTTGTACATCGGCTGACCGTTGCTCGAGGTGGGAACGATCGTGTCCTGAGTGCCGCAGATCAGGCGCGATGGGACGGTGACCGAGGCCATCGCGGTGATGGACGAAGGATTGGTGTTGGCGGGCGCCATGGGCGCGATGGCGATGATGCGCGGATCGGCGGCGGCCGCTAGGATCGTCGCTCCTCCGCCCATGGAGTGGCCGAAGGCTCCCAGGGCCAGCGTGTCGATGCCGCCGAAGTAGGGCGACTGCGCATCGACGTTCTGCTGCTCCAGCCAGGTGAGGCAGTGGCGCATGTCGAGGGCAAAGGCGGCGTGGCTGGGGAACAGCGAACCCTGTGTGGTGGTCGCGATGACGAAGTGCCCCCACGTCGCCAGATGCCGCAAAGTGCTGTTGTAGTTGCTCACCGGAGTCAGGAATCCGTGACCGAAGGTGAGGCCGGGATAGGGCGCGCCGGCGGGCTGGAACGGCGTGTTCGCTCCCGGCAGGGTCGCGGGGTAGAAGAGCTGCGCCGTGAAGGTCGTGTTGTCCGGCCGGGTGACGGTGACGCTGCGCTCCCCCGCCGACCAGGGCCCGGGCTGAGAGAGGTCCTGCGCCCGCACGAGACCGGTGAGTGCGAAGAGGCTCAGCAGCAACGGAATCAGGAACCGGGTGGCGGAAGTAAGCATTTTTCTAGTCTACCCGACCTCACAGTCTTTGACCGGGGAGCGTGTCATGAGAGATTGTCACCAAACCTCAGCCCCCCCCCATGCTCGAAGCCAAGCAGCTCCAGAAGCGATTCCAGGACAAGACCGCCCTCGACAAGCTCAACCTCAAGGTCGAGCCGGGAGAGATTTACGCCCTGCTTGGCCCCAACGGGGCCGGCAAGACAACCACGATCAACCTGTTCCTCGGCTTCCTGACGCCGGATGGCGGCGAGGCGCTGGTCGACGGGATCAGTGTGGCTGCCGACCCGGTGGCGGCGCGACGCAAGATCGCCTACATCCCCGAACAGGTCGCGCTCTATCCGCGCTTCAGCGGGGTGGAGAATCTCGAGTACTTCAGCCGTCTCGGAGGCGGCAGGCACAGCCGCGCGGAACTACACGCGCTGTTGGAGCGGGCGGGACTCAAGTCCGATGCCGCCGAGCGAATGGTGGGCACCTACTCCAAAGGCATGCGGCAGAAGGTCGGCATCGCGCTGGCGCTTGCCACAGGGGCCAAGGCGCTGCTGCTCGACGAACCCACCTCAGGCCTCGATCCGGCCGCGAGCCATGAGTTTTCGAGGCTGCTGCGACAGCTGGCCGGTGAGAAGGTGGCGATTCTGATGGCGACGCACGATCTGTTCCGCGCGCGCGAGGATGCGACACGCGTCGGCATCCTGCTGAAGGGTCGCATTGCATCGGAATACCACCGCGACGAGTTCCAGAGCCGCGATCTGGAGAAGCTGTATCTGGAGCGCTTGGGCGCATGATCCTCACCATCGCCCTCAAGGAACTGCGCGACACATGGCGCGACGGACGTTTCCGCATCGGCGGCACACTGCTGGTCGTGTTGCTGATCGTGTCCGGGGTGCTGGCTTGGCAGCAGAACGAGCGCACCCGCGCCGAGCGCGACGCCGCGACCGAACTGGACCGCAGGAACTGGCTCGAGCAGGGCGAGAAGAACTCGCACTCGGCCGGTCACTACGGGCTCTATGCCTTCAAGCCGACGGCACCGCTGGCGGCCTTTGATCGCGGAGTCGAGCCGTATGTCGGCAGCTCCGTTTTCCTCGAAGCGCACCGCCGCAATGCCACCAGCTTCCTGCCGGCGCAGGATGCGACCAACATGCGCCGCTTCGGCGAGCTGACGGCCAGCCTCAGCCTGCAGATCCTCGTTCCGCTGCTGATCGTGCTGCTGGCCTTCGGTGCGCTGGCCGCGGAGCGCGAGCGCGGTACGCTGCGGCAACTGCTGAGTCTGGGCGTCGACCCGGTGCAACTCGTGGTCGGCAAGTTCCTCGGCATTGCGCTGGCTCTGGCGCTGCTGCTGGTGCCGCTGATCGCGGTCGGCGCATGGCTGCTGTCGGGTACCGGCGAGGCCGGAGATCCGAACCTCACCCGACGCATCCTCTTCTTGATCGGGGCTTACGGACTCTATCTGGGGACCTTCCTCGCGATCGCGGTGGCCGTCTCGGCTCGCTGCAGGACGGGACGCGGCGCTCTGGCGCTTCTGCTGGGGCTGTGGGCGTTCAACTGCGTGCTTGCGCCGCGACTCGCCACCGACCTCGTCGAGCAGTGGGTGCCGACGCCGCAGCTGGCCGAATTTGACGCTGCGATCGCCGCGGACCTGAAGAAGGGCATCGACGGCCACGACTCGCGCGACGTGCACTTGCAGAAGTTCACGCAGGAAACGCTGGCGAAGCACGGCAAGCAGAACGTCATGGAGCTGCCGTTCAACTTCAACGGACTGGTGATGCTCGAAAGCGAGAAGTTCTCCTCCGAGGTCTACGGACACCACTACGCGCGCATGTGGGATCAGCTGGAGGCGCAGGATCGCGCCACCACTCTGACCGGCGCGCTCGCGCCGATGCTCGCGCTGCGAACGGCATCGATGGCCCTGAGCGGAACCGACCTCTCGCAGCACCGCCACTTTGCCGATGCCTCCGAGCGGCACCGCATGGAGTTCATGCGTGTCCTGAACGAGGACCTGATGAAAAACGCCCGCCCCGGAGACCACGGCTACCGCGTGGGTCGCACGCTCTGGGAGCAGCTGCCGCCCTTCGTTCTGGCCCCGCGTGAGTGGGATGCGGTGTGGACGAGCGTTGCCGCAGCACTCGGAATTCTGGGAGCCTGGTTCGCCGGCTCCTTCCTGTGGCTCTACATGTCAGCGCGTCGCATGCGCCTGGAGGTCGCATGAGCCTCTTTCAACTGGAACTGCGCTTGATGTTCCGCGAGCGCGCGGTGCTCGCACTGCTGGCGCTGTTCGTCCTGAGCCTGGGCTATGGCATTGCGAACGGGCTGGAGCTCGCGGAGCGTCAACGCAAGGAAGCGGATGCGCTGATCATCGAGAGCTCCCAGTTCAACAAGCAGGTGCGCGATGCACTGGAGCGTCAGGCACTGGATCCGCGACAGGCGATGGGCAGCGGGCACCTTGCGCTGCTGCCGCCGCCGGGCTTCGCGGTGCTGTCGGGCGGACAGGCCGATCTGCTGCCGAGCCATGAGCGCATCATTCTGTGGCGCACGGAAGATCCATCCGAAGGCAAGATCGGTCTTGCTAATCCGACGCAGCTGCTGACGGGCCGCTTCGATCTGGCGTTCGTGCTGATCTGGCTCTTCCCGCTGTTCCTGCTGGCTCTGATCTACGATCTGTGCGCGGGTGACCGCGAGTCCGGCACGCTGCGCCTGGCCTTGTCGCGCGGCATCGGCGCCTGGAAGCTGCTGGGTGTGCGCGTGCTGGCACGCGGCACGCCGATGACGGCGCTGGCATTGGGAGCCGTGCTTTTCGCGGCTTTGCTGGGCGGTGAGGGTTTGTCGCTCCCGGTGTGGATCGCAACGGGTGTCGTGCTGGCCTACGGACTCTTCTGGTGTGCCGTGGCGTTACTGTCGAACTGCTTCACGCGCACGGCGGCCGCCGCGGCCACCGTTGCGGGAGCGGCCTGGGTGATCTTCGTCATGGTCATCCCCACGCTGCTCAACGTCGTGGTCGAGAGCGCGCACCCGATGCCCTCGCGGGCTGAGTTGGTGGCCAAGCTGCGCGAGGCCTCCGGCGATGCGGAACGGCGCTCCAACGAGCTGATCAACACGTTCTACAAGGACCACCCCGAGCTGGCACCGCCCGGGATGCAGGCTGACATGCTCCAGCGCCGCCTCGCTGTGCAGGAGGAGATCGGCCGCGCGATGGATCCGATCTACAAGGAATTCGACACCGAGCTCGCGGACCAGCAGCAGGTTGTCGAACGCTGGCGCTTTGCCTCGCCTGCGATCGCCGCGTACGAGGCGTTGAGCGATCTCGCGGGCACCGGGTACTGGCGCCACCGCGCCTTCCGTGATCAGGTCGCCGCCTTCAAGGACGCCGTATTCGAGTTCTACAGCCCGAAGTTCCACAAACGTCAACCGCTGGTGAAGGCGGACATCCCCATGCTTCCGAGCTTCGCCTTCCGTGAGGAAGAGTCAGCGGCGGTGCAGGGACGCACGCTTTCCGCGATGGCGGGCATCCTGGCGCTGGCGCTGCTGTGTCTCGCGCCGTGTGCCTTGCGGCTCTCGCGCGGAGCCAGCGGCAAGCTCGTCAGCTAGACATCACTTGCCGCTTGCGCTGCCGCCCGGGCGGAATGCGGGATCCTCCGCATTGGCGCCCGACAGCACGTAGGCCAGCAGATCCAGCAACTCCGTCCGCGTGAGTCCATCGGTCAGGGCTGCAGGCATCGAAGAGAGGCGCGCCGGGCGGACCTCTTCGATGTCACTGCGCGGGATCTCCAGCGTCTTGCCGTTGCGATCCATAAGCTTGAGGACCTTGTCATCTCCGCCCGCCGCCTTGCCGATGAACAGCTCCTCGTCCTTCGTCACCACCTCGGTCTCGCGGTATTGATCCGAGATCGCCTGAGACGGCTCGAGCACCGCCACCAGCAGATCGCGCGCCGAGACGCGCGCGCCGGCACCGGTCAGATCAGGACCCTGTCCGCCGCCTTCGCCGCCCATGCGGTGGCATTCGACGCAGCTCGCACGGACGTAGAGGTCCTTGCCGGCCTTGAAATTCCGTCCGGACTTCAAGTCGGGCAGGCTGCGCTCCATCTCCGCAACGGTCCAGGGCACGCTCTGTCCAGCGGCGGGGATCGGCACGGGCACCGGACGGGGTTCCGGAACGAGCAGTTCGCCCAGCATGGCCTGCTCCATCTGGGGAATCGCCGCGACGATTTCCCTGTGAATCTGGGCGATGTACTCGCCAAAACTGTTGCCGCCGCGCCAGTGCGCAGCATTGGAGCGCCACCACTTGAGGTAGCGCGTTCTTTCCTCAAACGAGAGATTCTCGGGCGACTCCGCAAGCAGAGACATATATTGCAGCTGCTCTTCCTGGGTCGGCGAGGCTTCCAGCATGCCCACCGTGCGCTCCCAGGAGAGCGGTGTGATCGTCTTGATCGCGATCTCCGCCAGCAACGGGTTGCTCAGCTTCGCCTTGTCGAGCGGCCGCGGATAGAGCGTGTCTATGGTCGGGAAGAGCACGTCGTTGCCCTGCGGCGGAATACCCCAGCGCGCCAGGGCGATCTGCGTGGCCCGCAGGATTTCCATGGCCGAATGGTCATCGCGACTCGTCTGCAGCGCCTCACCCAGGCGGGTGTAGATGCGATCCTGCAGCTCGCGGGCGTCGAGGTGGATCAGCGCGATCATGCACTGGACGATCGAGCGCAGGTGCTTTTCCTGGAAGGCCCGCTCCTGCCAGAGCTCCCGCGGCTGCGACTCGAGGGCAACCCGCGCGGAATTGCGCACGAAACGATCGTTCGCGCCCAGCTTGGGCCACAGAACGTCGAGTGCCTTCTCGTCCTTGCGTGCGTGGAAACTCTCGAGCTCGACGCGCACCTGCCTGTCAAAACCCGCCGGCAGACGGTCTGCGATCGGAGTCGCGCTCTGGACGGGCGCATCGCACACGATGCGATAGAGTCCGGACTGCACACGGCGTCCGCCGGTCACCACGAAGACCTCGTTGCTGCGACCCAGCGCCATGTCGGCGACGGGCATGGGCCTGCCGCTGGCGAAGATCTCCGTGCGCTTCGCGGTGAAGCTCGAGGCCTGAGGTTCCAGCCAGATCGCAAAGATGCGTCCATAGGCCCAGTCTCCCACCAGCAGGTGCGGCGCACCTTCCTTGCTGCCCGGAGGAGCGAAGCCCTCCGGCGGCGCCACCACGCCCGTCGGTGAACCCAGACCCAGATCCTTCGTGCTCGCGAGCGAATCCGGGTAGTAGTCGCGCCACTTCGCATTGCCGTTGCGCCAGCCGAAATCCGCACCGGACACCAGATTGCAGACGCGCGTGGGCCGGTACCACGGCAGGCCGATGTCCCACTCCATGTCGGAGTCAAAGGTGAACAGATCGCGCTGCCCCACGAAGGCCAGGTCATAGCTGTTGCGCATGCCGGCTGCGAACAGGTCCCACTGCTTGCCGTCGAGATCCGTGCGGCACACCCAGCCGCCGGGCGCCATGACGCCGACGGCGTGACCGCCCGGATCGTTGCGGTGCTTGACGAGCTGATCCTCGTCCCAGTTCTTCGGCAGATAGTAGGTGCGGATGCCCTCGGGCAGCAGCGTGTGATTGCCCGCGAGGACATACAGCATGCCATCGGGTCCCTGAATCACAGAGTGCGGACCATGCTCGCCGGAACCTTCGAACTTCTTGAGCAGCTCCGTATGCTCCAGCTCGCCATCGCCGTCCTTGTCCGTGATGCGCCACAGCCCGGGGCTGCAGCGCGGGCTTTCCGCAACCACGGCGTAGAGGGCGTTGGCAGCCCACAGCAGACCGTGCGCGCCGCCGGCCTTGGCGGGAATCTTCGACACGCTCAGGACGCGATCATGATCGGGAGCGAGCTCGATACGATGGATGTCGCCGTATTGATCGCTGGCGTAGAGGCGGCTGTTCCCGTCGAATGCGAGGCTGACCCACGAACCCTGCGTGGCGCGGGGAACCGAATAGAGCCGCTCGATCCTGTAGCCTTCCTTGACGTGCAGCTCGTGCGCCGGGGTCGCCTCCGCAGGCTTGGCGGCGAGGCCCTGCAAAGTGCCCCACGGCGCGCAACCGTGCTCGCCGAGCACCGTGACGGCTCCCCAATCCGCGCCTTGCTGCGATTGCCAGGTCGCATCGCTGAAGAACTTCGTCAGCTTGCCGGCGGATTCCAGATGCGCTTCCACCAGCACGCCTGCGGGGCCGCCCTCATTGCGTGCGCGGATGAGCAGCTCGTGCCCGCCCGCGGCGAGCTCCGTTTCAGGAGCCAGATAGACCGGATCATTCCAATCACCCGAAGTTCCCAGCGCCTTGCCGTCCAGCAGCACATCGCCCTCGTTGTCGACGCTGACCCACAGCTTGAGCGTGGCGGGTGCATCCAGCGTCCACCGCTTGCGCAGGATCGCTGTGGGCGGCACGGACTCGGACTTGTCTTCGCCGGACTCCCAGATGCTCTTCGCAGCCTGCGCAGGTGATGGTGCCCAGATCCACTGCGGCAACTTGGCGGCCTGAACCGGCGCAGACGCCTCGACGATCTCTGTCGCAGGAAGCACCAGCAGGTCGAGCTTGCGGAATTCGACCTTCATCGGACCGCCGGCATGGAGCTGCAGCGCGAGAATGCCGGATTCGCGGAAGTACTTGGGATCATGATCTTCCAGGGAGCTCATCAGCGTGCCGTTGAGGCTGACCTCGATCTTGCGACCGACTGCGCGAATGCGGTACTCGTTCCAGTCTCTCGCCCGGTAGGAACGCAGCAGCTGTTCCCCGTCGCCGAGCGATGCGCTGCCGGCAGCTGTGCCGGAGCCGGTCGTCAGCGCCGTGCCGCGGCGCACGAGCACTCCGCGGCCTTCCTGCTCGTAGATGCAGCCGGTCCAGTCCGGTCCGTCCTCAAGATCGGCCTGCAAACCGCCCACCTGATGAGCGGGGCGCTGCACGCTGCGAAACTGGATGCCGGAGTTGCCGCCCGTCAGCCGGAACTCGGCGACGAGCTCGAAGTCGCGCACGCTGCCGCCCTTCCACGACAGCCAGGTGGTCTGATCCAGCGGCTGCTGCGCCGTGCTTTCGCCCACCAGCACGCCGTCGCGCAGCGACCAGAAGCGCGCATCGCCGTCCCAGCCGTCGAGATTTTTTCCCGGAAGCAGGGATTGGCGTTGCTGGGTTTCGCTGGTGGAGGTTCCGGCGCAGGCCAGCAGCAGGGTGAGCAACAGCACGAGAAGAGCAGGTCGCATGCGTGGGATGATAGCGATCCGGAGCGTGCTTGGGGGTGCATCCGGAACGGTGCTAGGATCTCAGGCCTCAACAACCGGAGAACTGCCACATGTACGATCCCGAACTCGTCAAGCCAATGCGCGCGGAAGTCACCACCTTGGGCCTCAAGGAACTGCTGACGCCCGCAGATGTCGAAACCGCGCTTCAGAAGCCCGGCACGACGCTGATATTCGTCAATTCCGTCTGCGGCTGCGCCGCTGGCGGCGCTCGCCCGGGCCTGCGGCTTGCCATGCTCAACGCCAAGAAGCCGCAGAATCTCTTCACTGTCTTTGCGGGCATGGAGACGGCCGCCACGGAGCGCGCGCGCGAGTCCTTCCGCCCGTACCGCCCCAGCTCACCGCAGATCGCACTGCTAAAAGACGGCAAGCTCGTCAAGATGCTCCAGCGCCAGGACATCGAGGGCCGCTCCCCGCAGCACATCGCCGAGCAACTCACAACCGCGTTCAACGAGCACTGCTAGGACGTGGAATCCACGGAGGAACGCACGCGAGCGGCAGCCGCGCTCCTGCAGGAGGCGGTCTACCGCTCGCGCGAAACCCAGGCGGCCGCGGGCGGGCTGGCCATGCCCGGCGGTAACTGCGGCCTTGGACACAAGGCGGCGGTCAATCTGGAGCTCTCACCGCGCGCTGCGGTGCTGTTCCGTTTTTTGTGGCCGATGCAACCTGATGATCCGTCGATGCTGCGCATTCAGGCCGTGCTCGCGGAATGGGTCCGCCGTCAGGATGCACTCGATCGCAGGCGCAACCACTTCCTCAAGGACTTTCGCCACGCGCATGGCTTCGATCGCACGCGCTATACGGCCGAACAGCGCGCCGAATTCGAATCAGGACTCGAGCGCATCAACGCCGAGGAAAACGAAAAGCGCGCGCAGGCCGCGGAGGAATTGCTGAGCGCGGGCGGTTAGGGCTTCGGCCCCTGCTTGTGCTCGTTCCAGTGCAGGCGCACGGGCGTCTGGCAGTGGGAGCAGTGGTGCTCTCCGCGCGCCCAGTCGCGGACCTTGTCACAGCCCGGGCAGGCAAAGCGCATCGTTCGCCCCTGATCCTGCTGCTGCTTGAGCGCATCGCGCACCTGCGGATCCTGACCCCAGTCCAGATGCACGAAAAGCCCGCAATCCGTGCAGGCGTACAGGCCCTTGGCCCAGTCCACGCGCGTGCCGCAGCGCGGACAGGCCGAGCGCAGGCTCGGAACGGCGCGTGAACCGATGGCAACGGAACCGCGTTCGCGTCCGATCCACGGAAGAAAAACCCACGCGAGTACGCACAGCGCGCACAACGCCTGAGTCATGCCGATGAGCCATGCCGCGGGTTCCGGCTGCATCAAGACGAAGGCGAGGCTCGTTCCCGCCCAGACCGAGAGCGGCGCAGCCAGCACGCGCAGCCAGACCTTGTTGCGTGGCAACGCCAGCGTGGAGACCCACACCAGCTGTGTCTGTCCCGCAGTCAGCGCGGTCAGCGAACCCGCCACGCGCCGCACCCAGTCGAGCGGTTCCATCGCCAGCACGCTGAGCCACGCGCCGCAGGACAAACCTGCGAATACGAGGCCGAGAACGGCGAAATTGCGGGCCCGCCGCGCGCCGAGGCCGCGCAGCAGAATCCACGTCATGATCGACAGCAGCACCAGACTGCCCAGCTCCGGCAACATGGCGGGCATCATGGGTTTCGCACGCGCCGAGGAAAAGCCCAAGCCATGCGTTATGCTGTTTCCGCTCACAGCCGTGCCTGCGGGAATGGCGAAATTGGCAGACGCGCGAGACTTAGGATCTCGTGGAGCAATCCGTGGGGGTTCAAGTCCCCCTTCCCGCACCAGGCTCTACTGAGGCAGCGGGTTGCCGTTCCGATAGACGACGCTTGAGAGCAGGATCCCGTCCGCATCCCGCAGGGTGCGAAGGCCGTGCAGCAGGCCCTCGTGGTAGTGAGCCTCCTCGCGGCACACGCCCCGCTCGTCAAGGCTGCGACTAAGGCCTTCAAGCTTGCCTGCCGCGAACACGCGCTCTTCGCGCAGCTGACCAGCCTCATCCCATTCGCGGTGCAGGCCCTGCTCCTCACCCATCGAGAAGGAGGTCTCCTTCAGCAGGACGCCGGCAGCACTCCAGCTGCGTTGGCTGCCATGGAGCCGGCCGGTGCAGTAGTTCGTCTCCTGGGCCAGGGTGCCATCGAGCATGTGCTGCTCCCAGAGTCCATGACGCTGTCCCTCCAGATAGAGTCCCGCGCTGAGAAGCCGGCCGTTGGGATGGAAGAACTCCCACCAGCCTTCCCGGCCGGAATCCGGCAGCACGGTTTCGTTGTCCAAGAAGTCCGGCTGGCGCGGCAGCGGCACATCCTTCAGGGCTCCGCGAGCGGCCATGGCCCCGTTGGGGTGGTAGAACACGAACAGACCCGCCGCGCTCTCGCGGTCACCCTGGCTGTGGACGATGCCTTCCATGCGCGGTGTTCCGCGTTCGGCGTACCACCAGGCGCGATGCTCGATGCGCGGGGGAGCACACCCGCTCCAGAGCAGAAGGCCGACGGGAAGGAATTTCCGGATCTGCATGCGCAACCGACAGGGTCATCGGCATGCGTTCCGCCGGATCTGAAAGCGGCTCAGGAACCCTTGGGTTCGAACAGGTGATTGCGGCGCAGTCCTGAGCGGTGCAGGTACCAGCTGCCGAACGTCGAGAGCGTCTTGAGCGCGTAGATCGTCGAGTTCTTCAGGTTGATCGAGCTGGCCTCGTCGAAATAGCGCACGGGAACGGGCAGATCCCCCAGCTTGAGGCCGAGATTCACGCACTGCACGAGAAACTGCGAGTCGAACACGAAGCCGTCGTTGTTGCGCTCGAAGGGCACCGTCTCGAGCACCCGCCGCGAATAGGCACGGAAACCCGAGTGCCATTCGCCCAGATTCTGGCCCGAGAGCATGTTCTCGATGATCGTCAGGCCGCGGTTCGCGAAGTACTTGGACTTCGGCATGCCGCCGGCGAGCGCTTCGGCTCGCGTGCGGATCCGGTTGCCCAGCACCACATCGCAGATGCCGTGGCGCAGGATCTCGATCGCCGTTGGGATCATGCGCGCGTCGTACTGATAGTCGCCGTGGATCATCACGACGAAGTCGGCGCCGCGTTCCAGCGCCGCGCGATAGCAGGTCTTCTGGTTGCCACCGTAGCCGGTGTTGCGCTCGTGCTGGATCAGGGTCACCGGCAGGCTGCGGGCGATCTCGACCGTGTTGTCCTTGCTGCAGTCGTCGACGACGATGATCTCGGCAACCTGATCCTTGGGGATGTCGCGGTAAACTCGCGTGAGCGTGTTCGCGGCGTTGTACGCCGGCATCACCACGATCGTCTTCCAGGGCGGTGTCATCGGTGCGGCATTGTCGCGCAGGAACTGTGCCTCCGACAAGCCTGCGCTTACAATGAGCGCTTGCCATGCGCCACCTGTCGTTGCTGACCCTGCTCCTGCTGCCTGCGTGCTCCCCGGAGCGCAGCCTGCCCCAAGGGCCGGCCCAGCGGGTGATCGTCATCAGTTGTGACACGCTGCGAGCCGACCGACTGGGCTGCTACGGGTATCCGCTCCCGACCTCACCCACGCTGGATGCACTGGCCCGGGAAAGCACGCTGTATCGCTCGGCGTGGACCACGGCGCCATGGACCGCACCCGCGATGGCGGCGCTCATGACCGGCCGCACGCCGGATGAACTTGGGGTGCACGGCGGCAACCGCTTCGCGCTCGCGCCGGAAGCCCTGACGCTCGCGGAGGAGGCCCGCGATGCCGGTTTTGCGACGGCGGCGGTCGTCTCCAACTGGGTTCTGCGACAACCGCCCGCCGGCATGGGCTCCAGTGGTCTGTCGCAGGGCTTCGATGTCTACGATGACGAGATGAAGCAGCGCGAAGGCAACCGCGAAGCCTTCGAGCGCCATGCGGATGCCACCAGCGATGCGGCGATTCGATGGCTGGACTCATCGGCGGCACGCGATGGACGCTTCTTCCTGTGGGTCCACTACCAAGACCCTCACGGACCCTACACGCCGCCTGCGGAGTTTGCGCAGCGCTTCAAGCGTGAGGACACGCTGCGCGTGGAACTGCCAACCGGAAAGACGCAGAGCGGCAAGGGACAGATCCCCGCGTATCAGGTCGTCGGCGGCGAGCGCAGTCTGGAGAGTTACCGCGCCCGCTACGACGCCGAGGTGGCCTGGTTCGACCATCAGTTGGCCCGTCTGTTCACCTGCCTGCGTGAGAAGAACTGGTGGGAGGACACGCTGCTGGTCTTCACGGCGGACCACGGCGAATCGCTGGGCGAAAACGGCTGGTTTTTCTGCCACGGCGAGAATCTGCAGCGTGAAACAGTGCAGGTGCCGCTGATCATCCGCTTCCCTGGTCGCAGCAGTCGCATGATGGATGTGCCCGTGAGCCATCTGGATCTCTGGCCCACGATCCGCGAGGCCCTTGGTCTGGAATCGGCCGCTCGGGAGACTGCGGATCCCTCGTCGCCGGCGCGCCGCGGACTCAGCCTGTTCACACCCGAATTGCCGCTGCAGCGTCCCCTGCCGCTGCAGCTGGGCACGCCCGGAACCGCGCGGCGGCATGTCGGCATGGTCGATGGCGACTGGATCTTCACCGTCTTCCCCGACGGACGCACGGAATACACGCCGCTGCGCGAACTAGGTCAGCCGCAATTGCCTGAGCTGCAAGCCAAATTGCGTCAGGCCCAGCAACCGGATGGCGGTCCGCGGCTGCCGGTACTGCCGCTGGTCGGCGATGGCCGCTCGCGGCAGGCCCTGCAGAATCTGGGCTACACCGAGGGCGAGGATCACTGAATGCGCGCGGAGCGCTGGGTTTTCTGGCTGCTCGCGCTGATCGTCGTGGGCAGCGTGCCCTGGCGCGTGCACGGCTGGTTTCCCGGCGGAAACGAGAACAACGACGCGTCGATCTACATCCTCTGCGCAGAGTCGCTGCTGCGCGGCGAGGGTTACAGCTATCTGGGCGAACCGTTCACCGTGCGTCCGCCCGGTTTTTCGCTGCTGCTGACGCCCCTGATCGCGTGGCGCGGCGTCGACTTCCTCGCCATCCACACGCTGGTCGCCCTGCTCGGCGCGTTGGCAGTGCTCGCGTTCTACGGATGGATGCAACCCAAAGCCGGCACGTGGACCGCGGCCGCGGCCGCACTGGCGCTGCATGTCCATCCCGCATGGCAGGAGTGGTCGACACAGGCCATGACGGACGTGCCAGGCATTCTGGCGCTGTTCGGAATCCTGCTGCTCGATCGCCGCGTGCGCGCACAGCCCACCCTGCGCCACGAGGCGCTGCTGGGGGCCTGTCTGGGCTTGAGCACGTATCTGCGCAGCACGCAGTGGATCCTGCTGGCTGCGCTGCTGGCGGCGCGCGGTCTGGAGCGCTACCCGGATGGCAGGTCGGGGCGCGGATCGGAGCGGGCGGCGCGCATGATGGCGCTGCTCGGTGCCGCTTTGCTCGTCGCTGCGCCTTGGATGGTGCGCGATGCACTCCAGCGTTCGGACGGTCCGAGCATGCAGAACTTCGTGCATTCCTACGCAACGGGCATGCTGCACGAAGATGCCGGAGATCCCGCGTCGCCGTCGCGCGATTGGACTCAAGTCCTGACCGAAACCGCCCCTGTGCGCCTGGCTGACATCACGGCGGAGCTCGGTTCCCTGCTGCGCGGCGATTCCCGACAGCTCTGGAGTTTGGCGCTGGGGTCCCTGATGCTGATTGCCATCGCATGGCGCGCATGGCGCGACCGCGAAGCTGCATGGATCTTCGCTCTCCTGTATCTACTCGTGCTGCTGGTCTACTTCGGTTGGCGTGATCGCCTGCTGCTGCCGCTGCTGCCGCTGAGCATGGCGGCTGTGGTCCTGAGCCTGGGATCGCGCCGCATGGGACTCGCAGCCGGGTTCGTCATGCTTGTGACCGGTCTGGCGATGCCGGCAGAGGCACCCGATCGCGTGCGGCTCAAGCAGCTCGATGAGGCAAGGCGTGCGCAGATTGCGGCTTTTGATGCGGTGCTCCCGGAGTCGGCGCGCTGCGCGGCCTTGATCGGCTGGCACCATTCGGTGGGACTGCAGCGACCGGTGTATTCGCTGGTCTTCGCCCTGCGCCGCGGACAGACACTCGATGGTCTGCTGGCAGAGGAACGCATCGACTATGTGCTGGTGGGTCCGGAAGCAGGCGAACAGGCACTCCTGCCGGCCTTGAGGCAGCGTCTGGGCCCTGGTGAAGCCGCAGGCGCGGGCTGGGTGTTCCGCGTTCCACCTCGCTAGACTGATCCCCCTCCGATGAGTGCCGTCAAGCCCGCCCTGAGCGTTGTCATCCCGGTCTACAACAGCGCCGGAATGCTGCCCACTCTCGTGGCTCGGCTGGAGCCCGTGCTGCGCGGGCAGTGCAGCGAATTCGAGCTAATCCTGATCAATGACGGCAGCCGCGACGATTCGTGGGCCGTGATCGAGCGCCTGTGCGAGCAGCATGCATGGATCCGCGGCATCGACATGCTGCGCAACTACGGCCAGCACAACGCGATCCTGTGCGGCATCCGCGCCGCACGCCATGAGTGGATCGCGACGATGGACGATGACCTGCAACACCCCCCGGAGGAGCTGCCCAAGCTGCTCGCCGAGCTCCCGAAGGGGTTGGATGTGGTCTACGGTCCTCCGGAACGCGAACAGCACGGCTTCCTGCGCGACATCGCCTCCCAGATCACCAAATACGCTCTGCAGAACGCCATGGGAGCGGACACGGCGCGCTCGGTCAGCGCATTCCGGGTGTTCCGCACCGAACTGCGGGGCGCGTTCGAGGAATACCGCAATCCGTACGTTTCGATCGATGTGCTACTGACATGGGGCACGCGCAAGTTCGGCAGCGTGCGCGTACGCCATGACGCGCGCGCGGAAGGTGTGTCGAACTACACGTACCGCAAGCTGCTGGTCCACGCGCTCAACATGATCACGGGCTTCAGCACGTTCCCGCTGCAGCTCGCCAGCTGGGTAGGCTTCCTCTTCGCCCTGTTCGGAATGGTCGTGCTGGGATATGTGCTGGTGAGCTACTTCATCCGCGGCAGCAGCGTCTCGGGCTTCACTTTCCTTGCTTCCGTGATCGCGATCTTCTCCGGGGCGCAGTTGTTTGCGCTGGGGATTCTCGGGGAATACCTCGCCCGCATGCACTTCCGCATGATGGACCGCCCCGCCTATGCGGTGCGGAGGAAGAAGGGTGGCGAGTGAGCCACGCAATGCCCGTCCTGCTGGACTGGGACACCAGGTTCTTCGGGTTTCCGGTTGCCCGTCTCGAAGCGCAGGAGCTGGCACCCGCCGAACTCAGCGATTGTCTGGAGTGGGCACGCGAACGGGGTGTGCGCTGCATCTATGTTCTGCGCGAGCAGGATGACACGATCAGTGCTGCTGCCCTCTCGGCAATCGGCAGCCAAAGCATCGATGAGCGCAGCACCTACACTGCTGTGCTGCGCGCCGATGTCCCGCATCCCTCTGCCGGCATCCGCATCGCACAGGCACTCGATGTGCCGCGGCTGAAGGAGATCGCCGCCGTCGCCTACACCGATGCCCGCTTCTTCGTGGACACGCGCTTCGATCCCGAACGCAGCGCCGCTCTGTACATGACCTGGATCGAGCGCAGCGTGCACGGCGGCGCCGATCTGGTGCTCGTCGAGGGCCCGCTCGGCGCTCCGCGCGCCAGCGCGAGCGTGCACTTTCTCCCCGATCGCGCCCAGATCGGCCTGGTTTCCGTGGCACCCGAAGCGCGCGGCCAGGGTTTGGCCCGGGCACTGCTGCTGGGCCTGATGGAGGCAACCATCCAGCGTGGCCTGACGCGCATGGATGTCGTCACACAGGGACGAAATCTCGCCGCAAGGAAGCTGTACGAGAGCTTGGGCTTCCACCTGACGCGCGTACAATGCTGGCACCACCTCTGGCTGGACCAAGCCCACTGATGAGCCGCTACAAGATTCCGTTCAACAAGCCCTCCTTCGCCGGCAACGAGAACCGCTACATC
>SYGM01000118.1 GCA_005799545.1 Planctomycetia bacterium | reverse complement strand
CTCGTGCCGAAGGCGACCGCATCCAGCTGCCGGCCCGCGATCGCAGCCTCCGCCTCCGCGGCCGAGTAGCCCATGTTTCCGACCAGCACGCCGCGGTAGTTCGCGCGCACCGGCGTCAACAGATCACCCTGCTGCTTGCCGTAGAAATCGCTGCGCATCAGGTGCAGATAGGCCAGCGGCAGCTCGTTGAGCGCCTTCGCGAGCCATGTGGCGAGCGCCACCGGATCGCTGTCGCGCATCGAGTTGTAGCTGTTGAGCGGCGACAGGCGCACGCCGACGCGACCGGGCTCGAACACCTTGCAGACGGCATCGAGCACCTCAAGCAGCAGCCGCGCACGGTTCGCGATGCTGCCGCCGTAGGGACCGCTGCGCTGGTTGGAGCCGTCGCGCAGGAATTCATCGAGCAGATAGCCGTTGGCGCCGTGCACTTCGACGCCGTCAAAGCCGGCGGCCTGCGCATGGCGCGCGGCCTGCGCGAAACCGGCGACGATGCCGGGCAGCTCGCTGTCTTCCAGGGCCCGCGGCTCGACATAGGGTTGCTTGCCCTGCGGCGTGTACACCTCGCTGTCGGTGATGCGCAGCGCCGAGGGAGCGACCGGCTGGCGCCCGCCGTTGAGCAGCGGGTGGCATGCGCGGCCGCCGTGCCACAGTTGCAGGAACATCCGGCCGCCGGCGGCGTGGACTGCATCGGTGACGCGCTTCCAGCCCGCGACTTGCGCGCTGCTGTAGATGCCCGGTTCGTGCCAGAACGAGGAGTTGCCCTCCATCACCATCGTGGCCTCGGCGCTGATCAGGCCGGCGCCGGCGCGCTGGGCGTAGTGCTCGGCCATCAGCGCGGTGGGGACATGCTCACCTTCCGCGCGACAGCGCGTCAGCGGCGCCATCCAGATGCGGTTCTTCAAGGAGAGCGTGCCGAGCGTGATGGGGGCGAAGAGCTGCGTGGGGGCGGTGGAGGTGGAGGCGTTGGTGGCGGACGGGTTGGTGGCAGACATGTGGATGCAGTGGAGTGGAGTGAAACGATCAGTATGCCTCGCCGTGAAGATCCGAACCAAACCGGATCCAGCGTCAGCAGGGTTGGAAATGCCTGACAGCGGGATCCGGCTCTCTCCTGCTACACTCCCGTTCGCGGTGACGACCCCTTCTTCCAGCTCTTCCGGTCCGGCTTCCGGCGAACAGCGCCTGCTCGAGCGTCTGCTCGCCGGCGACAAGGGTGCGCTGGCGCGCCTGATTTCGTGGGCCGAGAACGCCGATCGGCGCTATCCCGCGCTGATGCGCGCGCTGCAGCCGCGCCTGGGTCAAGCCTGGCGCATCGGCGTCACCGGTCCTCCGGGTGCGGGCAAGTCGACGCTCGTCAACGAGCTGACGCGCGAGTTGCGCAAGCATGATCGCAAGGTCGGCGTGCTCGCCGTCGATCCTTCTTCGCCGTTCACGGGTGGTGCGCTGCTGGGAGATCGCATCCGGATGGAGGAGCGCACGATCGATGCGGGCGTGTACATCCGCTCGATGGCCTCGCGCGGCTCGCACGGCGGCATCGCGCGCGCGGCGGTCGACGCCTGCGATGCGATCGATGCGGCGGGCTATGCCGAGGCGATTCTGGAGACGGTCGGCGTCGGTCAGGCCGAGTACGACGTGGTCACGGCGGCCGACACGGTGCTGGTGGTGCTGTGCCCGGGCGCAGGCGATGGAATCCAGGCCATGAAGGCCGGCATCCTCGAGGTCGCGGATGTGCTGGTGGTCAACAAGAGCGATCTGCCCGGAGCCGAGCGGCTCGTGCTCGATCTGGAAGAGGCCGTGCACATCCGCGCCACCGGCGGCGCGCGGCGCACTGATGACGAGTGGTCGGCGCCGGTCGTGATGTGCAGTGCGGGCACGGCGCGCGGACTGGATCTGGTGCTGGCGCAGATCGAACGCCACCGCGAGTGGCTGAGCCAGGGGCGCCTGGAGAGCATGCGCGCGGCCAAGCGCCTCGCGCATGTGCGGCGCGTCGCGCACGAGCGGTTGGATGAGGAATTGTTCGCGGTGCGGGGCTGGGAAGCGCGCGCGCGGACCGAGCTGGCGGCGGGCAAGGCGCCTTGGGATGTGGTCGAGGGCCTGTTGGGCTCGATTCTGGATCGGGGCTGAGCCCGGCTTGCCCTCTGGAGGCCTGCGGGCGGGGCGTACACCTGCGGCGCACTTCGTGTACACTCCTCGTTCGGCCTGACCGGTTCCAGTGGTCATGCTGGCCCCCAGAAGAACGGCACTTGAGAGCACCATGAGCAAGAGTAAGAGCCCCGTGGAGCACTTTGACCCCCGCACAGAGTGGGAGCAGCTGATGGCTTCGGCCAAGCTGCGCGATGTCGAGTTCACTTCGCTGTCCGGCTCGAAGCTCAAGGCCATGTACGGGCCGGAGGATGCGCCGCTCGAACTCGGGCGCGATCTGGGCTATCCGGGTCAGTTTCCGTTCACGCGCGGTGTGCACCCGAGCATGTACCGCGGACGCCTGTGGACGATGCGTCAGTTCGCGGGCTTCGGCTCGGCGCGGCAGACCAACGAGCGCTTCAAGTTCCTGCTCGCGCACGGCCAGACGGGTCTCTCGACGGCCTTCGACTTCCCGACGCTGATGGGCTACGACTCGGATCACGACCGCAGCCTGGGTGAGGTGGGGCAGGTCGGCGTGGCGATCAGCTCGCTCGCCGACATGGAGCTGCTCTTCGACGGCATTCCGCTGGCGGATGTGTCGACCTCGATGACGATCAACGGCCCGGCGCCGATCATGCTGGGCTTCTACATCGCCTGCGGCGAGCGTCAGGGCGTCGATCCCGCG
>SYGM01000117.1 GCA_005799545.1 Planctomycetia bacterium | reverse complement strand
CGATGGTTCCGGCCGTCACGCCGACGAACAGACGCGGCGCAGGCAGGCGTTTCCAGCCCGAGCCATCCGTCTCGAGCTCCGGGCAATCCAGAATGCCCACGCGATACCCCTTGGACTCCAGGTAGCGGCCGATGACCGCATGCCCGAAGGAGGGATGGTCCACATAGCCATCCCCGGTGATGATCAGGATATCGAGCTCATTCCAACCCAATGCGTCCATCTCGCCGCGCGTGCGCGGCAGGAATGGGGCGGGTCTGGATTGCGAGGACATGAGCCGAGGTGAGCAAAGCTTCGTCTACCGCGGCTTGGCCTGAAAGGCTCAACCGCGTGGCGCTCCTCGTCCTGCGAGGCGCGCGAGGCTCAGATCTTGCCGTGGCGGCGACGCTGGCGACGGTTGGTCTTGCGCCCGCCCTTGGTCTTCTGGCGGGTGAGGAACCCGGTCTGCTTCTTGTGCTTGGCCGAGGACGAACGAATCTTTGTGTGCATGGATGGCTCCAGAGGGGGCAGAAGCCCCGTCGAGGGGGTAAAAGTGTAGCCGAAGCGGGCCGTTTGTCTACAGAAGCCTGCGCAGAGCCGCCTGAACGGCCGCCGAGGGCTCTTTCCGAAGCACGGCTTCAATGCGCGTGCGCTCTTCCGGCTGGAGTTTGCGCCCGAAGAGTGCACGCGCGACCTCATGGCGCAGCAGGCAATCGTGCGCGTAGGTCCGCTCCAGATCGTTCAGCAGCACCTCGGTGCTCTTGCCGAGCAGATCGCTGCGCAACTGGTCGACGACCTCGCTGCCGATGTAGCCCAGCCCGGCGAGCTTGGCCTGAGTGCCCTCATCGAGCTGCGTGGGCGCGCCGTGCAGGCCCTGCGCCTCGCGTCGCCGCAGCTGCGGATCGAGCTCGGCCGCCAGACGCGCCGCCTCCCCGCCCTCGCGTCCGCCCGCCTGCAGCAGATTGCGACGGCACTCCGGATCGCGTTTGAGATCGTAGAGCTCGGGCACAAGTCCGAAATCGCACTCGCCGCGCGGGCTGGGCACCAACAGGTGCATGCCCGACTGAGTGATGACGCCGGAGTGGTAGCGCGTGAAACTAAAGACCTGCGGTGCCAACAATCCGGCGTTGTCCGGATCCAGAGCCAGCGGAACGAGGCTCCGGCCCTGCAGACCTTCGCCGGATCCCAGCTGCGCCAGCTCCACCAGCGTCGGCGCGATGTCCGTGTTCTCGACATAGCCCGCAACGCGCGCGGGAGCGAGACCTGGTGCTTTCAGGATCAGCGGCACATGTATCAGCTCCCAGTAGCCCTGTGAGCCGTGCGTCATCTGCAGCGTGTTGACGAGCGTCGGAGCCTCGCCGCGCTCCAGCGCCGACTTGCGCGTGCCGCTGAGGAACTGTTCACGCGTGTACAGGCCCTCGCCGTGGTCTGCCGCGATCACGATCAGCGTGTCTTCCCACAGGCCGAGCTGCTTCAGCTCGGCGAAGATCTCTGCAATGCGATTGTCCTCGTAGCGCACATCATCGTCGTAGCCGCCCAGATCGGCCTGGATGCGCTCGCGACTGGCCGTGCCGTCCTGCAACGCCAGACGCTCGCTGATCGAACTGTAGTACTGCTCCCGCGCGCCGGGGATGCCCTCGCGGACATCGCGCCACTTGCGCCACAGTTCGGGCGGAATCGGCCAGTAGGTCGGACCCAGCTCCGGATGCTTTTCATCGTGCACCTCGTTGAGGTGCACCCATGTGAATGTGCGCTCCGCCCGGCGGGCACGCAGCCACTCGAGAATCGGCGTGTTCTCGCCGTAGGGCGGCAATTGGCACTGGTACTCCTCGAAGCCCCGGCCGAAGCCGTGCTTCTCGTCGAGGATGTTGTTGCAGACGAAACCGCCGGTGCGCCAGCCTTGAGCACGGAAGCGCTCGGCCAGCGTGGGCTTGTTCTCCGGCAGCGTCATCACCTCTTCGCTGATGGCTTGCCCGCTCATCATCGAGACCATGCTTGGGCTGGTCCACGAAGCCTGCGAGATGCAGTTCTCGAAAACCACGCCCTCGCGTGCCAGCGCATCGAGCACGGGCGTCAGCCCGCGCATGTTCCCGTAGGAGCCGAGTCGGTCGGCGCGTTGCGTGTCGATCACCAGCAACAGCACATGCCTGGGCGCGCGCGGCGCCTGTGGAGCGCAGGCTGCGAAAAGAGCCGCGCCGAGAGCCGCAGCCAGTGCCAGACACCGCGCCAGATTCAGCCGGAACATGCTCTTCCTTATCGGCTCTCGCCGCAGGAAACGCTAGCCCCCACCCGCGCCGGCCCCGCTGGGGCCGACCATCTTGTGCGGCTGGATGGCCTTATGGAACTGCTCCGGGCTTAAAAGGCCCAGCCCCACCACCGCCTCCTCCAGCGTGGTGCCCTCCAGATAGGCCTTTTTCGCGGCCTTGGCGGCATTGTCGTAGCCGATGTGGCGATTGAGCGCCGTCACCAGCATCAGCGATTGGCGCATCAGGGCGTCCACGCGCTTTTCATCGAGCTCCAGACCATCGATGCAGTTCGAACGGAAGCTGTCGCAGGCATCCGCGAGCAGCCGGATCGACTGCAGGATGTTGTGGATCATCACGGGCTTGAACACATTGAGCTCGAAGTTGCCCTGCGAGCCCGCGAAGGCCACGGCGGCATGGTTGCCGTGCACCTGCACGCAGACCATCGT
>SYGM01000116.1 GCA_005799545.1 Planctomycetia bacterium | reverse complement strand
CCAATCATCCGCCCCTCATACAACGGCAGCGCCACATCCTCGACGCGCTCCTCGCGCATCCACGCATCTGCGCTCCGTGAGAGGATGATCCCCGCGGGTATGTCCGCACGCGGGATCGGCAGCGTGTCATACGGCGACTGGGCGCAGCGCAGACGCGCGGGAGTGCGGGCAACATCGCCGGGCTTGAGCAGGTGCCCGTGCACGAACTGCGCTTCGGCGGTGCGGCGGTCTGGGCCGGCGGTGGTGTCGAAGAGCCAGTCTTCCAGTTCCACGCCGGTGGGCGTGACGCGGGCCGGGTCCACGCCCAGTTCGGCCCACAGCTCCGCAATCGGCCGCCATTCGCCCTTGAGCCAGCGGCTGTACTCGTCGGGCCGGTAGCCCTGCGCTTCCCATGCCGGGCGCGGCGGGAAGAGCTTCGAGTCGTTGGTCATGTGGAACTCGGTCGCGTACTTGATGCCCCAGCCGTCGGGGCCGTCGTCGCCGAGCAGCACGGAGTTGGCGTAGATCTTCTCGAGGATCTCGAGGTCGCGGGCCGACTGGATCTCGAGGATGGCCTGCGAGCGTGGGCTGAACTGGTCGACCTGCGCGCGGGTGTAGGGCGTGGCGAGTCCCTCGGCCCGCTCCCAGTCCTCCAGCTTGCGGCGCATGAAGGCCGTGCGGATCCCCGCCGTCGTACCGCCCTTCTGCACGATGATCGGGTTGAACTTGAAGCGGCTGTCGATCTCGAACACGCCCTCGCGGTTTTCGAAGCCGAACAGCCACTCCCACTGGCAGCGGTCGAGGAACAGTCGCCGCAGGTCGCCGGTGCCATGGTCGGAATACAGCCCCGAGGGCACGATGAAGCCCAGCCGCCCGCCGGAACGCAGAAGCGCGTGCGCCGCTTCGAGGAACGCCTTGTAAAGGTTGATGTCGGCCGAGCCCTGATGTCGGAAGGGATGCGCCGGATCGGCGTAGCCGCTGGTGCGAACCCGCAGCTCACGCCAGCGGGTGTGCAGATGGTCGTTGTCCCCGCCGCGGGCGATGCCGTATCGGTCGTTGCCCTCGGCAGTGGCCGGGTCGCCCTGCGGCGCGCTCGCGTACTTCATGAAGTTCGACTGGGCGCGGAAGTTGGCGTTGTAGTCGAGCCACTGCCGCTCGGTGTCGGCCGCGGCGTAGTAGCCGGTCTGCACCCGCAAGGCCTCCTGCTTTCCGTAGGTGCGGTAGAGCGGGTCGATGTTGCTGAAGAACTCCTTCGAGTTGGGCTTGGCAATGTCCCACGGCGGGTTGCCGAGGATGGCGTCGAAGCCCGCCGCGCCCGCCCGGAACACATCGGGAAACTCCAGCTCCCAGTGGAAGAACCGCAGCCGTGCGGCAAGCCGGCCCGCCTCGGCCTGCGTCTCGGGTTCCGGCGTGGCAAGCGTGCCGGGCAGCGGCGCGTGGTCCAGCGCCTCGGTCGGCCAGAACCAGCAGGCGCACCACAGGTCCATCGCCCCCTTCAGCCGCTGCCACGCCGGGTTCGCCAGCAGCTCGTCGCGGTAGATCCGCGCCCGCGCGGCGGTGTCGTGCACCGGCAGGTCGTGCAGGCGCGACAGCAGCGCCAGCGCCGCGTCGTGCACCGCGCCCGCCTCCGCTGCCCGGTCACGCGGGTCGAACAGCGTGGGCCCGGAAAGGAACTCGGCGAGGTCGTTCTTGAGCGTGCCCGTAGCAAACTCGCGGAGCGCCTTGCCTCGGGCATCCTTTGGGAAGTGCACGCCGTTGGAGTGACCCTTGTCGCCGCCTTCGCGGTTCTTCCACGCCATCGCCGGGTAGTGGAGGAACTGGTCGAACCATGCGCCCAACAGCCCGTTACCGCACTTGACCTTGTGGTCGAGGAACGAGAACGGCAGCGCGCGGTCCATCGTCTCGATCCACAACGACAGGCGGCACAACTCCACCGCCAGCGGATCGAGGTCCACGCCGTAGATGCAGCGCTCCACCACATGGCGCTTGAGCACAGCCTTGAGTCGCGGCTCGAAGCTCGGGTCGTCGGGGCGGCAGGGCACGAGTTCCTGCCCGAGCGCGGCCACATCGTCGGCCCCTGCGGGGCGCGGCCCGAGCAGACTCACGATGGCGCGGTCGCCGATGTCGGCCACGCGGCCGTGGTGATGCACGGCGGCATAGAGCGCGTCGGTGAGGTAGCGCAGCGAGGCCACTGGGAAGGTGCCTGAGCCGCATGCGGGATCGCAGGTCTTGAGGCCGAGGATCTCCTCGGGGGGCTTTGGCAGCCATGCCGACGCGGGGGCGTTGGTATCGGGCGCGCCGTCGGGCCCGGCTGGCGGTATGTAGGCCAGCGGCCGCAGCGTGCGATGCACGGTGGGCACGGCGAGGCCCGGGCGGGTGTAGAAGGTGCCCGAGCCCTTGCGGGTGCCGCCCCAGCGCACCAGGAACCACTCGCCGGGCAGCACCACGCGCACGACGAGCTGACGGGCTTTGCGGCCAACGGCTTCGTCGTAGGCGCGGCGCTTGTCGGCAGTGAGCGTGCCGCGCGGTTTGGTCACCAGCTTTCCGGCCTCGACGGCGCGGCGGGCCCAGACCTCGGCGCGGGTGCGGGTGGTGTGGCGCTGGTCGCCGCCCTCGGCGTTGGTGTCTTCGCTGGCGGCGCTGTCGGCAGCGTCGGTGTCTGCGCCATCAGCCTCGCCTTCGCCTTCCTCCCCGTCTGCCTCTTCCTCGGCTTCCTCGGCCTCCTCGCCGGCCTCGCCGTCCTCGCCGTCCTCACCCTCGTCGTCACCCTTCTTGCTGGTGTCCTTCATCTTCTCCAGCAGGGCGGCGAGCGTCTTGTCGTCCATGCCCTCGAGGCGTGAGAGCGGCAGCGCAGGCTGGTTGCCTACGGCCAGGAAGATCACCGGGTCGCCCGCCGGTGCGGTGCGCAGCTCGAAGTCGAGCAGGCCCTCGTAGAGGATGCCGATGTACTCGCTGGAGAGGTCGGAGAAGTCGACCGGCACGGTCACCCATGTGTGCTGGCGACCTTGCCGCAGACGCACGCGGGTGCGGCTGATCTTCTCCAGCAGCCGATGGACTTCGCGGTCGGAGACGATGGCGCCGCTGGCATCGAAGGCCGCCGACTCGAACACATGCAGCGCGCGCGACAGGCCGTCGCTGGCGTCGGGCGCGGCGGGCGCGAAGAGTTCGCCGCCATACGTCGGCACGGGCAGCGCGGGATGATGGCTGCCCAGATGCACTAGGCGGAAGAGCGCCAGCAGGCGCGGCCACGCGCTGTGCGAGCGAGCGAGGCGATTGCCGCCGCGGCCGGCGGTCTTCTCAAGTTCTTCCAGCAGGCCGCCCAGACCGTACGCACCGTGGTACAGGGCGTTGTCGCGGGGAAGCAGGTCGCGCGATTCGGCAAACAGCACCACCACCAGTCGCATCACCACGCGCACGGCGGCGCGGTAGGTCTCGGCGGCATCGGCCGAGTTGCAGTGTTCGGCCAAGGCCTCGCCATGGGCCTGAACGAGAAGTTCGACGGCCTCGCGCACGCGTTCGCCGAGGGCGGCGGAGAGTTCGGCCTGCCCCTTGCGGCTGTCGAGGATGGCGGCGAGGAGAGGCGCGGGCTTGCCGTCGGCCTGCGGCGTGAAGGCCTGGGGCGAGAGCAGCGTGCGTAGAGCGGGCACCTGCGGCGAGAGCGCGCCTTCCTCGAACCAGAGGTCCGTGTCCCACTCGCACCACGCGTCGAAGTCGAGGCCGGCGAAGATGAGCCGCCACTGACGGCCGTTGGTAAGCAGCGCCAGCTTCTCGTGGCCTGCGCGTAGCCACTGCACCACCTGGCTCGCGGTGCGGCGGCCGCGACCGAGGCCGATCTGCTTCTCGTTGTCGAGGAACACCGGAAGGAGCGCGCCATGCGGGCCGCGCCAGAGGTGGCGGGGCTTGACTGTCTCGCCCGCAGGCGTGCGGCGGTTCCACTCGCTGCCCACCGCCGGGCCACGCAGCCATGTGCCCTCGCCGGGCGCGAAGCCACAGACGCGTTCGAGCACGAAAGCCACGAAGGCGGACGCGTCGGCATCGCCCGCGAGCAGCGCAGCGGCCTGACGACGCAGTTCTTCTGCGTGATGGCCGGAGAGCGCGGGTGGCGCGAGGCGCGCCACGACCTGTAGGCGCGTCGGGTCGAGCAGCAGGCCGCCATGACGCAGGCGGTCCCATCCGATGAGGGAGGTGGTGTTCATCGGGCGCCTCCCGGCAGGCGGACTTCGATGGATATCGGGAAGACCTGGGCGAGCCCGTTCATGGCGTGGCGCTTGGGCAACAAGAACTTGAGGATGCGCTCGCGCTCGCGGTCGAGCTGCTCGCGCACCTCGGTGTGGTGCTTGGTGCGGCGCTCGATCTCGTCGCGCTTCTCCTTTATGGAGCGGTCGATGGCGTCGAGACCCTGCGCCTCGTCGAAGAGCATGCCCTGGTCCCGCTCGATCTTCAGCGATGCGATCTCGCGCTCGAGCTTGGCGAGTGTGTTCTCGTTGATGAGCGTCGAGACCTCCGCCTGGCGGCTCTTGTAGCGCTGCTCCTCGTCGTGGCGCGCCGCCTTGCCCGTCTCGTCGAGCTGGGCCTGCAACGCCCGCGTCAGCGCCTGCGCATGGCTGGTGATGTGCGCCTTGAGCGCGGGTTCGATGTCGTCGACGACCGTGCGGGCAGCCTCATGGTGCGCCGTATCGAGCGTGATCTGCGCGCCACGCAGGCTGAGGGCGCTGGCGTGCGGCAGCGGGGCGCCGAGCGTGCCGCGCGTCACCGGAAAGGCGATCGTGCGCACCCAGTGATGGAAGGTCTCGCGGAGCTCGTTCACGGCCAGTTCCTCGACGCTAAGCAACACCAGCGCGTCGGCGCCGGCGGGCAGCGGGGCGCGACGCACGGTCCAGCGCGACACTTCCTCGCCCGTGCCTGGGAAGCGCCGACGCACCAGCGTCGAGATGGCGTGCTGCATCATCGGGTGCGAGAGATGCGCCATGAGCACATCGGGCCTCGGAGAGAACACGAGCCGCCCGCCGATGTCGTCGAGGAACGGCGCGCCGTCGAAGGCGATGCGCGACACCGGGCCCAGTGCGTTCCCCCTCTGCGGACGGCGCATGGACTCGTCGATCACCTCGCTCCAGCCGGGCAGCGCGGGGTTGAGCAGCTTGCAGGTACGCGGAGCCTCGGTGCAGTCGAGCTGCGGGCGACCGCCCCGGATGGCCATGGCGGATTCGAGCGTGTCGCGCAGCGCCTGCGGGTCGAGGTCGATCTCGGTAGCCAGCGCCTTGAGTTGCGCATCGGCGTCACGCCCATCCGACGCAGTCCCGATGTTCGCGTCGGCGTCGAGCTTCACGCGGCCCAGCGCCTGCTTCACCCGACGGTCGAGGTCGGCTTCGACCTCACGGGCGCTCTCGCCCGCAATCAGGCGGCGATGCGCCGCCTCGTCGAAGATCTCGTTGGCCGAGCCAAGGTCTTCGCGTATCTCGTCGGCCTTCTTGATGACATGCGACAGGAAGGCGAGGTCTTGGTCCTGGTCGGTGACGAAGTGGAAGATCGTCACGTCGCGCGGCTGGCCGTGGCGGTCGATACGGCCGTTGCGCTGTTCGATGCGCGAGGGGTTCCACGGGCAGTCGAAGTGCAGCAGGTAGCGCGCGGTGCGCTGCAGGTTGAGGCCCTCGGCCGCCGCATCGGTGGCCACCAGCACGCGGACGGGATGCGCCGCGTTGTTGAAGTTCGCCTTGACATCGCTGCGCTCGATGTCGTCCATGCCGCCAAAGAGCGTCAGGATGCGGTCGGCACCGAACTTCGTCGACAGGCGGCGCACGAGGTAGTCGAGCGTGGTCTTGTACTCGGTGAAAACCACCAGCCGCTCGTCGCCGCGCCACTGGCCATTCGTGCGCAGCAATCTCTCGATCAGCGCTTCCAGCGCGGCATGGCGCGAATCGGCGGCTGGGTCGCACTCGGTCAGGTCGCCGGTTCCGTGCAGGCGCAGCGCAGCGACAGCGGAGTCCAGCGCGGCGATCTCACCGGCGAGCGACGGCGCCACGCCCTTGAGCCACGCGCCCACCACGCCCGCGGCGGTGGAGACACGCGACTGGGTTTCGCGGTCGTCGCCAGTCTCGGCCTCGAGGTTGCGGCGGGCTGCCTGCACCTCGGCTTCGGCGGCGGTCTTCTCTTCGGCAAGCCCCGCCTTGCAGCGGCGCCACGAATCGGCAAAGGCCACTGGGCAGGAGAGCAGCCGCTTGCCAAGGATCTCGACGGCAAACGTGCCGGTACGGCGGCGCGTGCCGCGGTCGCTCGCAATGAGCCGGTGGATGGCCTTGCGGAACCCATCGAACGCTGCGCTGAGCGCCACCTCCTGCGGGGTGAGGGTGAGCACGAGCGCCTGCGGATCGAGCCGGGTGCAGAACTTCGGCGGGTTGGTGCGGGCGTTGATCTCGCGCTTGAGGCGCCGGATCACCACCTGCTGCACGCGCCCGCGCTCGGCCTCTCGCAGCTGGTCGGTCTGGCTGAAGCGCACGGGGTCGAGGATTTCGAGCAGCCCGGTGAAGCAGCGGGTGTGGCCGTTGTGCGGCGTGGCGCTCAGGAACAGGCGGTGTTCGAACTGCGGCGCCAGCAGGCGCAACATGCGGCACAGGTCGCTGTCGTCGCCAAACGCCGAGGGCATCAGGTTGTGGCATTCGTCGACGACGAGCAGGTCCCACGGCAGGTGCGGCGAGCCGTCCGGTGTGCGGCAGGCAGCGAGGAACTGCTCGAGCACGTCGTCCTGCCGCAGATAGTGATACGACGCGATGATGCGGCTGAAGGAGCGCCAGGGGTTGGCGTCCATACCCAGGCGGCGGCGGAGGGCGTGCGTCTCGTCGCGGTCCACCAGGTCGAACCCCAGCGAGAACTTGTCGCGCATCTCGTCACGCCATTGCAGGCGCAGCGCGGCCGGCGTGAGGATGAGCACGCGCTGCACGCGGCGGCGCAGCAGCAGCTCGGTGAGGATGAGACCGGCCTCGATCGTCTTGCCGAGGCCCACGTCATCGGCCAGCAGCAGACTGACGCGCGGCATGCGCAGCGCCTTGAGCAGCGGCACGAGCTGGAAGTCATCGACCTGGACCGCGCCATGGACGGGGCTGGCGATGGGAAGGCGGCCCAGTGGCCCGGACCCGTCGGGGTCGATGAACGGCGTGGCCGCCGACCAGCGGGTGGCGCGCAGGAGCGCGTCGAAATCCGCCGCCGGCATGGGATCGCTCGCACCGATGTTCGGGAGCGCGGTGGGTTCCAAGAGCCGGCTGGCGGGCTCAAGCTCCCAGATGAGTTTCTCATCCCTCGGGAGCTGGTCGTCCTTGTATTCGACATGAACGAGATGCAGCCGACCCGCGTCGCCGTCGAATGGCTCGATGCCAGTAGTGATGCCGCGCCGGTTGCGGACAGTGGCGAACATGCCGATGCGGGGTGTGGTCATTGCGAAAAGCCCGATCTTTCCACCACGATCGTGGAAGCGGGAAATCGCGGCCCGCTGAGTTTATCAGGTGCCCGGCTCGACTGAGCTCGATTCCGCCGTACACCGAGGCCGGGGCTGGTCCAATGTCAATGGGGTGTTCCCTCGGTGATTCGACAGTTTGGGAATCAGGCCTGCCATCCCAGTCGGTACAGGTGACCACTCCGGTCGCGGGCGCTGGGATCGCTTCCCAGTGAACGGCCGGGCTGGGGTCCTGGCGCTCGCTCGCCACGTGGATCCGCCCGGTCGGCCCGTCTTGAAGGCGAGCAAGAGCATGGCCGACCACAACCGATCCACCCTCCCGTCGATGGCGAATCCCACCACGACCTCGACCCCGGCACCGCGGCCCCGGCGGCTCAGCCTGTTGCGCCCGCCTGTCGGTGTTCTTGAGGTCTTCGCGAAGTAGAGCGCCTTCGTCTACCAAGCCCCGTTCCTCGCACTGCAGGCCGCCGTGGAGCTTGGGGCGGAGTTCGATGAGCCAACGGCCGCTCAACCTTCGGCGACACCCGCCGAGCGCGCGCGGCTCCATGCGATGCCCGAGGAGCAGCGGATGAGCATCCCGCGCCTGATG
>SYGM01000115.1 GCA_005799545.1 Planctomycetia bacterium | reverse complement strand
GTGCTGACGCTGGGCATGGCCGTCGACGGCAACATCCTGATCTATGAGCGCCTGCGCGAAGAGCTCGCGCGCGGACTCAAGCTGGCACAGGCCGCGAAGGCAGCCTTCGAACGCGCCGCCGTCACGATCATCGACGCCAACCTGACGACGCTGATCGCCGGCGCGATCCTGTACTACGTCGGAACGGGTCCGATCCGCGGCTTTGCCACCACGCTCAACATCGGCATCCTGACGACGCTCTTCACGGTGATCGTGGTCACCAACATCCTCGTGTTCTCCGACCTGAAGAAGGGCGTGAAGACCTACACGATGGGCAAGATCCTCGTGAACCCGGGTTGGGACTTCCTCAAGTGGACCAAGCCGGCAGTGGCGGTTTCGCTGGTCCTGTGCCTCGGTGGTCTCGGTCTGTTCGCCACGATGCCCAAGAGCGAGAAGCTCGGCATCGACTTCACGGGCGGCTTCACTCTGCGCGTCAACACCGAGGACCCGCAGAGCGAAGCGAAAATCAAGGAACTGCTCAGCACCGTGCCCGGTGCCATCGGCCGCTCGGCCCAGGTGCGCCCGGTGCAGGAAAGCGGCAATGCCGGCACCGGCTATCGCTCCTTCCGCATCGCATACAAGCTGGAAGACTCGGCTCAGGCCGCCGTGCTGTCGGGTGAGAGCCGCGACAGCTCGCAGAGCGGCGAAGAGTCGATCCGCAAAGCGCTGGCTCCCGTACTGCAGACGGCTGCGGTGACCGCCCAGATCAACGCGGGGCAGGCGAGCGGTCTGATCCATCTCGAGTCGGCCCATCCGGTGGACGACATTCGCACAACGCTCGCGGAAGCGGGCCTCAGCGAACCCAAGGTCGAAGCCTCCGCAGGCAAGACGGGCATCTACAGTTTCAGCGGCGCCACGACCCAGACCAGCGCGGAAGCCCTGGTCAACGCAGTTCAGGGTCGCATCCAGTCGAAGAAGGATTCCACGGGCAAGCTGTTTGTTCTCTCGACGCCCGTGCCCGAGTCGAACTTCATCGGCTCCAGCATCGGCGAGGAACTGGCCAATGCCGCCGTGCTGGCGGTACTGCTGTCGCTGCTGGGCACGATCCTCTACCTGCGCGTGCGCTTCGCCGAGTACTCCTACGGCATCGCGGTCGTCGTCTCGCTGGCGCACGATGTGATCATTGCGCTGGGCGCGCTGGCGATCGGCACGAAGCTGGGCTTCGTGCAAGCGGAGGTTGATCTCTCGATGATCGCAGCCTTCCTGACGATCATCGGCTACTCGCAGAACGACACGATCGTCATCTTCGACCGCGTGCGCGAAAACCGCACCAAGTCGGACAAGCCGCTTTCGACGATCCTCAACGACTCGCTCAACGAGACGCTGGGCCGCACGATCCTCACCTCGGCCACCGTGCTGCTGACGCTGCTGGTACTGTTCGGGTTCAACTACGGATCGCGCAACGTGCTCGAGGGCATCAGCTACTGCCTGATCGTCGGTGTGATCTCGGGTTCCTACTCGACGATCTACATCGCCGGTCCTGTGCTGCTCTGGGCTGACAAGCGCGCAGCCGCGAAGGCCGCTGCCCAGCCCTCGATGGCTTCGTCGACTGCCAAGACGGGGGCGTGAAGTTCGGGATCGGAGTGCTGCTGCTGCTGGGGCTGCTGGTAGCAGCAGTGCTGATGCAGCGCAATCTCCGGTCCAAGGCTCTCGAGGAGCGCCATCGCGCCCGCTCAGCCGCTGAGCTGGAAGACGGCTGGAGTCGCGTGGTCGTCGGTGCGCCCAGCGGCGCGCCGCTGCCGGGTGAAGAGGGCAGAGCCACCGAGCCTGCGCCGGCGCCTGGCGTCGTCACCGTGCCTCCTCCTCCCCCTCCGGTCGACAAGCGTGTGACCGTGGAGGCGGGCATGAGCCTCTCGAAGATCTGCGAGGAGCAATACGGAACCTCCAGAGGCGGCCTGCTGGAAGCGCTGGCGGCCTACAACGGGCTGGATTCGCCCGGTGCGATCCGTGTGGGGCAGGAACTGCGCCTGCCTCCGCGTGAGACGCTCGAGCCGAAGCAGAACGACTAGGCCAGCCGCGGCTCGCTGGCGGCGGCAATCGTCTCCACGACCAGCTCTCGCCCGGCGCTGCGCATCAGGTTGCCCAGCGCACCTTCGGTCAGGCGCACGCGCAGGCGGCGCAGGGAACGCTCGGCGTCGTAGTCATCCTCGATCGGCGCGCAGAGCTTGCGCACGGCGGCTTCGATCCGGCCGGAGCGCAGAGGGAAGTAGAGGTCCACCAGCGCGCTGCGCCGATCCAGACGACGCTGCACGGCGGCGTTGAGGGCATCCAGACCCGCTCCCGTGCGCGCGGAGATGTGCACAACCTCCTGCGGACGCCCCTGCCGCAGATACTGCAGCTTGAGCGGGTCATCGAGCGCATCGGTCTTGTTGAACACGATGATCGCATCGGAGAGATCCTTGCCGAGTGAGGCCAGCACCTCCTCCACCGCCGCCATCTGCTGATCGGCATGCGGATGCGAACCGTCGACCACATGCAGCAGGAGGTCCGCGTGCAGCGCTTCCTCCAGGGTCGCGTGAAAACTCGCCACCAGATGGTGCGGCAGGCGCTGCAGAAAGCCGACCGTATCCGACAGCAGCACCGTGCGGCCATCGGACAGCCGCCACTGCCTCGTGCGCGTGTCCAGCGTGGCGAACAGCATGTCCGCGACGAACTCCTCGCTGTTGGTCAGCTTGTTGAGCAGCGTCGACTTGCCCGCGTTGGTGTAGCCGACCAGGCCGATCGTGAACAGATCGCCGCGTGTCCTGACCTCTCGCTGCTTGCGGGCCTCGATCGCCTCGAGCTCCAGCTTGAGATCCTGGATGCGGCGCTTGATGAGCCGCTTGTCGGTCTCCAGCTGCGTTTCGCCCGGACCGCGCGTGCCGACGGCACCTTCCATGCGCTCGAGGTGCGTCCACATCCGCCGCAGGCGCGGCGCGAGATACTCGTTCTGCGCCAGCTCGACCTGCAGACGTGCCTGCTGCGTCTTGGCGCGTCGCGCGAAGATGTCGAGGATCAGCTCGGAGCGATCGACGATGCGCTTGTTCCAGGCCTTCTCCAGATTGCGGGCCTGAGCGGGCGTGAGGTCGTTGTCGACGACGACCAGATCGGGCCGCAGGTGCTCGATCTCAAGCCGGATCTCCTCAACCTTCCCCTTGCCGAAGAGCGTCGCGGGGCTGGGAGTCTCACGCCATTGCAGCAGACCGTCCCCCACGACCTCGGCACCGGCCGCCTCGACAAGGCCGAAGGCCTCGCTGAGATCGTGCGCCTGAGCATCGCGCCGGTCGACCCGGTGCCCAACGACCAGCGCCCGTTCGCGCGGAGCGCGAGTGGGCTGTGCGCCCTTTTTCATGCGGGCGCGACCTCGGTCGAGCGCACGACGGAATGTTCCAGCGCGCAGACTTCCAGCCGCTCGGCGTCACCGCGCGCGCCGAGGCGCGTGTGCACGCGCCAGTCCTCCCGCGCGCTCCGGAAATCGGAGCGGAAATGACAGCCGCGCGACTCCTCGCGCGCCAGCGCTCCCAGCGTCGCCAGACGGGCGACAGTCAGCATGTTGACAAGCTCCAGAGCGCGCGGCTCGCTCGCGCCCAGATCCTGAACCGCGCGCGACCAGAATTCGATTTTCGTCAGAGCGTCCTGCAGGCCGTCGCGCTGCCGCTCGATGCCCATCTGGCGCCACATCAGCGACTTCAGCGAGTATGTCAGATCCTCGAGATTGACGCGTACGCCGCGCGGCGGGCGCGGAAGGGCATGCGTGCGGCAGATTGCATCCAGCGTGCGCGTGCGGGCATCACCGCCGGCCGCTGCGACAAGCCCGGTGCGGGCCCCGAGCACCAGGCCCTCTAGCAGCGAATTGGAGCCCATGCGGTTGGCACCGTGCAGTCCGCTGGAGGCGCACTCCCCCACGGCATAGAGCCCCGGCACGCTCGTGCGTCCGTCGAGATTGGTCTCCAGACCTCCGACCATGTAGTGCGCGCCCGGCCGCACGGGCACTGGATCGCGGGCGATGTCGATGCCGAAGAAGCGGCAGATGCTGCTGATGCCTGGAAACAGCCGGTGCGGATCGGCCTCGAGCTGCGAGAGGTCGAGATACACGTTGGTGTCGTTGGTCCGAACCATCTGCGTGAAGATCGCCCGGCTGACGACATCGCGTGGCGCGAGCTCCGCGTCCGGGTGGTACTCAGGCATGAAGCGCACGCCATGGCGATCGCGCAGGATGCCGCCCGCACCGCGCACGATCTCGCTGATCAGCTGGCGGGCAGCACCGGCGATGTACAGGCAGGTCGGGTGAAACTGCACGAACTCGCAATCGCGCGCGATCGCGCCTGCGCGGAAGCCCGCCGCCAGACCGTCGCCCGTGGCGATCACGGGGTTGGTCGTTTCACGATAGACCTGACCGGCACCTCCGGTGGCAAGGACCACATGCGGAGCAAAGAAAGCGACCAGCTCGCCGCGCTGCGACCGCGAGAGCACGCCAACGCAGCGCCCGTCGGGATCGGTCAGCACATCGACCACGAAGCGCTGCGTGAAGCACGTGATCTGCGGATGCGAGAGAATCCCCTCGCGCAGAGCGCGCTGGATTTCCTCCCCCGTGGCATCGCCCATGGCGTGCAGGATGCGCGCGTGGCTGTGACCGCCCTCGCGCGACAGCTCAATCTCGCCGGCCGGGGTGCGGTCGAACTGCGCACCTAGCTGCAGCAGCCGCTCGATGGCCTCCGGGCCACCGCGCACAACGGCCTCGACGGCCTCGTGTTCCGCCAGCCCGCAGCCGACCTTGAGCGTGTCCTGGATGTGCGCCGCGAAGCTGTCCACCCGACTCAGCACCGCCGCCACGCCGCCCTGGGCGTAGACCGTGTTGGTCTCGCCCAGCTCATCCTTGGCGATCAGCGCCACATTGGCGCCGCGCGAGGCCGCAGACAGCGCAGCGCAGGCGCCGGCAACCCCGCTGCCTACCACCACGACGTCAAAGCGGTAGCTCGGGACCTCACGGAAGGAGATCGGAAGCAGGTAGCGTTCGAGTCCTAGGGGGTGGAGTTGGGCCATCCGTCTCCCGAATGGGAAGTGCTGAGGTCTGTATTCTGTCAGGACTTAGATCTCAAGACCAGCTTTCGAGCCCGGTCGGCTAGCGGAGGCAGCCGAAAAACGGAGTTCGGGTCTTGTTCGGGTCAACCCGGGCCGATAGATTCGGGTTCCGTTCGGGAAGGGTGGTTCCCGGACAGATCCCCACCCCCATACATCAAACCTGCCGCAAACCTGATCGGACCCCAAAGCCATGAGCCAGATCATCCACTCCTCCCGCCGTGACAAGCTCTCCTTCGTTGTCTTCGCGGTGCTGATCGCATCCACCTTCGTTTTCTGATAGTTCCTCTCCGGAGACACCCTCGAACCGCATGAGCCCCCTCCCTCCCCTGACCCGCCGCCAGCGCGAGATCCTGGACTTCTTCGAGGCCTACCAGAAGCGCAAGGGCATCAGCCCGACTCTCGAGGAAATCGCGCAGGCTCTGGGTGTCAACAAGGTGACGGTGTTCGGCCATGTGGCCGAGTTGGAGAAGAAGGGTGTGCTCACCCGCGCCAAGCGCGGCATCAGCCGTGGGCTGCAAATCGTCGGCAGTGCCGAAGGCGAAGGCGTGGATCAGGCCGCGCACTCCCCCACTGCCGTACCCATTCTCGGCAAGATCGCGGCCGGCGCTCCGATCGACACGATCGAGAATCCGGAGACGCTCGATCTGCAGGATCTGCTGCCCCGCGACCGCGATGTGTACGCCCTGCGCGTCAAGGGCAACTCGATGATCGAAGACTCGATCCGAGATGGCGATCTGGTGCTGGTGGAACGCCGCAGCACAGCGCACAACGGCGAGATCGTGGTGGCGGTGCTGCCCGAGGAAGAGGCCACGCTCAAGCGGCTCTATAAGGAACCGGATGGACGCTATCGGCTCCAGCCCGCGAACTCGACCATGAGCCCCATCTACACCGACGAGCTTGAGATACGCGGCGTGGTATTGGCCGTGCTGCGTCAGTTCTGAGCGGAAGTTCGCCACACAGCACACACGACATACGACCTAAGCAAAAAAAACTGCGGGCCGCGCAGCTCAGCGCGGCCCGCATGCTTTTTGCGCTCTAGCCTTCGCTCACGGTGCCCACTGGATGGCGACACCGTTGGTGAAGTTGGAGGTCGCCGTGGTGCAGAAGGCCGAGTTGTCGCGGTACTGCGCCTGGTAGTAACGCGTGGCCCCCGCCGCGGGGATCAAGCCGCGCACGGAGATCGATTGATCGCCAGCCTGCGGGTAGCTCGCCGAGCCGCCGACGCTGGCCTTGACGCCCAGTCGCACGATCGTCCCCGAGGTGCAGCGCAGACCGTCGAACAGCGCGATGCCTGCGCCGCCGTTGTCCTGGTTGACACCCTGGAAGAACACCACCGTCGCCGTGCCCGGGGTGCCGGAGGTCGTGATGACCACCGAGTCCCCTGCCACGCTGGCCGTGCCTGTGCCGCTCAGCGTGCCGCCGCTGCCGGTCGAATTGGCGCAGCCCGTACCCGGGCCGCCCGTGTTGGCGCAGGGGCAGGCCGTGCCCGAACCATCGCCGAAGCAGTACGCCGTCAGGCTCGAAGCACATACCAGCGACGAGATGCGGAAGTCATCGATCGCCGCCTCGATCACAGAACCAGAGCCCGCGTCATCGGCGATGAAGCGCACGCGCACCAGCGCGCTGGGCGTCACGAAGTCGGCCACGCGGAACTCCTTGAAGAACCAGCCGCCGCTGACCTCGCTGCCTGCGGGACCAACGGTCTCCACAGGCGTCCAGGCGCCGCCGACATTGTTGGAGATCTCGACTCGGAAGGTGTCCGCATTGGGAGCGGCACCGCCGGTGTTCGAGTACCAGCGCCAGTAGCTGAACTTCGCCTCAGGGTTCGTCGAGAGGTCGTAGACCGGCGAAGTCAGCACGGTGAATCCACCGTCGACATCGAAGCTGCCCACACCTGTTCCGGCCTGAGCTCCCGTGACGAAGCACAGCGTTCCCGGAGCGGCCGTGTGGTCATCCTCAGGCTGCGCCGCGGTGCCCTGCGGATCCGCACGCTCCCAGAGGCCGGTCGTGGCCGTGTCGCCGGCGCCACCGACGACCCAGCCCAGGTTGGTCTCGAACTCATCGAGCACAAGCGTGGCAGCCGAGCTGAACACCTGCGCGCTGTTGAACCCGGTGGATGACGGACTCCAGGTGACACCCTGCGGGCTGTCCACGCTGACACGCCAGCGCAGCGTCGTGAGGCAGGCCGAAGCCGGCAGCGTCACGGTGTAGTTGTTGGCCGAAGGGCTCGGCAGGTTCGATTGAACGAAGGCGCCGCCGTTGACCGAGAGGTACAGCTTGCCCGTGTTGGGCGTCGGCTGCGAGGACCCCACGCCGGAGGCGCTCATCGTGAACGAGGCCGCCTGGTTGGGCTGCAGTTGAGCGGGGAAGCTACCGGGGAACTGGATCAGCACCAGGTTGGGCGTATCAAAGGCCTCGACGATGCCCACCGTGGTCGAGGAAGCCGGCGAGGTGGCCGAGTTGCCCATGCCACGCTTGGCAAAGCCGGACCACAGGTAGCCGAGGTTGGCGCCACCGTTGTTCACCAGATCCGACTGCAGGATCGCATCGCGCGACTGCAGGAAGGTCGGGTTGCCCGGTGCGAGCTTCATGCCGTCGACAACCAGCTGAAGGAAGGTGTCGTTGGCACCGAAGCCCAGTGCCGTGATCATGTTGGCGCGACACTCGAGCAGAGAGTTGCACCAGGTCTCACCGACATTGTGGACCGCCGTGGCCGTGTTGCCGATCAACGGGCTGCGCGGCACGCTGGCCGGGAAGCTCTGCTGATTGGGGTCGAGGTCGGCGAAGGTCTGCGGAGCCTTGTTGAGGTCCGTCGAATACGGGAAGCGGCGGATGCCGTAGTAGAAGTTGTCGACGAAGCCCGCACCCAGCGACAGAACCGAGTAGCCGCCCGTGTGATAGGTGGCATTGACGTCTTCATCCGCCGTCGCATTGAGCGCACGGCCGAAGAAGTCGCTCCAGCCCTCGCCCATGCCCTGACACTGCGTGCCCGAGAGTCCGCCGTGCAGACGGATCGAGGTGCCGTGCGTCAGCTCGTGATAGACGATGTCTGCATCGAGCGAGCCGTCGCGATCCGGTGTGGGACCGTTGAAGATGTACATCTGGCAGCGTGCACTCGAGCCATCCGTGCCCGAAGTGCCGAAGTTGGCGTTGTTGGTGCCGCCGCCGTCCTGGCAGTCGGCCTGGACAGCGTCATTGCCGGAGCCCTGCCCGGTGAAGTTGATCGTCTGGAAGTTGCCGGCCGCCTCGTCAAAGCCCAGTTGGTAGAGCTTGTCGTGGTAAAGGTTGGCCAGATAGAAGAAGTTCGTCACCGCCGCCGGACGGTAGGTGGTCGGCTCCTGAGCGTTGTCCTGAGCAAAGTCGAACACGCGGTACGGAGAACCGGCCGGACGCGGCAGATCGGGCGAGTTGTTGTTGTCGAGGTCCGTGTGTGCATCGACATTGTTGCCCAGCGTCTCGTTGACGCCGTCGTTGATCCAGCCGTTGGGCGACCACGGGGCAACCTGCGCGCCGGTCACCGTGATCAGCGAGCGCGGCACGAAGGGGAACTGGAAACCGTTGGGCGTGGGAGTTCCCGGAGAGCCCGGAGCCGGACTGTCCGTCGTGTAGGCGCGAACCGTCAGCGGCTCATTGCCCCCCATCAGGAACACCAGGCGGTTGTGGCGACGCAGGATGGCGCCCGTGGTGGCGTCCACGATGATGTCGTAGGTGTGTCCAAGGCCCTTCTGCGGCAGCGTCACGGCCCAGGCAGTGCGAATGTCATCGCGCGTCAGCGCAAAGTACACCAGCTCGCTGGTGATCGAGATGTCGGAACGGAAGTCGCCGCTGAACCACTCCTGATGCGCGTTGGCACCCTCCGGCTCATGGCGGGGAGTGAAACCCGTGTGCAGGTCAACGCCGAGGCTGACGGCTGCGCGGACCAGCGCTTCCTGTGCACTCAGTTCCAGCGGGGAAACCCGGAAGTCACCGGAGGGACGCGGCAGCATCGTGCTGCTGATGTTGATCAGCTCGCCGTGGCGAGTGACGTTGGCGCGCACTTCGCAACCGAACAGATCGACGCCGCCGATCTGCTGCTGCCAGGTGAAGTGAGACACACCGTTGTGCTTGGTGCGGTAGTCGCGGCTGACGCGCGCCTGATCCAGTTCCGCAGCGTCGATCTCGAACAGGTCGCGGTTCTGCGCGAGGAATCCGCGCGCCACCAGAGCGGATTGGAAATCACCCGCGATGGGGCCGGTGAGGAAGGCTTGCGTCGAGGCGACCCAGTTGGGAGTGCCCAGCACGCCGTCTTCGTTGATGCGCAGGCCGGGAATGCGCGCGCTGAGACGCGCGATCGCGGCTTCGCGGCCGGCACCCGGTGCGCCCTGACGCCACGCTGCCACGGCTGCGCGGGCGCGGGCCAGAGGGATGCCCTGCGCGTCGTTGCGGGCATCGAGGTAGTCGAGACCCGGATCGGTGTGGCCACCGACGGCATGGGCCAGAGGGGAGTGCGGGTCGAACTGGGCGTAGGTGGGCAGGCTGAGGGGCAGACTGCAGGCCACACCGACGGCCAGACGCAGGACGAGAGAACGCGTCTCGGTCATGAGGGGGGTCGAAAAAGAGAATGGGGAGAGAAACGAGAGCGGGCCTTCCGGTAGCGGAGACCAACCTCCTCAAGGCTAACCCGAGAGGCCCGATAGGAACGCCCCAACCCGGCCAAAGGTTCCTGAAAAATGCCGGCTCCGCCCAGTTTCCTGCGCTAGCGAGCAGGAGCGGGTGCGGCGGCGGGTGCAGCGGCGCGCACCGCGGTTCCGTCCTCGGATCCGGGCAGAGGCCCGGCGACCACACCACGGGTCCGGAAGCGGTCTCGAAACTCGAGCACATCCCGGGCGTACGTGAAGGCCCCGCTCGGATCGCGAACCTGCTGCTGGGCGCGCCAGCGCTCCCAGCCGCCCGCCTCCTTCTCCCAGCGCGCCAGCTTCGCCCTTCCCGCATTGTAGGAGACCAGCACGCGCTCCAGATCCGGTCCCTCAAGCGCGATCAGCCAGCGCAGGTACTCGGCACCCAGTCGGGCATTCAGCTCGGGATTGGTCAGCAGCTCCTCGCGCGAGGGCGCCGGCAGCCGCAGCTTGCGTGCCGAATCGCCGGCGGCGGCGGGCATCAGCTGAAACAGACCCATGGCCCCCTTGGGCGACACGACCCCCACCTGACCGCGGCTCTCAACATACATCACGCCGGCGAGCAGGCAGGAGTCCACCCCGCTCTCCGCGGCCGCCTTGCGCAGGATCGGAGCGTGCGATTCCACGCGGCGCAGGCCCAGCTCGCAGCGCACCTGCCGGTAGATGCGCGGACCGCTTTGGATGCCAAACCAGGCCAGCCCCAACGTCAGCACCACGATCAGAAGCAGCGTGCGCGTGCCCAGCGCACTGGCGCGCTGCACGGTGCGCTGCACGACGCCCGCACCGCGCGACTTGCGCTTCTTCGACCGCTTGCGGCGACTCACAGGGACTTTTTCAGCCTCGCCTGCAGATCCTCGAGGTATTGCCGGCGTGCAGCGCCGGCAGGCGGCAGCGGCGGCAGCGGGTCTGCCAGTATCCGACCGAGTTCGCGGCGCCCGCGCTCGGCGAGCCAGCTCTCCGGACGCCGCATCAGCTCCAGGCACAGGGACAGAGCGCTCTCGCGCAGCGGCGGCAGCAGCTCCTCCGCCGCCACGGGCGTGATCGACAGGCGCTCGCAGGCCGCCCGCAGCCAGGACTGTGCGTTGTCATGCACGACTCCATCCCACCACTCCCACCAGGCGCCGGCGGGATCGGGCTGACTGGCGGCATCGACGCAAGTCAGCACCGTCAGTTCGTAGGACATGCGCGCATCGCGGGGATTGAGTGTCAGCGCGCCGAGCAGCGTCGGAACAGCCAAGGGGTCGCACAAGTCGCCGAGCAGCACGGCAGCCTCGAGCCGCGCGCGGTGCGTCGGCGAACTGGCAATCCGCTCGAGATCCGCACGCGCCCGCACACTGAGTTGCCGTACCGCTGTGCGCGCCGGCTCGTACACCTCCGATGTGCTGCCCTCCGCCAGCAGGCTGATCAGGAAGGGCGCCGTTGCGGGATCATCCATGGCGCCCATGCCCTCCACCGCCGCCGCCCTGATCACGGGATTGCGATCGGACAGGCCCAGCAGGAGGGCGTCGAGGACGAACTCGCCCTTGAGCTCGCCGATCGCTTGCAGCGCGGCGACGCGCACGGGCTCCAGCCCCAGACGCGCGCGCACCAGCAATTCGGTGCGCGCCGACTCCGCCTTCAGTTGGCCCAGCGCCTCAACGGCGGCGGCTTCGACCTGCGGCACCTTATCTCCCAGCAGCGGCATCAACTGAGCCGTCATCTCGGGGCCACCGCGCCGACCAAGCGCGCGCGCGCCCGCTGCGCGCAGATCGGGGCGTGTTTCCCCGAGCAGGGTCTGCACGAAGTTGAGCGGCGCAGCCTCGCAGATCACGTCGAGCAAGGCGGGATCCTGCACGCTCTGCACGAGCTCCCGCGCCATCTCGCGCGGAACCTCGCGGCGCTGCTCATCGAAGCTCAGGGCGGCCACGGTCGCCATTCGCACGAGAAGGCCCAGTTCCTGCGGACTCGCGCTGCGCATCAGCCCCAGCAGCGTTCGGAAGTCATCCGGGGAGGCACTCTGCGGAAACTCGCGATAGATGCGCTCCAGCTCCGCCAGCCCGCGGCTGCGCTCCTCGCTCTGGCGCGTCTGTGTCAGCAGCGCAAACACCAGCTGCTTGAGGGCCACCGCACGCTCGGCGGGATCGCGATGCGTGCCCCACCAACTGCTGGCCTGAGCCCACAGCTCCGCACGGCCGGCATGCTTGCCGGGCGTGGGATACTGCTGCCAGCGGTTGTCGTCAGCCAGTGCGCGCAGCGCCGCGACGCAGCGCTCAAACCACGCTTCTTCGATCCCGCCGCCCAGCAGGAACTGCTTGCTGCGTCCCGCAATGCTGATCGTCAGCTGGCGCTCGCGCGAGCCGCGCGGCCCGCGCGCCCCCGGTAGGCGCTCGGCACCCAGCACGCCTTCTTTCTGCAGCACGCCGATCAGCGCATCAGCCTCCTCCGGCGTGACACGGAACACAATCGTGTTGAGCGGCAGGCTGGCGGGCTCGGGCTCGGCCGGACCCAGCAGCAGCAGGCCTTGTCCTTCGCTGCGCAGTCCGAGCGCGAGGCGCGCGGATTCGCCGGCCCCCACCACCAGCTGCGCACGCTGGGCACGGAAACCGGCGCGCTGATCGAGCCACCAGTTGACCCAGGCAGGCCCCTCGGTGAACTCCTGTCCGGTGACCTGCCGCAGCCGGCGGCTGACCGGAGCCTGCAGCGCAACGAAGTCGTTGTGAAAGACCTTGCCGCTGGACACCGCGACCAGCCGGTCGACCACGCCCTGATCCAGCCAACTGCGCGTGTCGGTGCGCGCGCTGCGGAAACCGATGCCGGCCAGCGCGCAGGCGCTGGCGCCGGCCACGAATGAGTCCTGCGACTCCAGCGCCTCGAGCAGCGGCGGAATGTGCGTGTCGTTGAGGATCGCGCGCTGGTCGAGATCTTCGCGCTCCACGAGCGCGAGCAGCGCGTAGGCCTGCGAGCGCAGAATCCAGCGCTCGCCGAAGGCCTGCTGCAGCAGCTGCGCGTCCAGCTCGGGAGCCTTGCGGCCCGCCAGCTCTCCCAGCACGAGCACCGCAACGCGCGGAGCCGGATCCGCGAGCCGCGACAGCAGCACGCGCGTGGCTTCCGCTGAATCGAGATCGCCCACCAGGCTCAGCAGCTCCAGCCGCGCATCGGCGCGAACCACCGCCAGCGAACGCTCGATTTCGGCGAGAAATTCCGGCTGCATGCGGGCACGCATTTCGCGGCCCGCGGCCAGACGCAGGCCCGGCTCGCGGGCATCCATCAGTTCAATCAGCACGCGCGGCGGCACGCGCACCGGGTCAGTGCGCACCAACTCACCGAGCAGCGCGGCGCCGGCTCCCGCCGGAGGGCTGAGACGCAGACACTGCAGCACCAGTTCGTGGTCCACCGGGTCCTGCGAAGCCAGCAGCACGCGTCCCGCCACGATCACGACCGGCGCTTCCTTGGCGGCGAGCTCGGCGCGCGCGCTCGCTGTGCCTGCCGGCCCCATCGCCACGAGCGAGTCGACGGCCTGAGCCAGCAGGCGCTCATCGGGAGCGCGCTGGCGGCGCAGGCCCGTGAAGACGAAGGCGGCGGCGGGGTCAGGGCCGCCGGTGGCCGGCTGCGGGTTGGCCTGAGTTGCGGGCTGGGTTGCCGGTTGAGAAGCGGGCTGCGGTTGAGGCTGCGGTTGAGGCTGTTGCGGTGAAGCTTGCGGCGCAGGCGCATCCTTGCGCAGCCGCAGACCGCTCTGGCCCTTTTCGCGCGCGCCGCCGGACAGCCCCAGATCGGAGTTGTAACTCGCTTCGTGCGGGCGGTCCTGCTTGCAGACGGCGCACCAGGTGATCAGGCGGTTGGCCTCATCGCGCTGCGCATTGGACGGATAGGTGTAGTTGCGCGTCTGGCAGCTTGTGCAGGTGACGTGGGGGGCCACGTTGCCGCCGCCCTCCTGCCCCTTGGAAGGCAGCACCTGCGCAGAGATGGCAGGAGCCCAGAACAGGCAGGTCAGGCACAGCAGATGGCGGGCGTGGATCAAGGCGTTGTTCTCCGGGCGGTACCTAGGGCGCGTGACCCGGCAGGATACCGTCCCGAGCCCGTTTTCCGAGCGCGCGCGCGCGCTGGCACTGGCTGCAGGAGTTCCAGCAGCTCTCCGCGCTGGTGGACGAGGTCGCCGAGCGTGTGCTGGTCGAGTTCGGCATGGAAAGCCGCCAGCGCGCGTGCCAGCACGCGCTTGAGCGTGCAGGCCGGGACGATGCGACACTGGTTGGTCTTGAGGTCGAAGCACTCCAGCAGGGGCGTGGCGGGCTCCATGCGCCGCACCAGCTGCCCGATGCGGATCTCGCTCGCCGGCCGCGCCAGCCGCAACCCGCCGCCGGCTCCGCGCGTGGAGTCGACCAGACCCTGCTCGACCAGCGCACGGACCACCTTGAGCAGGTGGTTGCGCGAGATGCCGAAGGAGCTCGCGATTTCCGCGCTGGGCACGCTGCGTCCGGAGTGCAACGCAAGGAAGATCAGCACACGCAGGCTGTAGTCGGTGAAGAGCGTCAATTGCATGGCGGCATCCGCTGGGTACGGACTCTAGCGCATGGACGGGCATGGCCTCCAGCGCCGATTGTGGTATCGCTAATACCACTTTGCTGCCACAGCAGCGGAAAGCCGAGACGATGACGACGAAGAGCCTGTACGAACGACTGGGAGGCGCGCCCGCCATACAGGCCGCCGTGGATCGCTTCTACCGCCGGATGCTGAAGGATGCGCGCGTCGCGCGCTTCTTCGAGGGCGTGGACATGCAGCGCCAGGCCGAGAAGCAGCGCAACTTCCTGACGATGGTGACCGGTGGTCCCAACCACTACACCGGCAAGGACATGCGCGACGGACACGCCCATCTGCTGAAGCTGGGGCTGGATGACTCCCACGTCGATGCGGTGATCGAGAATCTGGGGGCCGTGCTTGCGGAACTCGGCGCGAACGAGGCCGACATCGCCGAGGTCGCGGCACTCGCCAACTCGGTGCGCGATGATGTGCTCTCGCGCCAGAGCCGTGCGCGCCGATGAGCCGCGTACAGCTGGAGGTTGACGGCATCGGCATCGAGGCTGATCCGGGGGACAGCGTGCTCGATGCCTGCCTGCGGGCCGGTCTCGCGATCCCCCACTCCTGCCGCGCCGGAGCCTGCCGCGGCTGCGAGCTGCAATCGGTCGAGGACGCGGCCCGCGCGGTGCTGGCCTGCCAGACACCGGCCACGGCCGGACTGCGGCTGCGCTCGGGTCAGGCCCAACTGCGGCGCACGGCGCTCCGGCTGGTCCGGAAGGAGTGGCTCGGCGACTCCACATTGCGTGTCGTGCTGGAACCGCAGACGCGGTTGCAGTGGGAGGCCGGACAGTACCTCTTTCTTTCGCGCGAGCCGGGCCGCTCACGCTGCTACTCGATCGCGAGCCCCGAGGAACTCGAGCTCCACATCGCAGTGCAGCCTCGCGGACACATGAGTGCCTGGCTCGCTGAAGATGCACGGATCGGAGACGCCCTGGAGATGGCGGGCCCGCTGGGGCATTGCACCCATGCGGCGGCACAACTGGACGAACCGCTGCTGCTGGCCGGAACCGGCACGGGCCTCGCTCCCCTGCTCGGTGTGGCGCGCTCAGCCATCAGGGCCGGACACTGCGCGCCGATCCATCTGCTGCACGGCTCCGCACGCCCATCCGGAAACTACGCGTTGGATCTCCTTGATTCACTGAGCGGCGTGGCCGTCGAGAGCTGGTGCCTCGAATCGCATCCCGATCCGCGCGTGCGGCACGGCGACCTCATCGCCCGGGTGCGACAATTCGGTTCGGAGCTCGCAAGCATGCGGGTCTATCTTTGCGGAGCACCCGCACTCGTCAGCCAGCTGCAGCGCGAGTGCTTCCTGGAAGGCGTGCCGCTCTCCCGAATCCACTCCGACCCCTTCCTTCCGGCACGCTAGACACGCTAGGCGCGCTTGCCGCGCGACAGCCAGTAGACGCCGCACAGCACCACGCCCCCCCCGGCCATGACATTCCAGCGCAGCTCCTCGCCGAGCAGCAGCACCGAGAGCAGCAGCGTCACGAGCGGTTGAAAGTAGATCAGCCCGGACAGCTGCGCCGCACCGAAGCGGGCGAGTGCCCGGTTCCAGAAGGCAAAAGCCAGTCCGCTGCACCCCAGACCGAGAAACAACAGGGCGATCCACGCTCGCCCGGGCACCGCGGCCTCCAGCCAGCGACCATCGACCACGGCCGCGAGCACGCACACGAGGCTGGCGACCGCCATGGCGGCCGCGCTCGTCACCAGCGCACCGCTGTGCTGCACGGGGCGTGCGCTGAGCAGCGTGTAGGCAGCCCAGCTGAAGGTCGTTCCGAACACGATCCAGTCCCCCAGTTGAAAAGCACCGAGTTGCGCCCCCGGCAGGAGAATGAGAGCCATGCCCATTGTCGCGATGCCGATGCCCGACCACGAACGCGCGCTGATCGGCTCGCGCAGGAATACCCGCGCCCCCACGGCGATCACGACCGGACAGAAGCCGACAATCCAGCCGGAGTTGAGCGCGCTGGTGGAGTAGAGCGCGAAGCCCTGCGCAACGATGTGCAGGCCGAGGATCACGCCCAACAGCAGACAGCGCCGGCGATCCTCCGCACGGGGCAGCCATGTCTCGCGGCGCAGCCACAGCCAGCCGTAGAGCAGCAGCGCACCCAGCGCAAATCGCCCTGCCACCATCGACCAAGGCGAGAAACCGGCCAGCGCTTCCTTCGCCGCGACGAAGGAAGCGCCCCAGAAGAAGATCGAGGCCCAGGCACCGCTCGCCAGGCTGCCGCGCAGCGAGAGCGCCTCCTGGGCCGGGCGTTGGCTCACGCGTCGCGCTTCCCGTCCGGCATCTGCGGACCGTGGAGCTGGACCTTGGCGGCGCTGACCCTGCGCAGGCGCATGTTGAGCAGCTCCACCAGCAGCGAGAAGGCCATCGCGAAGTAGATGTAGCCCTTGCTGACGTGCTGCCCGAAGCCCTCTGCGACCAGCATCACGCCGATCAGGATCAGGAAGGACAGGGCCAGCATCTTGATGGTCGGATGACGCTCGACGAATTCGCTGACGGTGCCGGCGAACAGCATCATCACGGCCACGGCCGCGATCACGGCCGCGATCATGATCGTGATGTTCTGCACCATACCGACGGCCGTGATGACCGAGTCGAGGCTGAACACGATGTCGAGCAGCATGATCTGAACCAGCACGGAGGAGAAGCTGATGCGCGTCTTGGCATCGATCGGCCCGTGCTCGGGGCCCTCCAGACGCTCGTGAATCTCGAACGTCGACTTGCCGATCAGGAACAGGCCGCCGCCCAGCAGAATCAGATCACGGCCGCTGATCTCGTGCCCCATGATGCCGAACAGCGGCTCGACCAGTCCCATCACCCACGACAGCGCGAACAGCAGCGCGATGCGCATCAGCATTGCCAGCGCCAGTCCGATCTGACGAGCCTTGGCGCGCTGCTCGGGCGGCAGCTTCCCGGAAAGGATCGAGATGAAGATGATGTTGTCGATGCCCAGCACGATCT
>SYGM01000114.1 GCA_005799545.1 Planctomycetia bacterium | reverse complement strand
CCGTCGAACCGTGGAAGTCGATGAACACCGTCGCGAAGCCCGCGCCGGCGTAGGCCTGCGGGTTCCAGCGATAGTGGAAATGGTTGCCGAAGGAACCCTGCGGACCGCCGTGGATCAGGAAGGCCACCGGGTAGCGCTTGCCCGCTTCGTAGTCGGCCGGCTTGCCGACATAGCCGTGCACCGTCTCGCCGTTCCAGCCCGCAAAACGGAACTGCTCGAAGCTGCCGCGACGCGTCTGCGCCAGGCGCGCAGCGTTGAGCTTCGTGATTCCATCCAGATCCGAGCCGTCCGCCTTCACGGAGAACAGTTCCGCCGGCATGTCGAGCGTGTCGAGCGCGAACACGACGCGACCGTCCGCGGCCGGTTGCGGGTTCGCAACGTAACCCTTTTCGAACACCAGCGTCGGCTTGCCGCTCTCGACATCCACCGAGAACAGCGAGTGGTTGCCGATGTTGTCGGCGGTGCACCACAGCTGCCGGGAATCGCTCGACCAGCGGAACTCGCCCGGGCTGCGATCCCACTCTTCGGTCAGCGTGCGCGGCGGCCCGAGGCTGCGCAGGCGCAGATCGAGCAGCACGATGCGCTGGCGATCGGCCTCATAACCGGGTCGCGCCATTGCCAGCCACGCGAGATAGCGGCCATCCGGCGAGTACTGCGGCTGACCATCCTGAGCCTGGTTGGCGACCGAGAGGTTGCGCGGCGGCACCGAACCGTCGGCAAGCGTCTGGAAGACATGCAGATCGGTATTCCAGGCCGACTCGCGCGTGTGGACGCGCGCCGTGAAGGCCACCATGCGACCATCGGGTGAGATCGCCAGTTCTTCGGCACCGCCGAAGGGTTTGGGCGGACAATCCGCATCCATTCCGGGCATCAGATCGATCGGCGCGCCGCCGCCGATCTCCCACACGAAGGCGTGGCTGCGCTTCTTGTCCTCCCAGCTGTCCCAGTGGCGGAACAGCAGGCGATCGTACACGCGCGCCTTAACCTTGCTCGCCGCATCCTGAGCATCGCGCGCGGCGGTTTCCTCCAGCGCCCTCTCCAACGGCGCATCCGGCAGCACCTCCATGGTCAGCAGCAGGCGCTTGCCGTCGGGGAACACGAGGAAGTTGTCGACATCGAGCGCGAAGCTCGTCACCTGCACCGGTTCGCCGCCGCCGAGCGGCAGACGCCAGACCTGCGAGGAGCCCGAGCGCGACGACAGGAAGAAGACCGACTGCCCATCGGGCGCGAAGCGCGGGCTGGTGTCGTTGGCCTCATGCGTGGTCAGCGCGAGCGGCTCGCCGCCGGTCACGGGCGCCGTCCACAGATCGAAGCGACCGCGGTTGGCGGCCAGATCGGTGGTACGCACCTCGAAGACGAGCGACTTGCCGTCCGGCGAGACCTGCGTGCCCGAGATGCGCTGCATGGCCAGCATGTCGTGCACGCCGAAGGGATGGGTATCGGCGGCGCCGAGCGCAGCCAGGGCGAAGGACAGCAATGCGATCATGATGTGTGCGGTTTTTCTTTCGTTCGTTCAGAGGATACGGGATCCGCTCCCGGGAGTCCTCAGCCAGACGTAGATCGGTGTGCCGGCGAAGATCACGAGGAAGCCCCACAGGGCAATCTCTGGTCCGCAGCCGTACATGAAGAACAGCACGGCCGCGAAGGCCAGCAGCGCCACCACCGCCGCGCGCCGTCGCTGTTCCGGCGGAATGCGACCGGGCTGCACGCGGGCCAGATGCAGCTGCGCCGCCGCTGCGAAGAGATGCGGCAGGAGCGTGGTCAGCACCGCCAGCGCGACAATGCTGTTGAATGCATCCAGCAGCGACTCATGCAAGGCCAGCAGCAGCGCGAGGCTCGCCACGCCGCTGCCCACAAGCAGGCCCGTGACCGGCGTCCCAAGGCGCGGATGCACGCGCCCGAGCCGCGCGAAGAACAGCCCATCCTGCGCCGCCCCCACCGGAATGCGGCCGGCCATTAGGATCCAGCCGTTGAGCGTGGCCAGCCCCGCGATGGCCGCCGCCCAGGCGATCCAGGTGCCCGCCCAGTCGCCGACACCGCGCTCGGCCATCAGCGCCAGCGGCCGCTCGCTCACGGCGAGCTCGGCGTTGGGCACGACGCCTGCGGTCACGATCGCCGTCGCGAGGAACACCACGGTTCCGACGGCGTATCCGATCATCGTCGAGCGACGGATCGTGCGCTCGGCATCCTGCACTTCCTCGGCCGGCACGCTCGCGGATTCGATGCCCGAATAGGCCCACACGATCAGCGCGCAGGCCGCCGGAATCGAGGCGAAACCCTGCGGTGCGAAGGGCTCGAGGTTGGCGCGCTCGAAGCTGCCCGCCGCAAGCGCGGTGATGCCAAGCAACGGAATCACGTTGGCGAACATCAGCACGATCTGCAGGCGCGCGCTCTCGCGAACGCCGACGATGTTGACCAGCGTCAGCGTCCACAGACACAGCTGCGCGAGTGCGAAAGTCCTCCATCCTCCGCCGAAACCCTCCGGCAGGAGTCCCTCGAGATAGCCGACAACACCCAGTGCGATCGCGGCGTTGCCGACCGTGGCGCTGAACCAGTAAGCCCAGGTCGAAAGGAAGCCCGCGTAGTCGCCGAACGCCTCGCGCGCATAGTGGTACGGACCGCCGGTGCGCGGATACAGCGGGCCGAGGCGCGCATACACCAGCGCGATGAAGAGATAACCCAGCGCCGTGATCAGCCAGGCCAGAATGGATGAGGGACCCGCCGTCTGGGCCAGCGAGGCCGGCAGCGTGTAGATCGAGGTGCCGACCATGTTGCCCACGATCAGGGCCACGGCACCCGTGAGCCCCAGCGCGCGCACCATCGAATTCGGCCGGCTCACGTCAGCTGCTTTCGAAACAAGGCCAGCTGGTAGCTCGAAGTGATCACCATCGAGGCGCTGCGCTCCAGCCGCGCGCGCTGCGCATCGCGCGCTCCGCGGTAGGCCGTCGAGAGCAGATCCTCGTACGACTCGCGATCGAGCGTGTTCTGCCAGCGGCAGCGCGCGCTCTCGACCAGCTCGAAACCCGCCATGGCCTCGATCAGCGCGGGCAGGCGGTCGATCTGATAGGCCTCACCGTGCAGGCGCTCGCGCAGTTCCACCTGATCGTCCTCGGCCGGCACGGCGTAGAGCACATGCCCGCCCGCCTTCAGCACGCGCGCAAACTCCTGCGGATGGCGCCGAGCCGTGATCGAGAGCACCAGATCGAGGCTGCCGGACTGAAATGGCAGCGCGATGTCCGCGTTGGCGACGATCCAGCCGCAGTCCGTCCAGCGCCGAGCCGCCGCGTCGATCGCAGGCTGGGAGATGTCGACGCCGTAGGCTTCGAAGCCAAACTCCATCTGCAGGCTGCCGAGCAGCGTGCCCTCCCCGCAACCGACATCGAGCACGGCCGACTCGCGCCCGAGCCCAAGGCGGAGCGTGCGCTCGCGCACCGCTTCGATCAGCGGCGCGCTGCGACCGGACTTCATCCAGCGCCGGCGCGCTGCAACGGTCTCCTCGCTGTCGCCCGGCGCGCGCGAGCGGCGCTCGTTGGGCTGCAGCAGGTTGAGATAGCCCGAGCGCGCCACGTCGAAGCAATGGGAACGCGCGCAGCGCCAGCTGCGGCGATCCTGCGAAGGCAGCAGCGGCTGGCCGCAGCCGCGCACGCTGCAGGCCAGTACTACGGAGCGAGTCTGCATCCCGCCGTCAGGATGCACTTCCCTGCCCGTCGGAGGCAAACGAAACCGTCTCCGGAACCTGCGACTGCTGGCGAGAGAGTTCGATCAGGTGTCCGATCGCCCCCAGCACCATGATGCCCGCCTGCACGATGTAGTAGGTGTTGAGCGCCGTCGAGATGCCGCTGGTGAAGCCGTAGCTGTGCAATCCGACACCCAGCAGGTTCACGCCCCACCACGAGAAGGCCACGATGATACCGCCGAAGGCCGCCAGCATCGCAATGCCGAAGTCGCGGACATGGCCTCCCATGCGCAGGTGCAGGATCACCAGCTGCGAGAGCACGATCAGCAGCGCGCCGTTCTCCTTGGGATCCCAGCCCCAGAAGCGCCCCCAGCTGTCATTGGCCCAGATGCCGCCCAGAATCGTGCCCACGGTCGAGAAGATCACGCCGAAGCACAGCACCCCGTAGGTCATGCGGGTGAGGCTGGTGTAGTAGCTCTTGTCCTTGCGGGAAATCTGGAACAGCTTCGACAGCAGGAAGATGCTCGCCAGAATCGCCGCGAACAGACCTGCCGCATAGCCGATCGTGATCGCCGTGACGTGCGTGGCGAGCCAGAAGTTCGTGTCGAGCACCGCCACGAGGCTCGGCATCGTGTCACGCTTGTCGAGCGTCTCGTAGCCGTTGGCGATGAACACCCCAACGACGCCGAGGATCGCCGTGGCGGAGACCGCCAGTCGGTTGCGCTGGACCCACTCCGCGAAGAGTCCCACCAGGCATCCCACGGCCGTGATGAAGATCACCGTCTCGTAGAGCGTGGAGACCGGCGGGCGATCCCGGATGACGCAGCGCATCGCGATCGCGATCGAGAGCAGCACGGTGGCGATCGCTGCGAGAGAGATGGCCCCTGCGTACAGCGCGCGGCTCCGGCCGAACAGCCACGTGAACGCAACCAGCACGAACGAGAGCAGGAACGTGTACAGCGACCAGTGGATCAATCCCAGATCGTAGTAGCGGATCTCGAGCGGGATCTTGTCGTACTCGCCGCGTGCATCCGCCAGCCGGAGCGTCGCTCCGTGGATCTTCTCCAGCTGTTGTTCGAACTCGGCGGACTTGTCCCGGCGCTTGGCGAGCTCCAGATAGTCCTCCAGCATCGCGGCGTGCGCGGCGGGCAGCGTTTCCCCGGCGCGCTGTCGCGAGAACAGCTCCTCGGGAGAGTGCCAGGCCGGATCCTGCTCGATCGACACATCCGGCGGAATGCTGGCGAGCTGCATGCGGCCCGTGATGCCGCCGTACTCGTTGATGTTCTCCGCCAGCGTGACGACGTTCTGCTCCAGGGAGCTGCGCAGCTTGGCCTCGCGCCGGCTGTATTCCTGGGCCAGCTCGAACAGCTTCATGACGCCCGGCTTCAGGTCGTTGAGCGAGTAGCGGTCCCGCTTCTTCTTGCCTTCGTGCCCCACGCCGATCGCGTCGAGCACATCGGAGTCAGGCACGAGAAAAACGGGATAGCCGGCGGCCTTTTCAGGCTGGAACATCACGTCCAGCAGCCACTGCGTGTGGCTCAGGCTGGTGCCATCCTCCAGCTTGAGCGAGGTCTTGCCTGACAGCCGCAGCAGGAGAAAGTTGGCGTAGGTCGAGGTCGGCTTGACGCGTCCGCCATCCTGCACCGGCAGGCTTTCGAAGAGTTCGACGGTCTTCGGCGACCAGCCCTGAGCCGCCGCGCCCGCGGCCAGCAGCGCTCCGAGCATCCAGGCCAGGGTGGTTCGAAGCAGGCTGTGAATCAGGGTGCGAATCAAGGTGCTCATGAGACGGCCTCGCGCTTGGATTGTTGAGAACGCAGGTGACGTGCGAGCTTCATCAGGAAGTGCAGCAGCATGCCGACCGCGATCACGATGCAGGCGTAGAAGGGATACTGGTCCGCGGGGTTGGACACGACCGAGAGCGTGGAGAACAGCGGCGTCTGCGGCCCGGCGTTCTGCGGACCCCACGAGGCCTGATACAGCACCAGCCCACGGTCGCGCAGCGGCGCGTTCATCTCGATCTTGACGGTGCGTTCCGAACCGTCCTCGCGCACCTTGACATCGCTCTCGAAGGCCTTGGCCATCGCCATGCGGGGGTGGTCTTCCTTGATGAAGTCGAGCAGTTGCACCTCGAAGGGCATGGGATAGCGCTCGTGGCGCAGCGTCAGTCCATAGCGCTTGCCCGCCATGCGCACGGTCAGCGGCGCGCGTTCGACGCCCCACAGAAGCCCGCTCTGCTGCGATCCGTCGCGGCCCGTCACCGTCACGCATACGCCGGCGACATTGGCCTCTGCCTCCGGCTCGGGCTCGAGCTCCGAGAGGAACAGCCCGTCCGCCACGGGCACCTTGACCTCGAACATCGGGCCTTTGGGCATCGGCCGGCTGTTCTTCAGGAAGTGCGTGAGCCGCACTTCAAACGGCAGCGTCGACGAGCGGAACACGCGGCCTTCCGCTCCGATACAGGCCGCGACCTGATCGTGGCTGAGGATGTGCTCCGCGACGGTGCCGTCCGCCTGCTCCTCGAGAATCGCGAGTTCCCAGCGGTAATAGCTCTGGTAGTAGTCGGCGCTCTCGCCCTCAAAGAGCGTGATGTGCCCGTCGGTCGAGAAGTAGTTCTTCACGAAGCCCGCGACCAACAACAGAATGATGCCAAGGTGCGTGATCAGCACGCCGATCGTGGCCTTGGTCTTGCGCATCCGCACGACGCCCCCGATCACGATGTTGACCAGCAGCAGCCACATCACCAGGTTCGCGCCCGGCAGCGGAATCGAGATCGGTCCGACCTCGTGGAACAGGAAGAAGGACTCGAAGTACTTCTTCTGCACCTCGTAGAGGCCGTGATCGACCTGCTCCAGCGTCCCCAGCCAGGTCAGCAGCGCCAGCAGGCTCAGCAGCAGAGCCGAGAGCCACAGCGAGGAGAACACATCGACGATCCGCTGCAGCAGCTTCACTTGCGCTCCTGAATCGAGGCCGCGAAGGCGCGGAAGTTCTCGCGCTCGGACTCCAGCTGCTCCTTGGGCCCGGTGAGGCGCACGAAGACCGAGCGGCCGGCGCTGATCGAGAGCGCGGCGATCATCTTGCGACCCGCCATGTCACCCGTGCCGTCGATCTCCAGCAGGCGTCCGGTTCCGCCGAGCATCGGGATGCGCGTCAGCGCATCGACCTGCTCCTGCGTGAGGTCGCTCGCGCCGAGTTGATCCCGCCAGCGGTTGATATTCGCGCGCAGGCCGCCGCTCTCGCCGGGCAGGATCGTGACGTAGCACTCCGAGGCCGGATCGGGACCGACCAGATAGTTGGCGGCGCGCATGGGCTTCTTGGGGCCTTCGCGCCAGCCGGCTGGCATCTCCCAGATCAGATCGTCGGCCGAAGCGGTCGGGATGTTGCCCGCCATCTCCTTGCCCTTGTCGGGAGCCGCCGCAGCGGGCGCACTCGCCGCATCGGGCGCCTTCACTGCATCCGGAGCCGTCGCAGGTGCGGTCTCGATGCGCAGCGAGGCGGCGAGCTTGAGGAAGTTCTCGCGCTCGGCGGCGAGCAGCGCCGTCGGTCCGGTCGCCTTGAAGAAGGCCGAGCCTTGCGGCTCCACCAGCAGCAGGCCCAGCATGCGCCAGCCCGGCCGGCCTTCGCCGCCGCCCATGCCGCTGTACGTGCCTTCAAAGTCGATCAGCACGGCCATGTCGCTCATGAACTTCGCCTTCGGCAGTTGATCGACGGCGGCCGCATCCAGCGGCTCCAGACCCAGCTGCGAGCGCCAGCGGTTGATGTTCGCCACCATTCCTCCGCCATCGCCACCCAGCAGCGTCAGGTAGCACTCGCCCTCACTGTCGCCGGCGACCTGAAAGTTCGCCAGCCGCATCTGCGTCGCGGGGCGCTCCACCCAGCCGCTCGGCAAATCCCACGCCAGCCGCTGCTGCGACTTCGATTGCGCGCCGGCCGACTCTTCCCGCATCGGACGGTTGAGACCGAAGCGGTCCATCGAGCTCCTGTCCCATTGGGGCGCCTGCGCAGCCGAGGCTCCGCTGCCACCGGTCTGGGAGCGGCCAGCCGTCGGCGGGGCGATCGTGTCGGACCCTCCCTGCTTGGATTCGCAGGCGGTCAGCATGGTCAGCACAAGGACGAGAGGGGTGTGTCGCAACATGGGCTCTTGCGCAGGATTGTCGGGCAACGAGCTACGGGGAATCCAGCCGGAACGCTGGCAAAAAATGACAGAACGGGACCCCCCGCTCCGGGGAGCCCCGTTCTGAACCGATTTCCTAGGCGGAAACCTCAGATCAGGCTGTCGATCAGCTTGGTGACCGCGCCACCGATGCCCGTGACGCCGGCCGAGATCATCTGGCTCACGCCCACGAGGATGCCCGCGTAGACCACGCCGATGGCGACGTTGCCGCCGCGCAGCTCATCCTTCTCGTTGATGTCGGTGGTCAGCTTGTCCATCACGTTGAAGGTCACGCTGATGCCGAAGCCCGCGACGATCAGGGCCACGATGAGGTTGAGGACGCCGCCGACGATGGCAGAGATACCGGCACCCAGATCGAAGCTGGTGAGGCTCTTGAGACCGGTGGTCATCGACTCGATGCCGCCGCCGATCACGTTGGTGTAGCTGATCACGACGCCTGCGGCGAGCAGCGCCACGGCGACGTTGCGCTTCTTGACTTCGGCCCAGATGTTGAGGCCGTCGAGCATCTTGCTGACGATGGCGAAGCCCTTGTTGATCGCGAAGGCCGCGATCGAGAGCGCCACGATGAACTGCAGCACGCCCAGCACCAGACCCAGCAGGCCGGCGACGAGGCCGCTGTCCTGCGCAGCCGGAGCGGCCGGCGCGGTTTCCTGGGCGGAGGCAAGGAGGGCGAGAGCGGGGACGAACAGGGGGGTGGTCAACATGGTTGGATCGTGAGGCAGGGGGTGTGGGCGAAGCGGGTCCGCCCGTGATTCGGGGCGAAAGGGATACCCCCTAAAGGCCTGCCACTCAAGGACGTTGCAATTTTGGGCTCCCGGAGAGTGCTGCAGCGGGTTGCCCTGTGCCACCCCTGTGCCACCCCTGTGCCGCGCAAGGAGCCTCTGGTCAGGGCTGGGCCGAGTGGCGATCATGCCTCCCCCATGCACAAGGCCCTGCTGCCGATTCTGTTTGCCTTCGCGATCCTTCAGGCCTGCTCCGCCCCGCCCAAGGAACCCGCGGGCGGGCGGGAGCGCGCAGCCGATGCCTCGCAGCTGCAGCGCGTGACGCTCGCCAAGCTCTACGACCCGCGCCAACGCGTCAGCTTCAACGGGGCCCCCGAGAGCGGTCAGGTCTGGCTTGACGAGGAGCACTATCTGATTCCGCGCAAGGAAGGCAAGCGCACCGAGTGGCGGCGCGTCGAGGCGCGCACGGGAGCGCTCTCGAACTTCGGCAACTTCGCCGCCGCCAAGGCCGCGATCGAGAAGATCGGAGCCATCAAGAGCGAGGAAGCCGCGCAGCTCGCCGAGCTCAACCCCTCGCGCATGAACGCCGGCAAGGACGCGCTGCTGTTCACGATCCGCAAGGACCTGTACGTGTGGCTTTCCAAGGCGGACAAGGTCGTGCGGCTCACCAACACGCCCTCCGCAGCCGAAGAACACGCCACGTTCAGCCCCGACGGCCGGCGCGTCGCCTTTGTGCGCGACAACGATCTGTACGTCTGCGATGTCGATCCCCCCGCAGAGCGCCGGTTGACCCGCGATGGCAGCGCCACGATCCTCAACGGCACGCTCGACTGGATTTATCAGGAGGAGATCTACGGTCGCGGCCAGTTCCAGAGCTTCTGGTGGAGCCCGGACTCCGACGAGATCGCCTTCCTGCAGCTCGATCAGCAGGGCGTGCCGGAATGGACGCTGGTCGACGGCGTGCCGATGAATCCGACCATCGAAAAGGGCCGCTATCCGCGTCCGGGCGAGGAGAATCCCAAGGTGCGTCTGGGCATCGTGCCCGCGACGAAGGCCGAGGTGCGCTGGGTCGATTTGACGCGCTGGTCGATGGATGAGCCGCTGATCGTCGATGTGGCCTGGCTCGATGCCAGCAGCGTTTCCTTCCAGGTGCAGAACCGCGAGCAGACCTGGCTGGAGCTGTGCACGGCGCGCTCGAGCGAGCCGGGGCCGCGCGTGCTGCTGCGCGAGGAATCACGCGCCTGGGTCAATGCCAACGGCAGCCCCCGGCGGCTCAACGACGGCAGCCTGCTGTGGTTCAGCGAGCGCACCGGCTGGAAACACATCTACCATCTCGACGCGCAGGGTGAACTGATTGCGCCTGTCACCAAAGGCAACTACGAGGTGCGCACGCTGCATGGCGTCGACGAGGCGGGCGGCTGGATCTATTTCTCCGGCACCGAGAAGAGCCACGTCGAGACGCATGTCTACCGCGTGCGGCTCGACGGCACGCAGCTGACGCGCCTTTCGCAGGCCGAGGGCACGCACAACGCCAGCTTCAGCCCCGGTTTCACGCGCTACATCGACACCTGGAGCAATCTGTGGACGCCGCCGCAGGTCCGCCTGCACGCCGCCGACGGCAGCGAAGAGCGCGTGATCGATGTCAACGACGTGCCGGCGCTGGCGAACCATGAGTGGAGCAAGCCCGTGCTGATGGAGGTCAAGACGCGCGATGGCTTCCGCATGCCCGCGATCCTGCTGAAGCCGGTCGATTTCGATCCGCGCAAGCGCTATCCGGTCGTGCAGCACACCTATGCCGGTCCGCACGCTCCCCAGGTCGTCCATCGCTGGAACGGCGGCGCCGGATTGTTCGGTCAGCTGCTGGCCGCCAACGGCTTCGTGGTCTGGGTCTGCGACAATCGCTCGGCTTCCGGTCAGGGCGCGGTCTCGGAGCAGGCCTGCTACCAACGGCTGGGCGAGAGCGAGCTGGCCGACATCGAAGAGGGCCTGGTGTGGCTCAAGTCACAGCCCTGGGTCGACGCCTCGCGCATCGCCATCAGCGGCTGGAGCTACGGCGGGTTCATGACGAGCTACGCCATGACGCACTCCAAGAGCTTCCGCGCGGGCATCGCCGGCGGATCCGTCACCGACTGGCGCAACTACGACTCGATCTACACCGAGCGCTACATGCGCCTGCCGAAGAACAACGAGCGCGGCTACGAAGACACCAGCGTGGTCAAGAGCGCCAAGGACCTCAACGGCAAGCTGCTGCTGATCCATGGCGCCATGGATGACAATGTTCACCCTGCCAACACGGAGCAGCTGGCCTACGCGCTGCAGCAGGAAAACAAGGATTTCGAGCTGATGTACTACGGCCGCCAGCGCCATGGCATCACCGACGAGCGTCTCGTGCAGCACTGGCGCACGCTGATGCTGCGCTTCCTCCAGCAGGAGCTCGGCAACGCTCCGTGAGCGCGCTCGACACGCTGTTTCAGGCCTCGGCGGTGATCTCCGCCGTCGGCATCGCCAAGATTGCGTTCGATCTGTTGTGCGTGCCCAAGCTGCCGGGAGTCGGGGCTTTGGCGCCGGACGCTCCCCGACCGCGCATCAGCGTGGTCATCCCGGTGCGCAACGAGGGCGAGCGGATCCGCGGCACGCTGACGCGCCTCCTCGAGCAACAGGATGTCGAGCTGGAGCTGATCCTCGTCGACGATCGCAGCGTCGATGACACGGGCGCGATTGCGCGCGAGCTCTCCGCACGCGATCCGCGGCTGCGCGTCGTGCGCGTCGATCAGCTGCCGGCCGGCTGGCTCGGCAAGGTGCACGCCTGCGAGGTGGGCGGACGCGCGGCGCGCCATGAGTGGCTCCTGTTCACCGACGGCGACATCTGGATGGAACCGCGGCTCCTGATCCGCGCCATCCGGCATCTGGAGGCCGAGCGGGCCGATCACCTCGTGATTCCCCCCGCCATCACCGGCCAGAGCTTCGCGGCGGCGGCCGCCACCGCGGCCTTCGGTTCGCTGATCCTGCACGAGCTGGCGCGCGCCAATCGCGACTCGCCCCGCGGCTCGCTGGGCATCGGCGCGTTCAATCTGGTGCGACGCTCCGACTGGGAAGCGATCGGCGGTCACAGCCGACTGAAGCTCGCCATCGTCGACGACATGCTGCTGGGGTTGCTGCTGCGGCGCGCGGGCAAGCGCACGCGCTCGGCATTCGCGCGGCATTCGCTGGAAGCCGACTGGGCGCGCACGCTGTCCGGCGTGCCGCGTGCGCTGGAGAAGAACTTCTTCGCGCAGATGCAGTACTCGGTCCCGCTGGCGCTGTTCGTGAGCTGCGTGATCCTGATCGTATGGCTGCTGCCGATCATGGGCCTTGTCACTGCGGTGCTGACCGGATCCTCGGCGGGCTGGCTGGCCTTCGGCGTCTACGCGTTGAGTCTGGTGCCCGCCTCGATCGCGGCGCGGCGCTTCCAGACCACGCGACTGGCTTCGATGCTCGGCCCGCTGTTTCTCGTTGTGGTGCCCTGGGCGATCCTGCGCTCGATGTCGACCACGCTGCGCCAGGGCGGCGTGCGCTGGCGCGACACCTTCCATCCGCTGAGCGAGCTGCGGGCCGCGGAGAACGAGTTGCGCCGGTCCCTTCCGCGATACTGCTCCCAGTCTCGGGTCTCAAAGCCCTAAAAAGGGCGCGAGGTCTTAGGGCCGGCACCGTCTGGTCTCTTGCCGGGACACCCTTCACCGCCCGGCAAGGAGACCCTTGAAACCCTTCACGCCGCCGGAGTGCCCGTACTGTCACGTCAGCCCGCCGATCTACCGCTGCCGAGGCTTCTACCGG
>SYGM01000113.1 GCA_005799545.1 Planctomycetia bacterium | reverse complement strand
AGGCGATGCCGACCTCGACGCCGCGCGCGGCGCACAGGAAGGAGTCCTTCTGGCAGATCAGCTCGCCGCCGAGCTGACGCAAGTCCATGGCCAGAATCTTACCGGCGTAAGGAGCGGCGAAGGCCACGCGTTCCTTGCCCGCGGGGCCGGAGTGCTGGAAGACGGTCATGAACAGGCTCTCGCCCGTCAGCAGGCGCTTGCCCGCGCCGACCAGCTTGCGGAACAGGCCGCCGGACTGCTCCCCGTCGCCGAAGACGGTCTCCATGCTGATGCCCTGCGTCATGAACATCATCGAACCGGCTTCGGCGATGGCGCACTCACCCGGATCGAGCTCCACCTCGACGAACTGCATCTCCGAACCGTGGATTTCGAAGTCGATCTCGTGCGCGCGACGGCCGGGCAGCGGCGGAGTTGCCGCAGCCGTCGCGCCCTGCGCGAGCGCGTGCCATTCGGACGCAAGCTCTGGGACCTCTCGCAGACGCATCCAGCCCGTCAGGCCCGCCCGCCAGACCAGCGTGTCAGCCTGCACAGTGCGATTCTTCAAGGCTTCGATCAGCTGGGCTCTGGTGACCGGACCGATCTGTTTGTCGGAAAGTGCGTAGAACCAAGCATCGTTCATGAGGCTCGCAGACTAGCACTTGCCTCCGGCCGAGACGAATTCAACAATGCCCGCTTCCATGCACCCTCCACCCCTGCGCGTCGGCAGCGTGCCGTATCTGGTCGGCCGGCCGCTCGACAGCGGGCTGGAGCGCGAGCCGGGCATCGAGTACAGCCGCGCGGTTCCCGCCGAGCTGGTGCGCGCCCTGCGCAACAAGGAGCTGGATGTCGCGCTGGTGAGTTCGATCGAACTCTTCCGCCAACCGGGCTACCGCCATCTCGACCGGCTGGCGATCGCCGGACGCGGACGCGTCTCGAGCGTGCAGGTCTTCCTCAAGCGCCCCATCGAGGCGGTGCGCACGCTGGCCTTCGACCCGGCGAGCCGCACTTCCGCGGCGCTGGTCGATGCGCTGCTTGCCGAGCGCAAGCTGGAGACGCGCGAAGTGGCGCTGGGCGAGGACCCGCGCGCGCTGTCCTGCGATGCTTGGCTGCGCATCGGCGATGCGGCGCTGCTCGAGAGTGAGGAGCAGCCGCGGCTGGAACGCTACAACCCCTCGGAGGCCTACTGCAGAGCCACCGGCCTGCCTTTTGTGTTTGCGGCCTGGATCGTGCGCGCGGGCGTTGAGCTCCGTGCGGAGCATTTGGCAGCTTTTGCGCGCGCGCGCAGACGCGGGAGCGAGCTGGCCCCGGCACTGGCGCGGGAAAAAGCCGCCGAGCTGGGACTCTCCGAGGACTTCGTGCGCGCCTACCTGCTCGAAGAGTGCTGCTTTGAGCTCGAAACGGCGGAGCTCGAGCGCAGCCTCAGGACCTTCCGCGATCTGGTGGCGGCCCGGCAGGGCGCCGATGCCAGCGTCGCGCCGCGAGCCATCGTCTGGCAGGATGCGCAGCCATGAGTCCGCGCATTCTGAAGGTGCGGCGCTGTCCGCATTGCAAGGCCGAGCTGCCCAAGCCGACGCCGCGCGTGTGTCCAGGCTGCGGAGGCTCGCTGCAGCAGCGCTATCTGGCCTCGGGCTGCCTCACGAGCGCGCCGAAGCTGCTGGTGCTGGGCTGGCTGATCGTCGAGTGCTGGCGAGTTCTCTAGGCGGGCTCGCCTTCTTCAGGCCGCCGCTCCGGATTCGCAGGGCTTGCAATCGTCTTCGGCGGTGACTATCTCGGATCCTCCACGCCCCGCTGAAGGATACGAAGCACTCCCGTGACGAGCCCCAAGGACCCCGCAACTCCCACCCTGTTCGAAGAAGCCGCGCCGGACAAGGCCAAGGCCTCTCCGTCGAAGCCCAAGGCGGCCAAGGACGGCGCCTCCGCGAGCGAAGGTGAGGGCGCCGGCGGCAAGGAGCCCGGCGGCAAGGAGCCCAGCCGCCGCTCCAGCGCCGAAGAGATGGCCACGCGCCAGCGCGAGATCTCCGTGGCGGAGTTCTTCACCAAGAACCGCCACCTGCTCGGCTTCGATTCACCGCTCAAGGGTCTCTTGACCGCCGTCAAGGAAGCCGTCGACAACTCGCTCGATGCCTGCGAAGAGGCTGGCATCCTGCCGGAAATCCTGGTGGAGCTGCACCCGATCTCCGAGGAGCGCTTCCGCATCGTCGTCGAGGACAACGGTCCGGGCATCGTCAAGGATCAGATCGGCAAGGTATTCGGCAAGCTGCTCTACGGCTCGAAGTTCCACAAGCTCTCGCAGACGCGCGGTCAGCAGGGCATCGGCATTTCCGCCGCCGTGATGTACGGACAGCTCACGACCGGCAAGCCTGCGCGCATCGTCTCGCGCACCGGCAAGAAGGCGCGCGCGTATGAGCTGCTGCTGGCGGTCGACACCGTGCGCAACAAGCCCGAGCTGCACGCCGAGCGCGAGATCGAGTGGGAAAAGGAGCACGGTACGCGCGTCGAGATCGAGATGGAGGCGCGCTACCAGAAGGGCCTGCGCTCGGTCGACATGTACATCAAGCTCACGGCGATCGCGAATCCGCACGTGCAGCTGACCTATGTGGATCCGGGCGGCGTCAAGGTCGTCTACGAGCGCGGCACCAAGGCCCTGCCCAAGGAAACCGTCGAGATCAAGCCGCACCCGCACGGTGTGGAGCTCGGCCGCCTGATCCAGATGGCGAAGGAAACGCAGAGCCGCACGCTCTCCGGCTTCCTGCAGGAGGAGTTCTCGCGCGTCGGTCCCAAGGTGGCGCAGGACATCTGCAAGCTCGCCAAGGTCTCCGACAAGGCGCACCCTGCGCGCATCGCGCGCGAAGAAGCCGCCGCGCTGCACGACGCCATCCAGAAGTCGAAGATCATGGCGCCGAGCACGGACTGCATCTCGCCGATCGGCGAGGAGCTGATCCTGGCGGGGCTCAAGAAGGAGCTGGAAGCCGATTTCTACACTTCGGTGACGCGTCCGCCGGCGGTCTACCGCGGCAACCCCTTCCAGATCGAAGTGGGCATCGCCTTCGGCAAGCCCGGCGGCGTGGGCCTGGAGCTGACCGAAGAAGGCCGCATCCAGAAGGTCAAGAAGGAAGTGCCCGCGACCGAGGACCTGGTCGGCAATGCGGATGAGCCGGTGCGCGTGCTGCGCTTTGCCAACCGCGTGCCGCTCCTGCACCAGCAGTCCGCCTGCGCCGTGACCAAGGCCGTGATCCACACCAACTGGCGCGCCTACGGGCTGCAGCACCCCAAGGGAGCGCTGCCGCTGGGCGCGATGGCGGTGCTGGTGCACATCGCGAGCGTGTGGGTGCCCTTCACCTCCGAGTCGAAGGAGGCGATCGCCAACTACGAGGAGATCCAGAAGGAGATCCGCCTGGGTCTGCAGGAATGCGGACGCCGGCTGGGCACCTACATCCGCAAGGGCAAGCGTCTGCGCGCGGAGTTCGACAAGCGCTCGTACATCGAGAAGTACATCCCGCACATCGGCATCGCCCTGCAGGAGATCCTCGATCTGTCCGACCCCGACCGTGACGGCACGGTGAAGACACTCGACGACGTCCTGCAGAAGAGCCGCAAGTTCTAGCGGCGAAAGCCCGCTCAGGCCTTGGCGAGCTTGGGCTTCTCGTCCCAGTTGCCGCGCTTGTTCTTGTTCCACCAGCTCTGCCACAGCTCGGGGCCGCGTGCTTCCTGGTGTGACAGCCGGGCCAGCGTGGTCAGCAGTGCGGGCTCGAGCAGCTCGTAGCGACGCTCGAAGCTGGCATCGACCATGCCGTTGGTCTGCGCTGCGGTCTGCAGCGCGGCATCGCGGCTGTTCTTGGCGCTCGAGAGCGTCTTGAGCACCTCCTCGAAGAGCTTCTTGCGCGTCTCGAGCGGGGCGAGCTCGAACTCACCGAGCGCCTCGCCGGCCGTGGCGACGAGCTCCGGCTGCGCGTGGTCGAGCAGACCGGTCAGCGAGCGCAGCACGCCCTTGTCGCGCGTCTTGCCCAGCGCCAGCACCAGCGTGCGGGCCAGCTTGCCGTCCTTCATCAGGCTGCGGTTCTCAGCGGCGCGCGTCAGCACGGGCACGCTTTCGGGCGCCATCGCCGCCAGCGCGCGGGCGGTGAGATCGGCGAGCTCGAGATCGGCCTTGCCGGTGACCTTGGTCGAGAGGCAGCGTTCCAACGCCTTGACGATGGTGACGCGGTCCTTGCTGCCGGCCAGCGTGAACTCATTCGCCAGCTGCTGGATCAGCGCGGTGCGCTGCGCCGTGTCGAGCTCCTTGCGGTTCAGTTCCTCCGTGAGGTCCTGAATCAGCTCGCGGATCGCGGGCCGCGGAACAATGCGGGCACTGACGACGGGTGCGGGGAAGGTGAGGGCCGGAGCCGAGCCTGCGAGGAGGCCGAGCGCCAGGGCCATGAAGAGGGTCCTGCCGAGATGCATGTTGCCTTGTGGAAAACGGGAAGAAAACTGCGCGGGCCTTGCCTTGGGCGCCCGCCCTGCCTCGCCCCCTGCCAGGGGCTTCGTGAGTCTGAAGTTCGGATCGGCTGCGGCCTGATCTGGAGTGCTTCCGCGGATTTTTGCGGCAGCTTGCAATGACCCGCGCGCTGCTCTATCCCAGTGGCCCGACACCATGGCGAAGGAAAAAAAGGACGAGACACCCAAACCCGTCAAGCGCGCGGCCCGCAAGCTCGACGAGCTCGACAAGAAGACCCTCAAGCTGATCGAGCAGACGGCGACGAAGGTGCGCGCGAGCATCGACAAGCGTGTGCTGCCCGAGCTGCGCTTCCCCACGCGCAGCCTCGCCAACGTCAAGTACGACACGAAGATCGGCTACTTCGAGCTCGGCCGCGGAACCAGCGCGCGTGCGCTCTCGGTCAACACCGTCAAGAGCTTCGCGCAGACGCTGCGGCTGATGGCGATCTCCAAGGAGATGGTCGAGAACAATGACTTCGCGACCAAGCGGGAAGCCTATTACGTCTCGAAGAACTGGGGCGAGTGCAAGTTCAACGAGCAGCCCGAGTCCGACACGGTGATGGACGACATCGAGGCAATGGCCTCGCTCGAAGGGCTCTCGCGCGAGCAGTTGCGCTATTTCCCCGAGGAACACGGCGGTTCCGTTGCGGGCAACCTCGTGGTGATCGACATCGACTCGGAGACCGGCAAGGAGATCGAGATCGACTGCACGGGCTTCGGTACCGGCTCATACTCGATCCCCCACTCCGTCGAGCACCTCAAGTTCAAGACTGACGCGAAGTTCATCCTCGCGATCGAAACGGGCGGCATGTTCCAGCGCCTCAACAATCACAAGTTCTGGAAGAGCGCCTCCTGCATCCTCGTCGAGACGGCCGGCGTGCCGACGCGCGCCACGCGGCGCTTCATCCGCCGCCTCGCGGATGACAAGGACATCCCCGTCTACGCCTTCGTCGACTGCGATCCCTACGGCATCGCCAACATCTACCGCACGCTCAAGGTGGGCTCGGGCAACATGGCGCACATCAACCGCTTCTTCTGCGTGCCGCAGGCCCAGTATCTGGGCGTCACGCCGCAGGACATCATCGACTTCAAGTTGCAGGACGCCACGCACGTGCTGCAGGAGGTCGACATCAAGCGCGCCAAGGACGCACTCAAGAACGACCCCTTCTTCATGGCGCACAAGCCCTGGGTCAAGGCGATCGAGCACATGCTCAAGATGGGCGTGCGCGCCGAGCAGCAGGCCCTCGCCAAGTGGGGCCTCAACTACGTGATCGAGGAGTACCTCCCCGCCAAGCTCAAGAACCGCAAGAGCTTCCTTCCGTGAACGAAAGAGTCGTGCGGCCGGCGCTGCTCGCGACGCTCGGCATGCTCGCGCTGGGCCTGCTGGCTGTGGCGACCCGGCTGCCGCTCCTGTTTCCCGCGATCGGCGCCAGCGCCGCCGTGATGGCCTTCACACCCGGCGCGCCTGCGGCGAGGCCTCGCAACTGCCTTCTGGGGCACGCCATCGGCGCGGGCATTGGCTGGCTGTGCGTGCAGACCATCGCCGGCGGGCTGCCTCATGCACTCTCCAGCGGTCTGGAATGGCCATGGATGCTCTCGGGGGCGATCGCGCTGGGACTTACGGTCGGCATCCTGCTGGCCTTGGACCTGCCGCACCCGCCCGCAGCGGCCACCACGATGATCGTGGGTATGGGATTGCTCCCACAGTTGTGGCAGGTGTTGGCGCTGGTGGCCTCCGCCGCGCTCACGGCCGGAGCCGCGCATCTGATTCAGCGGGTTCGCCTACGAACCACGCCCTGAAGGGTGCCTTCCCGAAAAAAAGGGCGGTATTATTTCGAACCTAGCCCCTTCCCGTCAAGTCAAAGGCTGGTAACCTCAAGGTTAGGAGGTGGGGTACGGACTCACCGGGCCTCCCTCTCATCGTCGTTCTCTCCCTGTACTCTCCAGGAAAGAAATCTCAGAGACACCTATGAAACTCTCTCTCCTCGTTGCCTGCCTCTTTGCGGGTTCCACGACGAGCTTCGCCTTCGCCGGTGATGCCGCTGTGGTCAACCCCAAGACGAGCCCCAAGGTTGTCGCCACGAAGGGCGCCAAGCAGTTCACGCCCAAGGGCACACAGTCGAACCTGACCGCTCCCAGCTCCGGCCAACAGGCGGGCGGCCCCCAAGTGATCCCTTCCACGCTGGCCATCGGCAACTCCGATGACTGCACCACGGCCAAGGGCCTCATCGGCACCGGCGCCTTTGCCTACGACACCTCGGCCGCCACCACGGGCGCTCAGGGTCAGGGCGAAGCCGCCTGCCTGTTCTTCGGCAGCACGGTCGTCGACAACGACGTTTGGTTCACCTGGACGGCCCCCTCGAGCGGTGTCGCCACCTGGACCAACTGCGGCGTGACGACGCACGACTCGAAGGTCGCCATCTATGACGGCGCTGGCTGCCCCACGGCTGCCGCGATCGCCTGCAATGACGACGCCTGCAACTTCCAGACCACGGTTCAGTGGAACGTGGTTGCCGGAAACGCCTACACCATTCAGGTGGGCAGCTTCCCGGGCGTCATCGGCACCACGGCCAGCTTCACGCTGAACGTGTCGGCCCCCGCCACGAACGACGACTGCACCGGCGCCGTGGCACTCACGGGCACGGGCACCTTCACCTACGACAGCACCGCGGCCACGACCGGCACCCAAGGACAAGCGGAAGCGCTCTGCCTGTTCTTCGGCAGCACCGTGATCGACCGCGACGTGTGGTATACGTGGACCGCCCCGGCCAGCGGCAGCGCTTTGCTCGAGAACTGCTCCACGACGCACGACTCGAAGGTCGCCATTTACGCCGGCGCCGGCTGCCCCACGGGCGCGGCCATCGCCTGCAACGATGATGCCTGTGGTCTGCGCACCACGGTCTCCTGGACGGCGACGGCAGGCAGCACCTACACGATCCAATTCGGATCGTTCCCGGGCGCGGCTGGCTTCAACGGCAACTTCAGCATCAACGTGCTGCCCCCGATCACGAACGACGACTGCACGGCTCCGATCGCCCTCACCGGCGCGGGCCCGTTCACGTTCAACCAGATCGGCGCCACCACGGGCGTCCAGGGTCAAGGCGAAGCGCTGTGCACCTTCTTCGGTAGCACGGTGATCGACAACGACGTCTGGTACACCTACACCGCTCCGATCTCCGGCAACGGCATCATCGACTTCTGCGGCAACACGATCGACACCAAGGTCGCCATCTACGCCGGCACCGGCTGCCCCACTCCGGGCTCGGCCGTCGCCTGCAATGACGACGCCTGCGGTCTCCAGAGCCAGGTGGTGTTCTGCGCCACGGCGGGAACGACCTACCTGATCCAAGTCGGTACCTTCCCCGGCGTTGCCGGCGGCACGGGCACCTTCCTGGCCAGCGTGGTTCCCTCCGGCCCGGCCAATGACGAATGCGGTGGCGCGATCGCCCTCGGTGCGACTGGCCCCTACACCTTCGACAACTCGACGGCGACGACGAGCTGCGTGGGTCAGGGCAACGCCATCTGCACCTTCTTCGGCAGCCCCGCGATGGAAACGGACGCCTGGTACACCTGGACGGCCACCTCGAGCGGCACGGCCACGCTGACGACCTGCGGCTTCACCTCGATCGACACCAAGGTCGCCGTGTACGCCGGCGCCGGCTGCCCCACGGCGGCTGCGCTGGCCTGCAACGATGACGCTTGCCCGGGCTTCCAGACCACGGTCTGCTGGCCGGTGACGGCTGGCCAGAGCTACACGATCCAAGTGGGCGTGTTCCCCGGTGCCGCTGGCGGCATCGGATCCATGGACATCACGGTTGCGGCTGCCAACGCCTGCATCATCGACGACGGCTCCACCGAGAACCTGCTCGGCTGGACGGCCGGCGGCGAGATGGTGTGGATGAACAGCTTCGGCACCGTTGGCGGCAACACCACGCTCAACAGCGTGGACGTCGCCTGGGGTTCGCTGGCCTTCCCGGGCTTCGGCCCGGCCAACGGCTCGGCGGCTACGGTGGCGATCTGGGCTGACGGTCCGACGCAAGATGGCGACCCCACGGACGCCACGCTCGTGTCGCTGATCCCGACCTCGGTTGCCAACGTCGACACCGACACCTTCAACACGATCGCCATCACGCCCGTGACGGTCAACGGCATCTTCTTCGTGGGTGCCGGTCTGATCCACACCGCCGGCCAGTTCGTGGCCCCGATGGACCAGGGTTGCGCTCCGGCCAACCGTGCCTGGTTCTTCGGTGACAACACCGGTGCTCCGGTCAACTACACCTCGCCGGCGCTCAACGCCATCCCGCCGCTGTCCTTCTCGGGAGCCGGTTTCCCGGCTGTCGTGCTGGTCCGTCCGGGCTGCTCGAGCGGTCCTGCCACCTTCGCCTGTGAACCGGGTGCCGGCGGCGTGATCAACTGCCCCTGCGGCAATGCTCCCGCTTCGTCGGGCCGCGGCTGCAACAACAGCCTCGCCACGGGTGGTGCGACCATCACGGCTACGGGTTCGGCCTCGCTGGCTGCCCCGACCGTGCAGTTCATCACCGGTTCGCAGACCAACAACGGCACCACGATCCTGCTGCAAGGCACCGCCCAGCTCGCCGCTGGCGTGCCCTTCGGTCAGGGCGTGCGCTGCGTCGGTGGTTCGCTGAAGCGTCTGTACGTCAAGTCTCCGGGTGGCACGGGCGGCATCACCGCTCCGAACGGCACCACGGACCTCGACATCCCGACCCGCTCGGCCAACCTGGGTGACGTGATCGCTCCGGGCAGCACGCGCTTCTACATGGCGTACTACCGCGACCCGATCGTCCTCGGCGGCTGCGCCGCGACGGCCACGTTCAACGCGACGCCGATGGGCATCGTGGTCTGGAACTGATCCGCGACGTGAGGTCGTGTTCCTGAACACGACCTGAAAACAAGACGGCCGGCGACCGTGAGTCGCCGGCCGTCGGCTTTTTATGGCTGGCTGTCGGAGGGGGGAGTTCTCGCGAACGCTCAGGCCACGGGCCTGCGCGGCGGACCAAGCATCAGCGCGCCAGTGCCGGGATGCGCGGGTTGCTCGGCGCGAGGAAGAAGCGACCGATCGCCACCTCGAACTCGCCGCCATCCTCGCGCTGGAAGGTATACGTGCCCTCCATCGTGCCCCACTTGGTCGAGAGCGGGCAGCCCGAGCAGTAGTCAAAGCTCTCTCCCGGCGCCAGATCGGGGTACTTGCCGATCACCCCGGGGCCGCGCACTTCCTGGCGGTTGTTGTCAGCGTCGAGGATCACCCAGTGGCGGCTCTTGAGCCGGGCGCGCTGCCCACCGGTGTTGCTGATCTCGATGCGGTAGCCGTAGACGAACTGCCGCTGCTCCGGACGCGACTCGGCGGCGAGGTACTGGGCCGCCGCCTGCACGCGGATTCCCTGGGTCGTGACATCGGAACTGTGGGTCTGGGGCATGGAACGGTCGATAGACTAGAGACAGCCACCATGGAGTGCAATTCCACCCCGATTCCGCCCCCCGGCGAGACCGTGATCATCTCGCAGGGCGCGATGGCCACGCTCCGGAAAACTCAAGGCCTGCTCGAGAGCCGCGGCATCGCCGCGCAAATCGTCCGCCCCCCGCCGGGCAAATGCGGAGGCTGAGGGACCACCCTCTGGCTCGCGGTCGCGCGCCAACAAGCCCATCTCGCCCAGGCGGCCATGGAGGAGCAGTGGATCGAAGAACTGCCTGAGGAGGCGCGCGCCAGCGCCAAGGTCGTCAACGAGCTGACGAGCAGCGAGCGCACTTGCCCCGCCTGCCTCACGGTCTTCGCAGCGGGGCCGAAATACTGCCCCAGCTGCCGCCTGTTCATCGGGGGCTGACCGGCAGCCAGCAGCACCCCGACAAGGCGCACCGGGGCAGGACGCTTACTTGTTGACGCGCTCCTTGTACTCCATCGTCTCGGTGTCGATGCGCACCTTGTCGCCGATGTTGATCACCATGCCGACCTTTACCGTGAGGCCGTTGTCGAGCACGGCATCTTTGAGGCCGTTGAGCACGCCCTTGATCGGCGGCGTGGTCTCGGTCACGACCGCGATTACGGACTGCGGCGGGTTGACCGTCACGAGCTTGCCGTCGACCAGCAGCCCCTTGTAGCTCTCGGCCTTCCAGCGCAGCGTGTCCTCGACAGCCGCTGCGGCGCAGCGGTGCTCCTCACCTTCAGGCGTGTAGAAGACCTCGTCGTTGCCGTCGCGGTAGGAGTGCGACAGCTCGATCGACTCAGACTCGAGGATTTCGTACTTATCGTCGCCCTGCGCCGTGATTTCGCTGATCCGGCCGTTCAGCAGGTCCTTGACCTTCATCTGCACGCGGCTGCGGCGGTCCGACTTCCACAGGTTCCAGTAGATGACGGTGTTGATGCGGCCTTGGTAGTCAACCAGGACGCCTTTGCGCAATTCCATCGCCGAGAGCAGCATGAGCGTTTCGTGAATGTCGAAGTGGGGCCTTGTGGAGTAGGAGGAAAACGGCGCTCAAGGATACGCTAGGCCCTGCACGCATGCACGTGCAGGCTGCGGTAAGCTTGATCCAAGCGTGTTTTCCCTGCTCGATCCCCTGTTTCAGCGCTACCTGGCTGCGGAAGCCGCCGGACAGCAGGGCTGTGTGCTTTGGATTGAGGGCTTGCGAGGCAGGCTGAGCTGCGACGCGGAACATCTGGAGCTGTCGAGAGCCGGGGCACGGGTTGTCTACCTCCCCGAGCTTGCACCCGAGCAGGCCTTTGCGCTGGCTCGCGCCTGGTGCGAGGAAGCCCGCGGCGCCGGCGGCACCTGCCACATCGGACTGGCGTTGACCCAGGCAGAACCGCTGCTGCTGGAAACGCTGATGGAAGTGGCGCGCGAAGGAGCCGAGGTGGCGCGCCATCAGGGCCTCACGGCGGTCGCGCACTCCGAGCTCTACGATCTGGTTCAGCGCCGCCTGCAGCGCCAGTTCCCCCATGCCCGACTGCCTGTTCGCGGAAAGGCGCCGCGCAGCCCTGCCGGAGCGCGGGCGGAAGCGACACCTGAGGCGGCGGTGGAAAGCGCGAGCGACCCGCGCATCGCCCAGCTGGAGCGGCGACTCGAAAAGCTGCTGGCGGAGCTGCGTGAGAAGGATGCGGAGCTGGCGAGCCTGCGCGCCGAACGAGATGCCGGCGGAACGGGCCTGCCCTCGCTGCTCGCGGTGCGCGAGCAGGAGCTCGATGCACGCCGCCAGGCGCTGTTCGAGGTGATCTTCGAAGAGAATCGCAGCTTGCAGGCGCACCTGCGTCGCGCAAACTAGCGCAACATGCGCAGGCTGCTGCTGTTCGTTTCTGGCGCGCTGCTCTATCTGGCGCTACTGGCGCTCAACCAGTGGTGTCTGGAACCAGGATCGGCGGAGTCCGCACAGTCGGCCCTGCAGCGCTGGCGCACACTGCCGGGCGCGAACGTGCCGCATCCGCTCGGCAGTGCGGCGCACGCGCAACTGGGCGAGGCGCTGGAGCGCCACTTCCAGGCCCTGCCGCTGGAGCGCGCGCACCAGAAAACGGCCGCCGGCCTCACGAACTTCGCTCTGCGGCGCGCCGGAACGAGCGCGCTGCCGCCGGTGGTGCTGATGGCGCACTGGGATTCCGTGGCGGCAGGCCCGGGTGCCGCCGATGACGGTGCGGGCATGAGCGTGCTGCTGGAATTGGCTGAACGCTGTGCGAAAAACGAAGCTGCTCCGCTGCGCTCGACGATCTTCCTCGCCACCGACGGCGAAGAGCGCGGCCTGCTGGGAGCGAAGGCCTTCTTCGAGGAACACCCGTGGGCGCGCGATGGCGGTGTGCTGATCAATCTGGAGGCGCGCGGCACCAGCGGGCCGGTCTTCCTGTTCGAGACCATCGGCAACCAGCGCGCCCTGATCGCGACGGCTCAGCCCGCACTGCCGTTTCCGGCGGCGTTTTCGCTGGCCGCCGAGATCTACGAGCGCATGCCCAACGACACCGACCTCTCGGTGTTCCGCGCCGATCCGCGCTGGCATGGGTGCAATCTGGCCTTCATCCGCGGGCTGGAGCACTACCACACGGCGCAGGACAACGCCGAGAACCTCTCCGGCGCGAGCGTGGCGCACATGCTCGAGAGCGCCGAGGGTCTGCTGGAAGCCTGGCAGCGTGAAGCGCACACCCCGCAGGGCCGCGAGCCCGCTCCGCACACGAGCCTGTGGGGACGCGTGCTGTTGTGGTGGCCGGCACGGGCCAACCTGCCGCTAGCGCTGACGCTCTGCGTGTTTGCGGTTCTGATGCTGCGCAGTGCGTGGCGCGCATGGCTCGGAGGCTGGCTGGCGCTGGCGTGCGCCGCCCTGCTGGGATGGCTCTGCCAGCGCATGGGTCTGGAGTCCGGCGTCGTGATCGCCGCACTGGGCCTCGTCGCGAGCCTCGCCGCACTTGAGGCGCGTGCGGCGGTTGCCCTGCTGGCGCAGCTGACTCTGCTCAGCGCCCTGTGGTTGCCTGCCGCTCTGCCGCAAGCGGCGCTGCCGCTGCTCGCGGCGTTGTTGGGTGAGGCGCTGCGGCGCATCCTGGGGCGTGAGTCTGGACTGTGGTGGCTGCTGCCGCTGGCCGTGGTCGGCATGGCGGCCAACGCCCCCTTCCTGCTGGCGCTCGAGTGGGTGCAAGGGAGTGCCAGCGGGGTCGCCCAGGCGGTCATCGCCGGGCTGGTGGGTCTGCCATGGGCATATTTCACCCACACAACGCTATACACACCAGCAAAACCACCTTCCACCGCTTCCCCTCGGGCTGGGCACCTTTCAGGCCCCTAGCGGTTGAGCCTTGGTCAAAATCGGGTAACATCCCCGGCCCTCTCGGGTAGACGCGTACGCGGTCCTGAGAGGGAAAACGGTCTCTTCTGCCCACATTTCGGACGGCCGTCCGGAGGTGGCGAGCCAGAAGGGCCCCGCACAAAGGAGACTTGGAGCTAATGGCGTTCAATCCCGCCGATTCCCTGAAGAAGTTCATCCGGAACTCCCCTTGGGTGTTCATCGCCGTCATGGTGCACGTCATCGCGCTGTCCGTGCTCGCGGTATGGCAGCTGGCGACCGAAGAGGTGAAGCAGGAGGAGTTGCCGCAGACGGTGACGGTCTCCAAGCCGAAGGAAACTCCCCCCGAAGAAGTGCAGCTTCCTCCGGAAGTGCTCGACCGCAAGGCGATCCCCAAGAACGAAGAGGCGGAAGTCGTCACCTTCGAAGAAGACCAGTTCATCCCCACCGACACGTCCCAGCCGGAAGACCTGACGCTGGACCGCGGGGACCCCAACTCGGTCGACAACCTGACCGCCGGCTCGCCCGGTGGCACGGCCATCGGCGTGGGCTCCACCGGCCACCACGGCACCCGTCCCTCGGCCTTCGGCGGCCGCAAGCTGGGCGGCGGCAAGTTCGGGCGTGGCGGCGGTGCGACGCAGGGCACGGAGAAGGCCGTGCTGGAAGGTCTGCGCTGGCTGCTGCGCCACCAGAACCCGGATGGCTCGTGGGGTGCCAACACGCTCAAGAACTGCTGCGATGCGGACAAGCCCTGCTATGACCCCAAGGAGGCGTACACCGATCACTACAACGAGGGTCTCACGGCGATGGCACTCCTGTGCTTCCTCGGCGCGGGCTACAGCCACGAGTCCAAGCAGGACATCGTCGACACGGTGCGTGGCAAGCGCCACAAGGTCGGCGAAGTCGTCAAGAACGGCCTTAAGTGGCTGATGGAGCGCCAGAACGAAGCGGGCTACTTCAGCAAGGACCGCGCGTTCATGTACAACGAGGCGCTGGCCGCTCTGGCGCTGACGGAAGCCTACGGCCTCACCAACAACGGATACTGGAAGAAGCCCGCCCAGAAGGCGATCGACTTCCTGGTCAAGTCGCAGCGTCCCAACCCGGCCGGCGCGGGCCTGTGGGGCTGGCGCTACGACTCCCGCATGGCGATCGAGGAGAAATACCCCGGCGGCTCGATGGACGAAGCGGGCAAGAAGGAGCTGTTCGACTCGGACATCTCGGTGACCGGTTGGGTTGTGATGGCCCTCAAGTCCGCCAAGCTCTCGGGCCTCAACGTCGAGCAGACCTCGCTGGACGGCGCGATGAACTTCTGCAAGTGGGTCACGGTCAACGACGGTCTCGTCGGCTACAACGACCCCAAGAACGCCGGCCTCACCGTTCAGGGACGCGGTGACGACAAGTTCGACTACCACGCGACGGCAATGTCGGCGCTGGGCATGTGCACGCGCATCTTCGTGCAGCACGACCCCAACGACCCGTTCCTCGAGCAGGCTTCGGCCCGCATCATCAAGGACCTGCCGGTGATCGACAAGGATCGCCGGAAGATCGACTACTACTACTGGTACTACGCTTCGCTGGCCCTCAACCAGTTCGACGGTCCCGACAGCCCGCGCAAGTCGGGCAAGTACTGGGGCCCCTGGAACAAGGCGATGGTCGACTGCGTAGTCGGCCTGCAGGATGCCAGCGAGAAGTCCTGCAACCGCGGCGGTTGGATGACGATGGATCGCTGGGCCTACACCGGCGGCGCCGTCTACACGACCGCGATCAACGTCCTGACCCTCGAGGTCTACTACCGCTACGAGAACGCGTTCGGCGGCTCCAAGCGCAACTGAGCAAGCGACTCTGACGGACCTCCGTGAGCCGCACTCACGGAGGTCTGCCTCATCCCCCACTCGGCACCCCCCCCAACACCCGGCCCCCCATCCTAGGCCCGATGAAATTCCGCTGGCTGATTCTGCCTCTGTTGGTCTCCTTCCCTGCATCCGCTCTGGCCCAGAGCCCGGGTGTGCTCGGCAAGGACGACGCCGAGTATGCGCGCCTGCTGTTCGAGCGCGGCTACACCGATCTCTCCGAGCGCCTGCTGGCGCTGATCGAGAAGAGCGGCAAGGTCTCCTCCAAGGAGGAGGCCAACGTCAAAGCACTGCGGCTCGCTGTGCGCACGGAAGTCGCGATGCGGGAGAGCGATCCTTACAAGAAGAAGGACGCGCTGACCCAGATCCTCACCGAAAAGGAAGATCTGATCGCCCAGTACTCCGGCTCGCGCGCGGCTGAAGACACGGCCACTACGCTGGCCGACTCTTACAGCATGCTGGGCGGCGCGGTGCTGGCCTGCATCAACAAGGAGAAGGATCCCAACCTCGTCGCGCAGTTGCAGGCCGAGGGCAAGAAGATCTTCGACAACGCGCAGGCGAGCATCGAGAAGCGCATCGAATCGCTCAAGGAAAAGCGGGACGATCCGGCCTTCGAGGGCAGCTACATCGCCGCGCTCTTCAGCCTGCCCAAGACGCTGTACTTCCACTCGCTGCTCTACCCCGAGGGCGAGTGGGCCCGCAAGGACAAGCTGGAAAAGGCCATCGAGCTGTTCCAGGAGTTCGGTCTGGACTACGGCGACCGCCTGTTCAACTACGAGGGCCTGATCTTCATCGGGCTGGCGTACAAGGACCTTGGTCAGAAGGACGATGCCATCAACGCGCTGAACGACGCCATCGCCCTGCGCGAAGGTTTCGAGCCGGACAAGAACGGCGTCTTCCTCGTCGATGGCGGGAGCGCCGACATCATCTCCAAGGCGGTGCTGCAGAAGGTCAACATGCTCGCCGACGGCGGCGACGCCAAGGCCGCGGTGGAAGCCGGCAAGGACTTCTTCAAGACGGTCCTCGATGCCGAGCAGTCGCAGAGCGGTTTGGCGGTACTGGCCGCGATGGGCAATGCACAGCTGGGCTCAGGCGACACCAAGGGCGCGGATGAGACCGCAGCCCGCCTGATCGAGTTGGATCCCGTCGGCCCCTGGGGCGGCGCGGGTCAAGACATCCGTGATCGGATTCTGCGCGCCGGCACCGGCGGTGGCTTCGGATCCGCACCCCTGCTGAAGATCGCCGGCTCGCTGGCGAGCCGCGGTCAGGCGGAGCGCGCCATTCAGGTGGCGCGGCAGGCGATCGCAGCGGCGAAGGACGAGAAGGACGGCGTCAACAACGCTGTCGACGCGTGGCTGCTGATCGGATCGTTGTACGTGCAGCGCGGCTGGAACCACGAGGCTGCGGTGGCCTTCGATGCCTGCGCCGACAGGTACTCGAGCGCCGAGAAGGCGCCGGAGGCCGTCTATCAGGCTCTGCAGCAGTACGTGGTGCTCTCCAGCGCGGAGCGCAAGCCGATCTTCAAGACGCGCGTCGAAGAGCGCCGCAAGACACTGACCACCAAGTACGCCAACCACGAGCGTGCGGCCTTCGCGCTGCTGGTCGAGGGCGATCAGCTGGTCAACGAAGGCAAGTTCCTCGAAGCCGTCGAGCAGTTCTCCAAGGTCCAGCCGACCAGCCCGGCCTACCTCGACAGCCAGTTCAAGAAGGGCTCGGCGTATTACAGCCATGCCCGCAAGCTCGCGAAGGATGGCAAGGCCGCGGACGCCAAGCCCTTCTTCACGCAGGCCGAAGACTTCCTCAAGAAGTGCGTGGCCGACTTTGACAAGGCAAGCAGCGAGACGGTCAACCTCGAGAAGCAGGCGCGCATGGAGTCGGGCAGCTACCGCTCGCGCATCCTGCTCTCGGATCTGTACCTCAACAACGCCAAGCCCTCGGACGTGCTGACGCTGCTCGAAGGCTCGGAGGCGCGGTTTGCCAACGACGGCGACAAGCTGGCCCAGATCTGGGGCCTGCGCATCCGCGCCTACCAATCGATGGACAAGCTTGATGACGCCATCAAGCTGCTCGATGCGCTCGCCAAGAAGGATCCGGCCTCGAAGGCGATCGGTCCGGCGGCGGGTCTGGTCGCCCGCGAGCTCGACCGCAAGGGTCAGGAGCTCTCCGACGCCAAGAAGCAAGCGGATGCGCTGAAGCTCTGGCAGCGAGCCGCGGACTACTATGCGATGAGCGGCCGCGCGCTGCTGAAGAGCGACTCGCTGCGCCTCTCCGACGTCGAGTCGATCGCCAAGCGCCTGTACGTGCTGGGCCTCTTGTTCAACAACGTGCCCGAGACCCAGATTTCGTTCATCGGCTGGGACACGAAGAAGCTAAAGGATGCCAAGCTCTGGGAGCTGGCAGCCGAGCTGTACCAGGCCGGTCTGCGCGTGTCGCCCTCAACCGAAGCCCAGCTGACGCTGGCGCGCATGCAGGGCTTCCTCGGACGCTGGAAGGCGGCCGCGAGCGCGTACTCGAACTACTTCGACACGCAGGGCTCGCTGTTCGACTCGGCCAGTGGCAAGCTGCTGAAGGGCATCACCTCCGACGTGATCCTCGCCAAGCTCGAGGAGGCCGTCTGCGAAGAGGAGACGGCCCTCGCAGAGAACGACAGCGAGCGCTTCCTGCGCGCCGAGCAGATCTTCCGCGATCTCGACAAGGCCGTGCCGGTTGACAGCGACCTGTGGTGGTACGCCCGCTACTACCTTGTGAAGACGCTCTACGACCGCGGCGACTACAAGAACGCACTGGGCTCACTCAAGGATGCCGAACGCGCAACCAACGTGCTGGGCGGCAAGACCAACCTCGTGGCCGCTTTCACCGAGCTCAAGAAGAACGTAGAGAGCAAGGCGGGTCCGCGCTGAGCGCACGCCTCCGCGCTGATCGCACTCCACTGATTTCAAACAGCACCCCCCCCACAACCGATCCCATGCAATTCCCCAAGATCCTCTGGAAGACCGCAAGCCTTGCGGCAATCTCCGTTGTCCTCGCGGTGGCGGCCCAGGCCCAGCAGAAGAACGACATCGTCAAGCTCAAGAACGGCACGGAGGAATCCGGCCGCATCAAGAGCGAGGAGTACGGCGGCCTCGTGCTCGACCCTGAGAAGGGCAACAGCAAGACCATCGCCTGGGGCGAAGTGGCGAGCGTCAGCTACCAGAACGGCGAAGGCTTTGAGGCCGCGCGCGATCTGGTCAACCAAGGCAAGCTGGAAGAGGCGCTGGGCGAGCTTCAGGACCTGCTCAAGCCCGAAGCCAAGCTGCGCAGCCTCGTCAAGCAGAACGTGCAGTTCCAGGTGGGCACGATCCTCCTGCGCACCGGCAAGTACGATGACTCGATCGCCGCCTACAAGGCGCTGCTGAAGGACTTCCCGAAGAGCCGCTTCCTGCCGGAGATCGGTGAGAACTTCGTGCTCGCCTTCGGCGCCAAGGGCGACCTCGAAGGCGCCAAAAAGGCGCTGGAAGAGCTCAACACCGGCGCGGTGGCAGCGGGCGTCGAGTCGAACTTCTCGGCCGTGACGGCCGTGCTGCGCGGCCGCGTGCTGGAGCAGCAGAAGAAGTGGTCGGAAGCCTTCTCCGCCTACAACGCGGCGGCCGCGACCAGCGGCGTCACCGCGCTGGCCTCCGCGCAGGCCCGTCTGGGTCAGGGTCGCTGCCAGATCGCACAGGGCAAGACCGCTGAGGCCGAGACCCTTTTCCGCAAGATCACCGGCGAAGATGGCCCCAACACCGTCCTCGCAGGCGCATGGAACGGCCTCGCAGACCTCGCCAAGGCGGATGGCCGCGCCAAGAAGGATGCCGGCATCCTCACCGATGCGCTGTACATGTACCTGCGCGGTATCGTCCAGTACGGCCCCGTTCCCGGAGAGTCGACCGGCGAGTACGAGCGCGCTCTGGCGGGCGCTGCCGAGTGTTTTGATCTCTTGAGCCAAGTCGAAGGCAACAAGGAGATCAAAGCGCGGTATGCTCGTAGCCGCGACGAGCGTCGCGCCCAGTTGCAGAAGGAATTCCCCAACTCCCCCTATCTTGGAAAGTGACGAGCCGCCCGGGCTCGAACTGACTCTCCAAGCTGTCCCCTTACCATCCCCCCCATTCGCAATACTCAAGAAGAGATGAAGCCGTCCCTCAAGAAGTCCCTGTCCCTGGCCATGGTGGCCATGGTCCTGTGCTCCTCGGTCGCGTTCGCTGAAGAAGGCGGCGCGAAGACCCAGTCCGCCTGGGAGCTGTTCCAGCACACCGGCATCGTCGGTTGGATGATGGTGCTCTGCTCGGTTTCGGGCATGGCGCTCGTCATCGAGCACATCGTCAACATCCGCCGCGAGAAGCTCGCGCCCACGGCACTGGTTCAGGACCTCGAGGCCCTGATCGCCGAGGGCTCCTATGAGGAAGCCATCGAAATGTGCGAGCAGGAGGGCGGCTACGTCTCCAACCTCGTCAAGGCGGGCCTCACCATGCGCGACGCCGGCTATGAGGAAGTCGTCAGCAACCTGTCGATGGCTGCTGAAGAAGAGTCCTTCAAGCTGATGGCCAAGATCTCCTACCTGTCGCTCATCGGAAACATCGGCCCCCTGCTCGGTCTGCTGGGCACCGTGACGGGCATGATCGCCTCCTTCCAGAAGATCGAGCAGATGAAGGCCCCCACTCCCAAGGACCTCGCGTCGGGCGTGTACGAGTCGCTCGTGAACACGACCATGGGTCTGTTCATCGGCATCGTCTTCCTCACGGCGTTCTTCATCTACAAGAACTTCGTGACCAAGATGACCCTGCAGCTCAACCTGCAGTCGGTGGAAATCCTCCGCAGCCTCGCGGAGAAGGAAAAGCACTGATCTTTTCAGATCCTGTTCCTGCTGGACCCTGAACCGGAAACGGAGCTCTTATGCACAAGAAGAAGGCCAAGCCGAAGCTCAAGGAGGACATCTCTCCGAACGTGGTGCCGATGATCGACATCATGTTCCTGCTGCTCCTGTTCTTCATGCTCGGCGCCGACATGAGCCAGCGGGAAAGCATCGAGATCAGCATCCCCAAGGCAAGCGCGGTCCCTGAGCCGCCGAGGGAAGAGGACAAGACCAAGCGCTGGATCGTCTGCAACATCCACCATGCGCCGGAAGGTGGCTTTTGTGCCATCAACGACAATGGTGGTGTTTGCCGCGAAGAGGCGCACTGGAAGTGGTCGATCATGGGAGTGGACTACCCGCGCGAAGAGATGAAGAAGCAGCTGCAGATCGTCGGCCAGGACTACCTGGAAGACGTGGCAGACGAGAAGGCCGGCAAGCGCCTCTCGAACTACTTCCTGCTCATCCGCGCGGACCAGAACGCACCCTACGGCCACATCCAGAAGGTGTTCGAGTACGCCGGCGGTGCGGGGATCTACAAGACCTCCGTCGCCGCCAACAAGCCGGTCCCCGGTACCTGATCCGATCCTTCGACCCCCAATCCAAACCCAAGCGAGGAAATTGATATGGCAGGCGGCGGCGGCGACGAAGACAACCCACTCCCCATCAACGTTGTTCCGATGGTGGACGTGATCTTCTGCCTGTGCGTGTTCTTCATGTGCTCGTTCAAGTTCCGCGAGACCGAGGGCAAGTTCGACTCTTGGCTCCCGCGCGACAAGGGCACCGGCGGCAACCCTGACCCGGGTCCGCTGCAGGAGATGCGCGTGGCTCTGTTCTGGAATCAGGACACCCAAACGGTTTCGCGTCAGTACCTTCACAAGAAGGTCAAGGACGATGCGGAACTCGAGGGCCTCATCAAGGAGGCCTACACCGACTTCGTGGCGAAGAACAAGCCGGACATCCCGCTGATCATCGACGGCGCAGCGGCTGTCCCTTGGAAGGAAGTCATGACGGTCGTGAACATGGGCAAGAAACTGCAGGTCAAGAACCTGGAATTCGCCCTGGGTGCGGCGGACGGCAAGTAAGCAACGCCAACCAAGGTACCGCAGCAAGGTACCGCATTGAGCGCTCCCCCCGGGCGGGACGCAGAAACGGCGCGGGCCGGGGATTCCCCGGCCCGCGTGCTTTTTTAAGTCCTTTTCTCCCCCTCCGCTGCCCTCGCGTGCGTAGGTGCACGGCGGTGAATTTCGGTAGTTTGGGTTCTTTCGATCACTAGACCCTTCTGTCAGGCATCCTCATGACCGACTCCTCCAAGAAGCTAGAAGAGGCCCGCCGCCGCCTGTTTCAGGCCCAGCAGCAACGCTCGCCGCTGAGAACGACGGAGTTCAAGCGCACGGGGGCGCTGATGCTGATCCTGCTCGCCGTCGGAGCGTTTGCGATCTACCTGCAGTGGGAGCGCGCCGCGCGAGCCGAGCAGGAGGCTGCCGAGGCCGCGGAGCTGGCGGCACAGGGCACGCCTGTGCCCAACGACCCCGTTGTGCGCGAGCAGCGCCGCATGACGCTCTTCCAGGGCGCGCTGGCCGATGCCAATAACGGGGAGGACTTCCGCGAAACCGGCGGCTATTCCAACCTGCTGCGGGCGCTGCGCGAGTACCCCCCCGAGGAAGTGCAGGCCAAGGCCAAGCGCTGGCTCGACTGGGATGGCGCGACCTTTGATCCGGATGGCTGGCGGGGTGAGTTCTGCCGTTACCGCGGCGTTTTCGCGGGTTTTTCCGCCGTCAAACTGGCGCAGCCCGTGCTGGGAACCCGCGATGTGTGGCGTGGCTTCCTGATGGAGCCGGACAAGACCGAACCGGTCGTGTTTGACCTGATCTGCGACCCCAGCGAGGTCCCGGTTCCCAAGATCTTCTACGATGCCTGGGACATCGAGGGCATCTTCTATCGCACGGTCCGCTACGAGGACCGTGAGGGACGCATGCAGGAGATTCCCTACCTGATCGCCCGCGCGCTCAAGCCTGTCGACACCCCTCCCGACAAGCTGGGCTTCCTCGAAAACCCGATCGTGACCCTTGTCGTGGTCGTGGGACTCGCGCTCCTGCTCGCCCGTCTGTTAATCTTGTACTCCAAAACTCGGGCTACCATGGCTCGGCCGAGGCTGGGGCCCTGAAGCCCGCTCGGTCCGAGGACTCGGCCGCCCTCCCCCCCGACAACTCCTGCCTCTCATGTCTGAACAGAAGGATCCCTCCAACGCGGGCGAGCGCCCGCTGTCGATGAAGGAGAAGCTCATGGCCCAGCGCCGCGCACAGTCGGCCGAGGGCGTGACTCCGCCTGCAGCTCCTGCAGCTCCTGCGAGCGCGCCGTCGGCCAAGGCCCAGGCGGCTGCGGCGAAGCCTGCCAGCACGGCTGCGCCGGCCAGTGCGGCGAAGCCTGCAAGCGCGGCACCCGCCGGTGCAGCCAAGCCCGTTGCCAGCGCTCCGAAGGCAGCTTCACCCGCCAACTCGGGTGCACAGGCCGCAAAGCCCGCACAGCGCACGCGCGGGCGTGATACGGCCAAGAAGGAAGTCTCCGCCGATGTTCAGCGCACGACGAACATCATCAAGGAGAAGGAAAACAAGATCATGACCTACGTGTGGATCGCCTGCGGCGTGATGGCGCTGGCAGCAGGTGGATTCCTGTGGAACACGGTCAGCACGAACAACGCCCGGGAAGCGGCGCGCATTGAACGCGAGCGTCGGATCGCTTCCGCGCTCTCGACCCTCAAGGATGGCCGCGATCCGCTCAAGGAAGTCGATGCCAAGTGGATCCTCGAGAAGGCTCAGGAATTGCAGCCGGACTGGGATGACACCAGCGTCGAAGGCCCGGTGCGCGACATCATGCGCCGCGCGCAGAACACGCTGGACCAGGCCAAGGAGCGCGGCGAGTTGACCGACCGCATGAACACGCTTGAGGGCCAGGCCAACAGCCCGGCCGCGCTCTCCGTGGAGCAGATCAAGCAGGCCCGCCGCACCGCCCAGGACCTGATCGAGAAGTCCTCGCTGATGGGCGATGAGTTCAAGACCCGCGGTGAAGTCTCGCGCGACAAGCTGGATCGCGCCTACTTCGACAAGCTGATCTCGGAAGCCAAGGCCAAGGGCCAGACCCGCGAGGCACTCTCGCTGCTGACTCTGGCGGAAATCGAGATCAACACGGCGCTCAACACTGCCGCGCGCGGTAAGAACCAGGACCGCAAGAAGTCCTACGAGGAACTGTTCAAGCAGGTCATCGTGGACTCCGATGCCATCGCCAAGGCGGTGTTCACTCCGGAAGCGATCGAGAAAGAGTCCTGGAAGGACGCACTCTCCGGCGAGCAGGAAAAGAAGTGGCAGAAGCCCGGCGTCGACGGCTTCCAGATTTCCGCCAGCGAGTTGCATGCAGTCGGTCCCAAGGCCGGCTCGGGCAAGAACGGCATCATCTCCATCGGTGATGGTGAGCAGCTGCGCGACTTCGTGGTGGAGATCGAATTCGTCCCCGTGAAGGGCAACTTCCGCTTCTACCACCGCCTGTACCAGCGCGCCGACAACAGCGTGCCGCAGTTCGACGTCAGCACACGCGGCAATGACGCGCCGTTCAAGCAGGGTCAGAGCTACCGAGCGGTCGTGAGCTTCATCGGTTCCCACTACAAGGTGGAATTCCCGGAGACCGAGATCACGGGCCTCCCGGACGAGGAAGTTGGCTGGACGAAGCAGCGCTACGGCGCGATCGGCATTGAGATCACCGACGACAGCGAGATCAAGATCCAGAAGCTGCGCTTCAAGGAACTGCGTTCCAACAAGCGCCAGTAAGCCTTCTGGAGCTTCCCGACCGCTGCAGGGCGGGCCGCAAGGCCCGCCCTGCGCATTTGAGCTTTCCTATTTACAGCTCGCAGGAAGGCTCGCACCCTTCGCCAGCAGAAGCGCTTGGATTGGCGCCGCGCGATCGGTAGAACATAGGGCTTCAACCCTGGGGGGACTAACCTCCTCAGGTACCCCCCTCTGACGGAGATTCCGCCACGATGCTATCGACGATTCTGGCCTTCGCCCAAGGCGCTGCGGCTGCCGCGCCGACCGCGGCCGAAGGCGCCCACAAGAGCGAGTTCGACCTCGCGATGCCCGACCTGACCTCGGCCTCCTTCCTCAACGGAAGCCTCAACGGCCACGATCTGCTGCTGGGAGGCATTCTGATCTGCCTGCTGGGCATCGTTTTCGGCCTGGTCGCGTTCTCGCAGCTGCGCAATCTGCCCGTGCACTCCGCCATGCGCGAGGTCTCGGAGCTGATCTACGAGACCTGCAAGACCTACCTGTTCACGCAAGTCAAGTTCATCGTCGTTCTGGAGTTGTTCATCGGCGCGGTGATCGTGGCCTACTTCGGCCTGATCCTGCACAAGCCGGCCAGCGAGATCCTGCTGATCCTCGTGTTCAGCCTGATCGGCATCGCGGGTTCGGTCGCCGTGGCGGCCTTCGGCATCCGCGTAAACACCTTCGCCAACTCGCGCACGGCCTTCGCAGCGCTCGGCGGCAAGCCCTACCCCGTCTACCAGATCCCGCTCAAGGCAGGCATGTCGATCGGCATGCTGCTGATCAGCATCGAGCTTCTGCTGATGCTGATCGTGCTGCTGTTCATCCCCAGCGACGTGGCCTACAAGTGCTTCCTCGGCTTCGCCATCGGTGAATCGCTGGGTGCCTCGGCCCTGCGCATCGCGGGCGGCATCT
>SYGM01000112.1 GCA_005799545.1 Planctomycetia bacterium | reverse complement strand
GGTCAGGCCCTTGCCGACCAGCGCGACGACGCCCTTGGGCTTGGACTTGGGCTTGTAGTGCAGGTGCAGCAGGCGCGGAGGCTGACGCGAGCCCTGCGCCACTCCGAGCAGCAGTCCCATGCCGAGCTTCTTCATGTCGTCCTCATCGAGGATCGACACCTGCACGCGGCCGGCCTTGGCGAGCGACTTCGCCGCCGAAGCCATGTCACGCGGAGTCAGCAGGTTGGCGGGCTTGTTCTGCAGATCGCGCGCAAAGCAGTTGGCCTCGGCGAGGATCACGCCGCGCTCGACGCCGAGCTCCACATCCTTCTCGGTGGCGAGCACGAGCGCGCTCTTGAGCTTGGACTCGCGCTTCTTCGTCTTGTGCTCCTCGTAGCGGTATGAACCGAGCATGAGTCCTTCCGCCAGCGCCTGTCCCATGCGCTGCGGGCCGAGCGCTTCGCTCAGGCTGCCGTGCGCCACGAGGGCGAGGCTCGCAGCGCCCAGCGCATCGGCGCGCTGCGCGGCCCACGCGCCCAGACGCCGGGCCTTCTCGGGATCGAGCTCCGTCTTCTTGCCCATTCCGACCAGCAGGACGCGCTTGGCGGGGCCCGCGGTGGCATCACACAGGCGCAGCTCCTTGAACTCGCCCTTGAGATCGCTCAATCCGTGCTTGGGCAGCGTGATGCCCGCGGGGATGCGGGGCTTCTCGCCTTCCAGCGTGCACAGCACGAGCAGGTCGCAGGAGGGCAGGCGGGTACCGAGACTTTGAAAGGAAATCTTCATGTGGTTCGTGAGAGGAATGCGCGCTCAGAGGTTGACGTACTTGGGACCGCCGCCGCCTTCGGGCACGACCCACTCGATGTTCTCGTACGGATCGGCGATGTCGCAGGTCTTGCAGTGCACGCAGTTGGAGAAGTTGATCACCGGCCCCTTGGCCGTACCGCCCTCGCGCCACTCGTAGACCGCCGCCGGACAGAAGTGCTGGCAGGGATTGCCGAACTCGCGCGTGCAGCGCTCGATGCAGATCGAGGGATCCTTGACGAGCAAGTGCGCCGGCTGATCCTCCTCGTGCGTCGTGCCCGAGTGGTAGACGTCCGTCAGCTTGTCCATCGAGCCCTTGTCGTCGAAGGCAGGCTTTTCGAGGCGCGAGAGGTGCACCGGGTGCATCGTCTCGTGGTCCTTGTGGTTCTTGCGCCGTTCGACGAGACCGCGACCGCCCGTCAGCTGCTGGAAAGGCACGTCGAGCATGCCGCCGAGCAGGCCGCCCTCGAAGCTCTGGCGGAAGTTGCGCACGCCGTAGAGTTCGTCCTTGGCCCACGAAGCGCTGAACAGCTCCTCGTAGCGCTTGAGGCGCGCCGCGCCGGTGTCGCCGAAGTGCAGCGCCTCGGCGATCGCTTCGGCGGCGAGCAGACCCGACTTGATCGCAAGGTGCACGCCCTTGAGCGTCGAGGCGTTGAGGAAGCCCGCGGTATCGCCGACGAGGCAGTACGACTCGCCGTACAGGCGCGGCATGCACCAGTAGCCGCCCTCGGGCACGGTCTTGGCGCCGTAGGCGAGCACTTTGCCGCCCTCGAGGATGCGCGCGATCGCAGGATGCTGCTTCCACTGCACGAACAGCGCGTGCGGATCCAGCTTCGCATCGGGGTGATCGAGTCCGATCACGAAGCCCAGACTCAGCCGGTTGTCCTTGAGGCCGTAGATCCACGAGCCGCCGTAGCCGTTGAGCGAGAGCGGATGTCCGGCGGTGTGCAGCACGCCGCCGAGCCACTCGGCGCCGCGCTCGGCCGGGATCTCCCAGATCTCCTTGATGCCCGTGCCGTACATCTGCGGGTTGCGGCCCGCATCGAGTCCGTGGCGGCGGATGAGGTGCTTGGCGAGATGGCCGCGAGTGCCTTCGCCGAAGACCGTGACGGCGGCCCGCACATTCATGCCGGGCTGGAAGCTGTGCTTCTGCTGGCCGTGCTTGTCGATGCCGCTGTCGCGGGTGACGACACCCGCCACGCGCTCGACGCCGTCCTTCTGCTCGAACAGGATCTCCGCGGCCGCAAAGCCCGGATAGACCTGCACGCCGACGGCTTCGGCCTGTTCCTTGAGCCAGCGCACGACCTGATTCATCGAGACGATGACATTGCCGTGGTTCTGGAACTGCGGCGGCACCAGCGGACCCTTGAGACGCTTGCTGCCGTCCTTGGAGTAGAGGATCTCGACCGCATCCCAGCGCACATCCGACTCGATCGGACAGCCGCGCTCGCGCCAGTCGGGGAACAGCTCGCTGATCCCGCGCGGATTCATCACAGCGCCGGAGAGCGTGTGGTCGCCGATCTCACCGGCCTTCTCGAGCACGAGGATCGACTTGTCCGTGATCCCGCGCGCCGCCAGTTGGCGCTGCAGATGGATCGCGCAGGCCAGGTTGGCTGCACCCGCGCCGATCAGAAGCACATCGACATCCAGCGTCTCGCGCTCGATGCCCGGAAGATTGAGGGAGTACTGCTCAGGAACGCTCATGGAACGAAGCGCCCAAGATAGCGTCCCGCCCGCTCAGGAACGATCCCCGACCCAATGCGCTCCGTCCGAGTAGATTTCGCGCTTCCAGATCGGCAGCGTGGCCTTGAGCTCATCGATCAGGAAGCGACAGGCCTCGAAGGCCTGCGCGCGGTGCGGACTGGCGACGCCGATCCACACGCTGGGCTCGCCCACGCCGACCGTCCCAACGCGGTGCGCCACCAGCATCCGGATCTGTGCCTGCGCGTCGCCCAGCTGCGCCCGGCAGCGCGCAAAGATGAGCTGCATCTGTGGCCCCGTCATGCGCTCGAAGGCCTGGTATTCCAGCCTCAGCACGCTCTTGCCGCGGTTGTGGCCGCGCGTCGTGCCCGTGAAGCACACTCTCGCGCCGCAGGCCGGATCGCTCAGGCGCTGCTCCAGCGCCGCCGTGTCCAGGGGCTCAGGGCAAAGCTCGAAGCAGTCGTCCACGGGTCCCATGCTGCGCCTTGAGAACTTCAGCCGCCCGAAACCGGCGGCAAGAGAGCGATCACCTGCCCGGAGAGGATGCGCGCCTGCGCACCCGCGTACTCCGTGCCGATCACCACGGCGACGTGCTCGAGACTGCCCCAATGCGGGTATCGCCGCGCGAGCTCCGCCTTGAATTCGGGCACGCTGAGGCCTTCGCTAAGCCCGCTGACGCGCACGCGGCTCGCGCGGGCCCGCTCGGCGAGCCCCGCGAACAGCTCCAGTTCCAGTTCCATCGCTCCGGAATCAGAACGCGAATCAGAACGGAGCGTCGTCTCCGCCGCCGAAATCGCCCGCGCCGCCGCCGAAGTCACCGCCGCCCGCCTGGTTGGAGGCAGCGCCGCCGTAGGAGCGCTCACCACCACCGCCGCCGCCGGCACCCTCACCGCGACCGCCACCGACGAATTCCCAGTTGTCGGCCACGACGTAGAGCTTGGAGCGCTTGCCGCCGCCGTTCTTGTCTTCCCATGTGTCCAGTCGCAGCGAGCCCTCGATGAAGGCCGGCTTGCCCTTGGTGTGGTAGCGCTGGAAGGCCTCTGCGCGCTGCCCGAAGATCGTCACGTCGACGAAGGTCGGCTCTTCCTTCCATTCGTTGCTCTGCGAGTCCTTGAACCGGCGGTTGACCGCCAGGCCGAACTTGCAGATCGGCATGTTGCCCGAGGTGTAGGTGAGCTGGGGATCGCGCGTCAGATTCCCCATCAGAATCACTTTGTTGAAGCTGGCCATAGTCCCTCCGAAAGGGCGGGAGTCTAACCGTCCGCAGGCCAAAAAAAGCGCCCCGGGCGGGAAATCCGGGCGCGACAAGCGCCGCGGCTTTGCCTACCATGGCACAACGATCCCGATGTCGCCCCAAGAACAGACCGCCCCCCGCCAACCCTCAGGGGCCGAGCGCCGCCGCTGGCTGCGCGTGGCCTGCGACATTCCCGTCACGCTCAACCTCGGCGGCTCGCGCTGCGAGGCCAAGCTGCGCGACCTCTCGCGCGCGGGTGCCTGCTTCTTCCTCGACCGCCCTGTACTGATGATGACCGTGCTCGAGCTCTCGCTGGAGCTGAAGATGCCGCGCGGGGTGCGCCGCATCCGCGGTCAGGGAGCCGTCGTGCGCTGCGAGCGCATCGCCAAGGCGCTCGATCACTACGAGATCGCCGTGTTCCTGCACGAGATGGCCGAGATCGACCGCAAGGCGATCGAAGAATTCCTCGCTCAGCTGGGCACGGGTCCGAGCCAGGCGCTCAGCGCCGGCAGCTGAGCACGCGCTCGATCCCTGCGCCATCGCGCACGAGCTGCACCTCCAGCTTCAGTTTCTGCGCCAGCGCGCGCACGCGCGGTGCCTGCCGGTGCCCCAGTTCCACCAGTAGGCTGCCCCCCGGAGCGAGCACGGGCGAATCGGCCCGCGTGCAGCACTCCAGCAGCCGCCGCGCGAAGTGATCGGGATCGCCTTCAGGCGCAAACAGCGCGGCGTGCGGTTCGTGCTCGCTCACCTCGGGCGCCAGCTGGCCCGCCTCCGAGCGCTCGATGTAGGGTGGATTGGAGACGATCAGATCGAAGGGGCCGCCCTCGCGCGCCAACCTCTCGAGGCTCTCGAAGCCATCGCCTTCGATCAACTGCACGCGCGGCGCGAAGCGCGCGATGTTGGCGCCCGCGCACAGCGCGGCGGCCGCGGAGTTTTCGAGCGCGAAGACCTCGGCCTGCGGCAGCTCCAGGGCCAGCGTCACGGCGAGGCAGCCGCTGCCCGTGCCCAGGTCGGCGACGCGCACGGCCGGCAGGGCGCGCGCGAGATCGACGATCAGCTCGGTCTCCGGCCGCGGGATCAGGACACCCGGACCGACATTGAAGGAGCGTCCGTAGAACTCGCGTGCGCCACGGATGTACGCCAGCGGCATGCGCTTGCCGCGCAGCACGAGCAGATCGCGCGCCCGATCGATCTCGGCGGGCGTGAGCGGACGGTCCAGCTGCATGTAGAGCCGCAGACGATCGAGGCCCAGCGCGTGGGCCACCAGCAGCTCGGCTTCCAGCCGCGCCTCCTCGACGCCCTTGCGCGCCAGAAACTCTCGCGAGCGCTGCAGCATCTCGCCCGCGGTGGAAGGCGGCGTGGCGGAGCTCATGCCAGATTCCGTATGCGCTCTTCGCGATCGGCGTTGACCAGCGCGCCGAGCAGCGGATCGAGCTTGCCGGCCACGATCTGCTCCAGCGAGTAGTTCTCGTTGAGCCGGTGATCCGTGACGCGATTCTGCGGGTAGTTGTAGGTGCGGATGCGATCGCTGCGATCGCCTGTGCCGACCTGCGTCTTGCGCTCGGCGGAGCGCTCGGCCGCGCGCCGGGCGAGCTCGCGCTCGTAGACGCGCGAGCGCAGGATGCGCATCGCGGAGGCGCGGTTCTTAATCTGGCTGCGATCGTCCATGCAGATCGCGACGAGGCCCGTCGGCAGGTGCGTGATGCGCACCGCGGACTCGGT
>SYGM01000111.1 GCA_005799545.1 Planctomycetia bacterium | reverse complement strand
TATCGCACGCTGACGGCCGCCGACTCCGCGATCATGGTGCTCGACGCGAGCAAGGGCGTCGAGACCCAGACGCGCAAGCTCTTCGAGGTCTGCCGCCTGCGCCGGATTCCGGTGCTGACCTTCATCAACAAGCTCGACCTGCCCGGGCGCGATCCGCTCGATCTCATGGCCGAGGTCGAAGGCGTGCTCGGCATCCACGCTTCCGCGCTCAACTTCCCGATCGGTATGGGCCGCGATTTCCGCGGCGTGATCGACCGGCGCACGCAGGAAGTGCTGCTGTTCACCAAGACCTCCAGCGGCGGGGCGCAGAAGGCCGACATCGAGCGCCTGCGCTTTGACGATCCGGTGCTCGAGCAGCGCATCGGCACGGAGCTCTACACGAAAACGCTCGAGAACCTCGAGCTGCTCGAGGTAGCGGGCAACCCCTTCTCTCGCGAAGCCTTCCTCAGGGGCGAGGTCACGCCGACCTTCTTCGGCTCCGCGCTGACGAACTTCGGCGTCGAGCCCTTCTACGACGCCTTCGTCGAGCTCGCGCCCGCGCCCGGCCCGCGCCCGATCGATCTGGCAGGCGGCGGCGAGTCGCTGCTCGATCCGGTCGAAGCGCCCTTTAGCGCCTACGTGTTCAAGATCCAGGCCAACATGGACAAGCGCCACCGCGACTGCCTCGCATTCGTGCGCATCTGCTCGGGGCGCTTCGGCCGCGATCTGGTTGTCAAGCACCATCGCCTCGACAAGGAAATCCGCCTCGCGCGTCCGCACACCATGGTCGCGCAGGAGCGCAGCACGCTCGATGAGGCCTACCCAGGCGATGTCGTCGGCCTGATCAGCCGCGACACGTTTCGCATCGGCGACACAATCTCGCTGGCCGGCGGCTTCGAGCACAAGCCGCTGCCGCTGTTCCAGCCCGAAGTCTTCGCGCGCATTGCGCCCAAGGAGACCACCAAGCGCAAGTCCTTCGACAAGGGCATGGAACAGCTGATTGCCGAGGGCACCGTGCAGCGCCTGTTCCCCGAGGGCGGCCTCAGCAACGATCCGGTGATCGCGGCCGTCGGCCAGTTGCAGTTCGAAGTGCTGCAATACCGCCTCTCGGATGAGTACGGCGTCGAAACGCAGGTCTCGCCGCTGGCCTTCGAGTGCAGCGCCTGGCTGGAAGGCGACCTCGAGAGCTTCCAGCCCCCCACCACCGCGCTGGTCACCAAGGACTCGCGCGGCAAGACCGTGGTGCTGTTCACCAGCGAGTGGGACAAGCAGGCCGCGCGGCGCAAGAACCCCGAGCATCGGCTGCTGGACTACGCCTGAGCCGCGCGCGGCCGGTTCGGCCGCTTTTCTTCTGAAATAGTTCCGGCTACCCTGCGTAAGGACTCACATGTGGTACTACGCCGAAAACGGTCAGCGCAAAGGTCCGATCGAAGAAGCCCAGCTGCGTGATCTCGCCAACCAGGGCGTGATCGACGGACGCACGCTGGTCTGGACGCAGGGCATGGCCAACTGGGCCGCGCTCGCGGAAACCACGCTGGGAGCTTCTCTGGGACTCCCGCCTCCGCTGGGTCCCGCGCCCCGTCCGATGCAGACGCCCCAACCGGGCGCACCGCTGCCGCCGCTGGCGGCTTCGGGTCCGTACTCGAGCGGTGCGCAGGAGCCGCTGCCTGTGGCCGACAAGGAGCGCGTGATCTACGTGCTGCTCGCGATCCTGCTGCCCTTCGGCGTCAACAACTTCTACGCGGGCCACACCAGCCGGGCGATCATCCAGCTGATCCTCGCGGTGCCCGGCGGAGTGGTCACCTGCGGCATCGCTTCCATCGCGGTGTGGATCTGGTCGATCGTGGAAGCGATCACCGTGAGGCACGATGCCAAGGGCCGCCTGATGCGGTGATTGCGGTGCAGCGAGGCAGGTGCGCTGCTGCATCGCTTCGCCCGCCAAGGCATGAGAATTACGCAGACCGAATTTCGGGCGCCTTCGCCGAGGGCGCCCGGTTGCTTTGGGGCCTAGCCTTGTCTTTGAGGTAACCCCATGCTCACTCTACTGACCGCACTGCTGCTGTTCCAGACTTCGCCGGCCCAAGCTCCTGCCGCCGCAACTCCGCCCAAGGAGCAGATGCGCACCTACCGGATTCAGCAGGTCGTCACGCTTAGCGATATTCCCGCCGACGCGGGCAAGGTTCAATGGTGGGTTTCCATTCCGGACAACAATCCGGATCAGGCCGTGCTCGATTTCAAGGCGGTTTCCGTGCCCGGATCGTGGAGCATCCAGCGCGATGCGGAGCGCGGAAACCGCTTTCTTTACATCGAAGTCGACTCGCCGAAGGCCGCGGAACTGCAGGCCACGGTCGAGTTCACGGTGCGTCGCGAGCCCGTGCTGCACTCGATCGATCCCAAGCTCGCCGGTCCGATCACGGCCGTGCACCGGCAGTTGTACGCGGAGGAACTCGATCGCGATGCACCGCACATGCAGGTCACGCCTGCGCTTCAGGCGATGGCCGACAAGGTCTGCGGGGCGGAGACCAACCCCGCCATCCAGGCTCGCGCGCTGCTGCAGCACGTGATCTTCCTCGCCGATCACTACTCCAAGGATCCCAGCAAGCCCAACTGCGGCGTCGGCGATGCCGGTTCCTGCGTCGAGAAGGGCGGGGGCTGCTGCACGGATCTGCACTCTTTGTTCATCGCACTCGCCCGAGCCCGAGGGATTCCTGCTCGCCTCCAGATGGGCTATCGCATCAACCCGACCAAGCCGAACACCATGTACGATCCCGGCTACCGCTGCTGGGTGGAGTATTTCGTGCCGAATTACGGCTGGGTGCCGGCGGACGCTGTCGAGGCAGATGCCGTCGGAGGCCTCGGCCCGGATCGCTGGTTCAGCGGCCTGACCGAATGGCGCGTGTGGCTCAACGAAGGCCGCCAGTTCACGCTGCGGCCCGCGGCCGTGGGCGCGCCCGTCAACACGATGGTGATCGGGCACGCCGTGATCGATGGCAAGGTCGCGCGCGTGCTGCCGGAGGGCGATCTCAAGCCGCAGTTGAGTCGCAGGATTCAGTACGCCGATCTGCCCTAGGAATGCGCCGCCAGCGATACCCACAGCTGACCACGCCGGCACAGGGAGAGCCGCCTGCGCGGACGGCTCGGCGATTCGATTGCGTTCCAGGAGAGCCGCGACTCCTGTCAACAGCCGTGCAAAGCGGCCCGCCGCGCTAGCCCAACCGATCGCGCCGCACCTGCACGCGCCGTCCGCGGATCTTCGTGCCCGAGAGTGCCGCGATGACATCCTCGGCGAACTCCTCCGGCACCTCGACGAGGCTGAAGCGCTCGGTGATGCGGATCGCGCCGATCGCGTCGCCGGGCAGTCCCGCTTCATTGGCGATCGCCCCCACCAGATCGCCCGGGCGCAGGTTGTCGATGCGCCCCGCGCCGATGAATAGCCGCGCCACATCGAAGCCGTGCGCACCCGGCCCGCTGCTGCGCGCCGGCCGACGCTCTTCGAAGCGCTCCCGCGGCCCCGCCTCCCGCTCACCTGCGTTGCGTTCCGCCCAGCGGTCCTCGCGCTCAGAGCGGCCCGGCTTGCCGCCGGGAATCTCGGCTTCCTGTGACTTGGGATGCAGGGCCTCGTGCGCCATCTTGAGCGCCGCGGCTGCCAGATCGCCGGGCGGGTGCTCCTCGCCCAGCTCGGCGAGCATGTTCTGGTAGGGCTCGAGCTCACCGGCCTGCATGGCTTCGACCAAGGAGGCCTTGAAGAGCTCGATGCGACGCGCGCGCAGGTCGGCTACCGTCGGCAGCGCCTCGATGGCGATCTCCTGTCCGGTGGCGCGTTGGATGTTGCGCAGGAGGCGCTGCTCGCGCGGCTCGAGCAGCGTGATCGCTACGCCTTCGCGGCCGGCGCGGCCGGTTCGGCCGATGCGGTGCACATAGGACTCGGGCGCCGTGGGCACATCATAGTTGACCACATGCGACAGATGCTGGATGTCGAGTCCGCGCGCCGCGACGTCGGTGGCGACGAGCAGGTCGGTCTTGCCTTCGCGGAAGCGCTTGAGCACGCGTTCGCGCTGCTCCTGCGCGAAGCCGCCGTGCAGCGCCTCGGCGCGGTAGCCGTGCGCATTCATGGCCTCGGTCAGCTCGTCGACTTCCACGCGCGTGCGGCAGAACACGATCGCGGACTCGGGCGCTTCCATGTCGATCACGCGCGCGAGCGCCTGGGGCTTGTGGCCGCGCTGCACGATGTAGGCGCTCTGGCGCACGCGCGGCAGCTCGCCGGCGGTGGGCTCCTCGGCCTCGATCTGGATGCGCACGGGTTGGCGCAGGTGCGAGCGCGCAATCGCGAGAATGCGCGGGGCCAGCGTCGCGGAGAACAGCGCCATCTGACGCTGCTCGGGCAGCGCGCTGAGCAGCGCCTCGAGATCCTCGGCAAAGCCCATGTCGAGCATCT
>SYGM01000110.1 GCA_005799545.1 Planctomycetia bacterium | reverse complement strand
TCTCGCGCACGCCTGCTCCGCCTCGCATTCGCCACCGCGCTGGCGCACGTCGCCGTCCTCGGCCTCGCCGACCCGTCCGCCGGCCAGGACCGCGGGAAGGCCGACCCGGTCACGGTGAAGACGGTCCTCAAGGTCGACTTCGTCCTTGCGAACAAGATCGTCGCTGTCGCGCTGCTGATGGGAACGCCGTTCTTCATCGTGTTCGGAGCACTTTCCGACCGAATCGGTCGCAAACCGCTGATGATGCTCGGCTGCGCCCTCGCCGTCGCCAGCTGGATTCCGATCTACAAGGCTATGACCGCAGCGGCGAGCGCAGAGGGCGGTCCGGATGCCGTGCGACTGACTCTGCTGATCTTCGTGCAGGTTCTGTTCGTAACCCTTGTGTATGGCCCCATCGCCGCATTCCTCGTCGAGATGTTCCCCACGCGGATTCGCTACACATCGATGTCCCTGCCCTACCACATCGGAAACGGCGTTTTCGGCGGATTGGTGCCGTTCATCGGCACCTGGGCCGTGACAACCTTCGATGACAGGCTGGCAGGGCTCTACTATCCGATGGCGATCGCCTCGATCACCCTCGTGTGCGGTCTCTTCCTGCTGAAGGATCGCCACCGCGAGCCTCTCGGCTAGAATCCGCGTGCCACAACCAAAGGCTTATGCCTCAACACCCGTTCTCGACCCATTCACACACACCATGAAGAACCTTCTCCTCGCACTGGGCATGCTGTTCCTCGCGACCAGTTTCCTCTCCGAAGAAACCAAGCAGAAGCAGGCGCCCGCCGCGGATGCCAAAAGCGCCCAGCAGGACGCCAAGTCGGATGACGCCGCGATCATCAAGGATCAGAAGCCCTCCTATCCGCTCACCAAGTGCCCGATCAGCGGCGAAGCGCTCGGCAAGGATGCCGTCGATGTCGTCAAGAACGGTCAGCTCGTACGCGTCTGCTGCGGCAATTGCGTCAAGGCTGTCGAAGCCAAGCATGTCGACGCCGTGAAGGCCGCCGTGATCGAGGCCCAGAAGAAGGACTACCCCCTGGCCGTGTGCCCGATCTCCGGCCAGAAGCTCGGCGACGGCGCCGTGGACATCGTCCATGGCACTCGACTGGTGCGCGTGTGCTGCGGCAAGTGCGTCACCGCCTTCGAGAAGGACCCCAAGGCCACCATGTCGATGCTCGACAAGGCCTACATGGAGGCCCAGCGCAAGACCTACAAGCTCAAGACCTGCGTCATCACCGACGAGGAGCTCGGCAGCATGGGCGATCCGGTCGAGATTCTCTACGGCACCCAGCTGGTGCGCCTGTGCTGCAAGTCCTGCGTGAAGGGCTTCTACAAGGACCCCGCGAAGTACCTGAAGAAGATCGCCGACGCGAAGTGATCACGCGTTGAGCCTGAACAGACGGGCCGCGTTCGCCTACGGGGACGCGGCCCGTCGACTTTTCCGAGCGACCGGCTCGCGCGAGTCCGCCGGCGGAGGGAGGCCGGCCCAGCTTCGTCTTGAGCACTTCGATGTCCAGCGTGCCGTTCTTGAGGCTGTAGGCGGTGCCGGAGGCTGGCAAGGGTGCGCAGATGCGGGGCGGCCGTCTGCCTGGGGAAAAAAGTCGAGGAGCCTCATGGAGAAGCACATACTCAGCTCCGGCGGCAATACTCAGAGCCCCCAATCGCAATGAACTGCATGTACACGCGCCTGCGGATCCCGTTCGCCGCGGCCTTGCTGCTTGGCGCCTGCGCCCGCCATCCGGCCGTGACCGTGGTCAACGCCAGCACCGTGCGCCTCGATGCGGTCGTCGTGCACGGCAGCGGCTTCGAGCAGCCGCTGGGCTCGCTGGAACCGGGCGAGCGACGCCGGCTGAAGATCGAGCCGAGCGGTGAAACGGGACTCGGCATCCGTTTCGAGCACCCCGGCGGAGCGGTGATTCACGCTCCGCAGGGCTACTTCGAGAACAGCGGGCACTACTCCGTCATCGGCACGGTGACGACAGAGCTCGGCTGGCAGGTGGCGGGCGAGCTGCGCTGAGCGCAGCCTGACGCCCCCCGCTCAGCGCCAAACCAACCAGATGCGCTCCGGGTCTGGCCCCAGCATCGGCAGTTCCGTACCGGTGCCCAGAATCTGAGCCCGAGAGATGCTGCTGCGCACAACCGTGCGGCGCCCATCCTCTGTTCCCTCGTGACGATCGGTCAGCGTGGTTCGACGCGCGCGCCAGACGCCGGCAGTCACCTGCATGGGTTCGCTCCAGTGAGTCTGCTGGCGCACGCGCCCCATGAGATCCATGGTGCGGTGCTCGACCACGCGCGCATGCCCGCTGCCGGCGACCAGCGTGTAGGTCTCGCTGACAGCGCTCTCACCGGCGTACGGCACAAGCCTCGACAAGGTGCGCGTGCCGTTCTCCGCCGTCTGCGGCGGGGTGTAGACAGCGTCGCTGAAAAGCGCAATCGCCTGCGGCCTTGCCACCCAGTCGAGCAGGGCCGCCACCGGCCGACACGCAGCCATGAAGACGCTGTCACGCAGGAGGTAACCCGCGTCGACCACAACGCACTCGCCACCGTCTTGAGGCAGCATGTAGAACGCGGAATGGTCCTGTCGCAAGCGGTGGATCAGGATGTGCTCAATGCCATCCTTGTGAACTCCCGTGGAACAGACAACATCGAATCTACCATCACTCAGCACCCGTCCCGAGATGTCGTATCCCGTGGCGGATTCACGCACGGCCCCGTTCCAGACTTCCATTTCAATCCGAGCCTGCAGATCGGCTCCATGTATGGGGCCATACGCTGCATGAGCCTCGCGAAGCGGAAGCGGCAGCTCGTCGGGACTACCGGTCTGCGCGACATCGTAGGCGTGGCTCAGCGGTTTCCATTCATTGCCACTGAGCAGATGAAATGGATCCCCCGTACAACGCAGAAATGTCTCACCGGAACCACCCGTGCACGACACAGGATCACTGCTTCCCTCCACGGGTGCAGTCGGCACGCAGGGGCTCACCGAAGCCGACCAATCGAATGTCTGAGTGACCGACGGGCTGACGCAACGCAGGGCCGCGACGATCGCAGCAGGGACCTGAGACCAACTGGTCCACGAACCTGGGTTCAGGCCCGCGAGGGAAGGACAGCCGCCCCCGGTGGCGAGATCAATCGTGACCTTGAAACCGTTGGAATTGCAATGTGTGCCCGTCGAGACTGGACCGCATGTGTACACGGAACCACGATAGTAGGCGTAACCCAGTGTGCAGGTGGGCGGCGTGGAATACGCCTGCCCAGCCACTGTAATGGTCAGTTGTGAGCAGGTAGTGGTCGCGAGTCCGACGTAGCCCGCAACCTGCTGCAAGGTGCGCGTTTGGTTGTTGCAGGGACTCGACCCCTGCGCGTGGGAGTGCCGAACGAAGACGACAATACCTGTGGCTGAGATTGCCAATGGAAGCAAGCGACGAAACATTGCGAGTATCCTCCGGGAAAAGGAATGAGGTCGAAAGAGCAGGAGACTCTTACGACGGGGAATGATAGGCGCGTGGCTTCCTGTGCGCAAGCCACTCGGCCCCGCTCAGCCTGAGCGCGTCAGAGCGGGTCAGCACAGCCCAGCCCCTGCAGAACACGCGGACCTCAGGGGACCTCGCTGGCCGTCAGCACCACGTCAGCTTTCCGCCGGGGAGTACGAGTGCAGCGATGCCGAGGTGATTCACAGTCGGACCTTTCGAAGCTGTTGAAAAGGAGGAGGGACAGATACCTCGTGAGGCCCCCCTCCTTTCGGCTACCGAAAGTCGGCCCTGTTCCATTGCAATGGAAACAGCAATGAGAAGTTGCGCCCCGCGCTCACACCTTCGCAAGCTTGCCCGTCAGCGCCGCGACGACCATGTCCCCCACTTCCGTGGTGGCATGCTCGCCCGTGTTGACGCTGCGGATGCGCTTGGTGCGGATCAGGTCGATGATCGCGTTCTCGATCGCTTCGCCCGCCTTCTTCTCGCCGAGGTAGTCGCACATCATCGAGGCCGCGAGGATCGCGGCGACCGGGCAGGCCTTGTTCTGGCCGGCGTACTTGGGCGCGCTGCCGTGGATCGGCTCGAAGAGGCTGACCTTGCCCGGGTGCAGATTGCCGGAGGCCGCGATGCCCATGCCGCCCTGCAGCATGGCGCCGAGGTCGGTGATGATGTCACCGAACAGGTTGGTGGTGACGGCCACGTCGAACCACTCGGGGTTCTTGATCAGCCACATGCAGGCCGCGTCGATGTAGGCGTGGTCGGTCTTGATGTCCGGGTACTCCCTGGCGACTTCGTGGAAGGTGCGCTGCCACAGGTCGTGCGAGCGCAGGGCGTTCGCCTTGTCGATCAGCGTGACCTTCTTCTGCTTGTTGCGCGCGCGGGCGAGGTCGAAGGAGTAGCGGATGGCGCGCTCGACGCCGTGGCGGGTGTAGGTCATCACCTGCGAGGCCACTTCGATCGGCAGACCCTTGTGGGCGAAGCCGAAGGTGCCGGTGTAGGCGCCCTCGGTGTTCTCGCGCACGAAGACCATGTCGATGTCCTTGGGCCCCTTGTCCTTGAGCGGGCAGAGGCGCTCGTCGTAGAGCCGCACAGGGCGCAGGTTGATGTACAGGTCGAGCTCGAAGCGCAGCTTGGCGATGATGCCGTACTCGATCTTGCCCACCGGAGCGCGCGGATCGCCGATCGCACCGAGGTAGACGGCATGGTGCTGCTTGACCTCTTCGAAGGAGGCCTGCGGGAAGATCATCTCGTCCTTCTGGCCGTGATCGAGCCAGTACTGCGTGCTGAAGGGATACTCGGTCTTCTTCGTCGAGAACCCGTAGATCGAAGCCGCCGTATCGAGGACCTTCATGGCCTCGCGGGTGACTTCGGGGCCGATGCCGTCGCCGGCGAGGATCGCGATCTGGTACTGCTTCATCTCAACTCCTGACGGGCTGGGTGCCCTCTTGCTTGGCATGACGGAACATGCCGGGACGGTACTGAACGATTTGGCCTGCGACGGCGCTGGCGGCGACCGTCAGCGGCGAAGCGAGATAGAGCTGGCCGGGACCGGAGCGTCCGGCGAAATTGCGGTTGATGGCGCTGACCGTGACCTGCTCCTTGGTGTCCGAGACACCCGGGCCGCAGCCGATGCAGGCGCCGCAGCCGGGATTGATCACTTCGACTCCGGACTTGGCGAAGACCTCGAGATAGCCCTTCGCGGCGGCGTAGTCGCGCACGGCCTCGCTGCCGTACTGGATGTACATCTTCACGCCGGGCGCCACGGTGCGGCCGGCCTCGAGGGCCTCGCGCAGCACGAGCGCGTAGAGATCGAAGTCGTGCTCCTTGCCGGCGGTGCAGGAGCCGCCGTAGGCGATGTCGATCTTCACCGCAGCGAGGTCGACGATGTTGCGGCCGTAGGTGGGATCGCCGGGCTCGGCAACCATGGCTTCGATCTTCGTCAGATCGATGGTGTGACGACCACCGTCGTAGACCGCGCCCGCGTCGGGAGCGACGAAACGCGCACGCAGGGCTTCGCGCGAGACACCGGGACGGCGCGCGGCGAGCCAGTCGAGCGTCAGCTCGTCGGCCTCGCAAATGCCGCTCTTGGCGCTGCACTCGGTCGCCATGTTGCACAGCGTGGCGCGCTCGTCCATCGAGAGGCTCTTGAGGCCCGGGCCGCCGAACTCCATCACGCGGTCGAGCGTGTGCTCGGGCACGGCGTGGACTTTGAGGATGTGCAGGATCAGATCCTTGGCCGTGACGCCGGGACGCAGCTCGCCCACGAGATCGAAGCGGATCGACTCCGGAACGATCACGAAGGTGAAGCCCGAATGGACGAGCCCCGCGTACTCGGTGGCGCCAACGCCGTAGGTCAGGGCGTTGTTGCCGCCCCCCATGCAGGTGTGGCTGTCCGTGGCCTGGATGAAGTCACCGGGATCGACGAACTGCTCGCGCGCCACCTGATGGCAGATGCCGGGCGAGATACCGTTGCGCGCGGAGTAGTCGCGCACGCCGGTATGGCGCTGGAACTCGTTCTGCAGGTTGCGCAGCGTCTGGATCTGCGCGGCGAAGGGCGCCATGCGCTTGACGCCGTCGGCGTAGAGCAGGTGATCCTCGAAGACCGCGAACTTGGCCGGGTTGGGCAGCTTGTAGTTCGCGCCGTACTCCTGCTGCAGGAAGTGGTGCACCTGCGCGGTGGTGAACTCGTGGCTGTAGCCTCCGTCGACCTTGACGAGACAGATGTCGCCGGGCTTGAGCGAGGCCGAGGCTCCAGCGTTGACGAGCTTGGCAGCGAGAATCTTCTCCGCGATGTTCATCGCGCGGGCCGGCGTTGCGGGCGCTGGCACCTTGACGCGGCCGGCCTTGTAGGCGGCCGAGAACGGGAACAGTCCGCCCTGCTCGAGGATGGTGCGCGTGACTTCGTCGTAGCGCGAGGTGAACTCCGCGAGCGGAATCTCCTCGCCGCGCTGGAGGCGCTCGAGCTGCTCGTAGGTCCCCATCAGCTGGCCGAGGTTGATGTTGTTGCGCTCGTGGATCGGCGCGAAGCTGGCCGCGATCACCAGATGAACGCCAGACCAGCGCTCGCACTGCGGGGCCGTCTCGCGCGAGGAACCCGTGCCCTTGCGCTGGCCGCTGACGATCACTTCAAAGCCGCCATCCATCAGCGCGCGCGTGCCGAAAACGCGCGAGCCGTCCTTGGGCCCGCCCTTGTGGACGAGTCCGGCGTAGGCATCGAGCGCGATGTCCTCCGGCTTGTGACGGAAGCACACCCAGGCTGGCGTCATCGCGTCGGTATTGATGTCATCGAGCAGCGAGGAGGGATCCACCTCGGCCATGCGCAGATTGCGGCCTCCCGAGAGCTGCGCCTCGATGACCGAGTAATCCTTGGTGAGGAACAGCACGCGCTTGCCCGGGTTGAGGCGCACGACGCGCGAGCCGTCCGGCTTGGTGTGGATCAGCGGATTCATCGCCAGCCTGCGCTCAGCGCTGCGTGTTCTCGATCAGCACGGCGATACCCTGTCCGCCGCCGATGCAGGCCGACGCGACGCCGTAGCGCTTCTTCGAAGCGCGCAGCTCGTGCATCAGGGTCAGGACCAGACGCGTGCCCGAGGCACCAAGGGGGTGACCCAGCGAGATCGCGCCGCCGTTGACGTTGCAGCGGGTGCGATCGAGGCCCAGTTCCTTCTCACAGCCCAGATACTGGGCCGAGAAGGCCTCGTTGATCTCGACGAGATCGAGCTGATCGAGCTTGAGTCCCGCCTTCTCGCAGACCTTGCGGATCGCCGGCACGGGGCCGATGCCCATCTCGGTGGGATCGACGCCCACATAAGCCCAGCCGCGCACATGCGCGTAGACATCGAGGCCGCCGGCCTTGGCCTGCTCGGCGGTGGTCAGCACCACGCTGGCTGCACCGTCGACGATGCCCGAAGCGTTGCCCGCGGTGTCCGTGCCGTCCTTGCCGAAGGCCGCGCGCTGCTTGGCGAGTCCTTCCAGCGTCGTGTCGGGCTTGATGTGGTCATCGGTGGACACCACCTCGTCGCCCTTGCGGCCCTTGACCGTGACGGGCACGATTTCCGCGGCGAAACGGCCGCTCTGAACGGCTTTGGCGCCCAGCTGGTGGCTGCGCAGCGCGTACTCATCCTGCGCTTCGCGGCTGATGCCCAGACGCTTGGCGACCTTCTCGGCCGTCTGCGCCATGTAGAGTCCGCCGACCGGATCCATCAGCGAAGCGAACAGCGAGTCGAGGATGGTCTGGTTCTGGCCGAAGCCGACGCCCGAGCGCATGCCGTAGATCACATGCGGAGCCTGGCTCATGTTCTCCATGCCGCCCGCCAGCACGCAGCGCGCCTCGCCCAGCGCGATCAGCTGGGCGCCCGAGACGATTGACTGCAGGCCCGATCCGCACAGACGGTTGACCGTCAGCGCCGGAACATGCTGCGGGATGCCGGCCTTGAGACCGACGTGGCGCGCGCCGTAGAGCGCGTCGACCGAGGTCTGCAGCGCGTTGCCGATGATCACGTGCTCGATCATCTCCGGAGCGACCTTGGCACGCTCCAGAGCGGCCTTCGAAGCGATCGCGGCGAGCTCGATCGCCGAGAGATCCTTGAACTTGCCGTAGCCGGGCGTGCCGACGTATTCGGCCATGGGAGTGCGGGCGCCGCCGACGAGGACGATGTCTTGGGTCATGGTTGCAGGATCAGCTCTCGGTTGTTTCGGAAGGTTGTGAAATCGAACTCAGCGGCCGATGAACTTGGCCGGGCGCTTCTCGAGGAAGGCGCCCATGCCCTCCTTCATGTCCGCGGTGGTCGAGGCCAGTCCGAACATGTCGGACTCGATGATCTCGCCCTCGGTCTGGCTCATGTTCATGCCGCGACGGATGGTCTCCAGCGCCAGACGCACCGCAACCGGGCCGCGCGACAGGATCGTCTGGGCGAGCTTGTGCGTGCCCTCACGCAGTTCGCCTGCATCGAAGATGCGGTTGACGACGCCCACGCGGTGCGCTTCTTCCGCGCCGAACATGTCGCCGCTCAGCACCCACTCGCGGGCGACACCGGGGCCGGCAATGCGCGCGAGGCGCTGCGTGCCGCCGTAACCGGGGATGATGCCGAGGCTGACTTCCGGCAGACCGACGCGCGCCGACTTCGAAGCCGTGCGCAGCGTGCAGGCCAGCGCCAGCTCCAGGCCGCCGCCGAGCGCAAAGCCGTTGATCATCGCGATCGAGGGCTTGGTCGCATTCTCGAGCGCGCTGAAGACCGTCTGGCCGAAGAATGCCAGCTGCTTGGCGTCCATGGCCGACTGCATGGCGTGCAGCTCGCCGATGTCCGCACCGGCGATGAAGGCCTGCTTCTCGGCGGGCTTACCTTCGATCGGGGCGCCGGTGACGACCATCAGGCGAACGGCGGCGTCCGCATCGAGCGCGAGGAAGGCGTGCTTCAGCTCGGTCAGCGTGACGTGATTGAGCGCGTTCATGACCTTGGGACGGTTGACCGTCACCGTGGCGATGCCCGCTTCGCACTGAACGAGAATGTTCGTGTAGTTCATCGGAGCGGCTCCTTAGCTCTTCGCAGCCACGCGGATCACGCGCGCCTTCTGGATCGTCTGTGCGGTGCGCGGGCGATCGCCCGGCATGGTGGAGGTGGTGGCGATCTTCTCGAGCACTTCATCGCCGCGCACCAGCTTGCCGAACCCCGAGTACTGGCCGTCGAGGTGCGGAGAGCGCTCGTGCATGATGAAGAACTGGCAAGAGGCCGAGTTGGGATCCGAGCTGCGGGCCATCGAAAGCACGCCGCGCTCATGCTTGCGCGCGTTGAACTCGGCCTTGAGGCGGCGCGGTCCGCCGCCGGTGCCGGTGCCCAGCGGGCAGCCGCCCTGAATCATGAAACCGCGGATCACGCGGTGAAAGCCCTTCCCGTCGTAGAAGCCCGTGTAGGCGAGATCGAGGAAGTTTTTGACGTGCTCCGGCGCGACATCGGGCCAGAACTCCACTTCCATCTCACCCGCGTTGGTCTCGAGCACGACATGGAAGCCCGCAAGTTCGGCGGGCGACATCTTGAGGAAGTTGAGACCGGCTTCGGCAGCTTGCATGTTTGGCTCCTCGCTTACTTAGACTGGGAAACGCGGATCACGATCGCGCGCTGGATGCGCTGGGGATCCTTGGGGCGGATGGTGCCGTCAGGACCCGTGAAGCCCTGGGCGTTGGCGATGGCATCCAGCGTGGACATTCCATCGACCAGCTTGCCGAACACCGAGTACTTGCCATCGAGTCCGGGATTGACGCCCGTCATGATGAAGAACTGCGAGCTCGCGGAGTCCTTGTCCGGTCCGCGCGCCATCGAGAGGATGCCGCGCTCGTGCTTGCGCGCGCTGAACTCCGCCTTGATGTTCCCGCGCGGGCTGGAGCCCATGCCCCAGCTCGTCTTGTTGTCACCGCGCGTGTTGGGGCAACCGCCCTGGATCATGAAGGTCGGGGAAACGCGGTGGAACTGCAGATCGTCGTAGAACTTCGTGTACGACAGATCGAGGAAGTTGCGCACATGGCCCGGAGCGCTGTCGGGATAGAACTCGACGCGCATCGCACCGCGGTTGGTGACCAGCAGCACCTGCCAGCCGGCCAGCTCCGCATCGCTCATCTTGAGGAAGTCGAGGCCTTGCGGCGCAGCTTCCATGCAGGCCACGGTCTTCTCCGCGCCGCCCTTGTCGCCGCCCCAGCCCAGCCGGAACTCGCGCGCATCGGTGAGCTTCGAAGCCGACAGGATCGGAGCGAGATCCAGCTCCAGCGTCAGCTTGCTGCCGGCCGCCAGACGGACCTTGGCGTTGTCACGCTTCTCCAGCGGTTGGCCGTTGATCGTGAAGCCTGCGGGTTCCAGCATCCAACCGGGGATCTCGAGCGCGTTGGGCGTTTCGATGCGGATCGACACCGGGTAGTCGACGCCCTTGACGAAGGGCGCGTCCGGAGCCGTCCACTGGTACTTCGTCTCCGCAGCCGGCTGCGAGCCGGACACGAGCGCCGCAGCGCCGAGCAACAGTGCGGTGATCATGTGCGCTTGTCTCCTTCCCACTTGTAGAAGCCCTGACCGGTCTTGCGGCCGAGTTGCTTGGCCGCGACCTTCTGCTCAAGGATCTTGGGGATGATGAAGGCGCTCTCGTTGGGGTGCGCCTTGACCCAGCCCTGCAGAATGAACAGCGTCGTGTCGAGACCGACGTAGTCGGTCAGCTCGATCGGTCCCATCGGATAGCCCGTGCCGAGCTTCATCGCGATGTCAATGTCCTCCGCGCTGGCATCGCCGCGCTCGAGCATCAGCAACGCCTGGCTCATGTAGGGCACGAGCAGGCGGTTGACCACGAAGCCCGGCGTGTCCTTGCAGGCGATCGCGGTCTTGCCGCAGGCGACACCGAAGGCGCGCGCGGCCTCGAAGACGCCGGCATCGGTCTTGTCGGTGCGCACCACCTCGACGAGCTTCATCAGCTGCACGGGGTTGAAGAAGTGCAGGCCCACGAAGCGCGCGGGACGGCCGGAGGCCTCCGCCATCGCTCCGATCGGGAAGCTCGATGTGTTCGACGCGAAGATCGTGTCGGCCTTGCACAGCTTGCCGAGCTCGGCGAACAGCGCCTTCTTGACGTCGAGGTTCTCGACGATCGCCTCGACGACGAGGTCGCAATCAGCCAGAGCCTGCTTGTCGAGGCTGCCGCTGATGCGCGCGCGCACGCCCGCTGCATCGAAGCTGCCGCCCTTCTCCTTGGCCTTCTCCGCCAGCTTCGCCAGCGACTTGTCGATGCGCGCGAGGCCTGCGTCGAGCGCCTTCTGTTCGGCCTCGTAGACCACGACCATGCAGCCGCCCTGCGCGGCGACCTGGGCGATGCCGTGGCCCATCAGGCCACAACCGACCACTCCGACCTTCTGGATCTTCATGTGCTTGCTTTCGAAAGGGGTTTCTTGAGTGCGATCACGTTCAGGGCCGCGAGCGGTGGAAGGCCACCGCCAGTCCCTGGCCGCCGCTGATGCACAGCGTGGCGAGTCCGTTGGATGCGTTGCGCCGCTTCAGCTCCGCGAGCAGCGTCACGACAATGCGCGCGCCCGTGCAGCCGATGGGGTGTCCCAGCGCGATCGAGCCGCCGTTGACATTGAGGCGCTCCGCCGGAATGGCGAGCTCGCGATCGCAGGCGATCACCTGCGCCGCAAAGGCCTCGTTGAGCTCGACAAGGTCGTAGTCATCCATCGAGAGGCCGTTCTTCGACTTGAGCTTGGCGAAGGCGGGCACGGGGCCGATGCCCATACCGTGGCCGCCTTCTCGATGTCGGCGGTGGTGGCCGGGGCGTTGACCACCCCGCTGACCGTCTACCTGCCCAACTTCTACGCCAGCCACCTGGGGCTGAAGCTTTCGGCG
>SYGM01000012.1 GCA_005799545.1 Planctomycetia bacterium | reverse complement strand
GGCTGCATGCCCTGGAACAGCATGGGCTTGAGGTTGGCGCGGGCCGTGTAGATGGCCGCCGTGTAACCGGCGGGACCGGAACCGATGATGATCACCTCGCGGACTTGGCTCATAGGGGGCATGAGTGTATGGCTGGGCCCCGCTCTTGGCGAGAGATTGACCCGGAGCGGCCGAGGGGCGATAAGGAGGGCACGGTCCCCCATGGACAAGCTCATTGCCGCTCGCTGGAAGGCCTCGACGGCCCGTTTGGCCGATGCCATGCGCATGGCGGCCCGCGCGGAGCTTTTGGGCGCGCGGGAGAGCGGGGACTTCTCGCGGGTGGCGCGTCCGGTGGCGCAGGGTGTCGGCGATCTGACCTACGGCATCGATGCGCCGACCGAGGAGGTTCTGACGCAGTGGCTGCTGGAGGAAGCACGGCACGGGCCGCTGTCACTGCTGACCGAAGACGCCGGCTGGCGGCATTTCGGGCCTGGCAGCGCCGGCCCGCAGGCGCTCTCCGGCTTCGATCACGGCGGTCCGCGCATCGCGGTCGATCCGATCGATGGCACGCGCAATCTCATGACCGATCTGCGCAGCGCGTGGAGCGTGATCGCCATCTGCGGGCCGGGTGAGGGCGAGCCGAGGCAGTCCGACGTGCTGCACGGGCTGTTGAGCGAGATTCCGACCTCGCGCGCCGGCTCGTGGCAGCGCATCCGCGCCGACAAGGGCGGAGCATGCGAGCTCGAGGAGTTCGCGTTGCATCCCGGACACCCGGTGCGCGCGCCGCGCGTGCTGAGCGCCGATGCCGATGACCGCGTCGATCACGGCTACTTCCCCTTCTTCAAGTACATGGCGGACATGCGCCTCATGATCGGCGAGGTCGAGACGAAGTTTCTCGCGCGTCTGGAGCAGCACGAGCGCGCCGATGTGCGCAACTGCTACGACGATCAGTACATCTGCAACGCCGGCCAGCTGATCTGCCTGATCGAGGGCAAGTACCGCATGATCGCGGAGCTGCGCGCCTTCCTCGCGCAGCGGCGCGGCCGCCCCACGCTGACCACCAAGCCCTACGACATCGCGGGCGCGCTGATCTGCGCGCAGGCGGCAGGCTGCATCGTCACGGATCCGCAGGGACTTCCGCTGGATTTCCCGCTCGATGCGAAGACCCCGGTGTCCTTCGTCGGCTGGCACAATCCGTCGACGCAGCAGCGTCTGCGTCCGCACCTCGACGCCGCGCTAGCCGCGATCCCGTGACACGTCGTAGCGCTGCAGGAACTTGCCCCCCAGCGTGGTCAGGATCGTGGCGAAGGCGCCGGCGATCAGCAGCGTGAGCACGGATCCGCCGAGGATCACGAGCCAAGCCGGCAGGACACCCGCATCCAGGATCCAGTACGCCGAGAAGGCCGGCACGCTGGTGCAGCCCAGCAGCAGCGCCAGCACGAGGAAGCGCAGCAGCATCAGGATCATCGCGCGTCCGATGTTCTGCAGTGCTCCTTCCTGTCCGGGCGAGTAGCGCACCGGCGCCAGCAGGTGCGCGCAATTGTCAAGCGCGACCCAGATGTAGGTCAGGATCGGCTGCGCCACCAGCAGCGCGAGCAGCACGGGCTGGAATCCGGTGAGGAAGCTGCGCAGCAGCAGAGCAATCCACAGCAGGACGCTGACCAGCAGCACCTGCGGCAGGATCATGGCCATGAAGATCTTCCAGGCCGGCAGCGGCCAGGTCTTGATCTCGCCCATGATGTCGGTGTCCTGACGGAAATCGAAGCGCAGCCCGCTCGCCAGATAGAGGTTGCCCAGCAGCAGGATCAGGGCGGAGAGGCCCAGCGACTTCAGCACCGAGTCCTCCGCCGTCCCGCGGAACGAGAAGAAGAAGGTCAGGCCCAGCAGGATCAGCGCCGAGAAGAGCAGGGTGCCCTTGGCCTTGCGCACGATGCCGGAGAGCTTGAACCACGCGATCGCACCGAAGGGACCGCGCCCGAACAGCCAGGGCACATTCCAGCCGGCCGTGTGCTTTTCCACGGCCTCGGCGCCGATGCCGCCGCTGCCCTTGCGCATGCGTGCGATCTTGGCGGCGAATGTGGCCGAGGTCGCCAGCGAGAGCTCGCGGTAGTCCACGCGGATGCGCGCCACCAGCTCGAAAAGAACGAACCAGAGCAGAGCACAGAGCCCGAACCAGGGCAGGAATTCCGTCCAGTGCTGTGCATGCAGCGCGCGCACCCACGGCTGCAGCGGAATCAGCGCCGCCTGCAGCGCCGGATGAAGCAGCAGGCCCTCCACGCCGCCCTGCAGGTACTTCTCCATCCGCTCAGGGTTCAGCATGAACACGAGGAACGGCACCAGAAATCCCACCAGCGCCAGCACCAGCAGCAGACGTGCGGGCCAGCCGCTGATGCGCTTGGCGAAGCGGTTTTCCGCGCTGCCGAGCAGCAGCGAGACGGCCTGGCTGAACAGGGGCAGCGTCAAGACCAGCACGAACGCGGCGAGAAAGCCGAACAGCGGCTCCGGCATGCGCCGGGCGAGTCCGCCGCCGACCAGCAGGCCTCCGAAGATCGAGCGCCCGACATTCGACAGCATGCGGTAGCGCACGAGGTCCGAGCGCTCGACGGGCGCGCTGAAGGCGAGCTCGATCTCCTCCTTGGCGAGATAAAGTCCGCGCACCTGGAAGGCGCCCACGATGCTGAGCACGATCAGCATCAGGATGCCGACTCCCGTGAGCGCTTCCATGGCCTGCGGCGAGATGCCGATCGAAACCGGCGCATCCGAGGCCGCGAGGAACAGGCTCAGGATCCACGGCACGAACACCAGCACGCCCAGCGCGAGGAAGATCCAGTTGCGCGGGCGCTTGAGCTTGCGGAATTGCGAACGGATGCCGGCGCGCAGCTTCATGCGCCACAGCAGCAGGAATGCGGAATGCCCCCACATGCTTCAGGGCGCCGGCGGCGGCTGGGTCACGGCAAAAAAGATCTCCTCGAGGCTGGAGCCCGGCGCAACGCTCAGGGAGCCGCGTGCCTGATCCAGCGTGCCCTCGAAGATCTTGCGCCCGTTGTCGAGGATCAGAATGCGGTGCGCGAGCTCCTCGATCAGGCCTAACAGGTGCGTCGAGAGCACCACGGCGCTGCCGGAGGCGGCGAGTTCCTGAATGGCCAGCTTGGCGGAGCGGATGCCGCGCGGATCGAGGCCGGAGAGCGGTTCGTCCATCAGCACCACGCGCGGCTGGTGCAGCCACGCGCAGGCCAGCGCCAGCTTCTGCCGCATGCCGCGCGAGAGCTCGCCGCCCAGCGCATCGCGCTTGTGCGCGAGCTCAAAGCGCTCCAGCAGCCGGTCACCGTGCGACTGCCAGGCCTCGACGCCGTACAGCGCGGCATGGAAGCGCAGGTGCTCGTGAACGGTGAGCGTCTCGAACGGCTGGGGATCATCAGGGATCCAGGCCAGGTTCTGCTTGGCTTCGCGCTCGCGCTGCACCAGATCCACGCCGGCGATGCGCACCGTTCCGCGCTGGATCGGCAGGATCCCGCAGATCGAGCGCAGCGTGG
>SYGM01000109.1 GCA_005799545.1 Planctomycetia bacterium | reverse complement strand
TCAGACGAAGGAGACGGACCGATGTGTACCGCGTGGTCGGCATATTGGACATGCAGCGCAGTACGGTCGGCATCGGAATAGACTGCGACAGTTTCAACCCCGAGTTCGCGGCAAGCGCGGATCACGCGGACGGCGATTTCTCCTCGGTTGGCGATCAGAACGCGGCGAAACATCGGTAAGGAGCCGCGCTCAGTCCTGCTTGACGAGGAACAGGGGTTGGCCGAACTCAACGGGCGCGCCGTTCTCGACCAGCACTTCGAGGATCTCGCCCGCGATCTCGGACTTGATCTCGTTCAAGACCTTCATAGCCTCGATGATGCACAGCGTCTTATCGACCGCGATGCGATCGCCGACGCGCGAGAAGGGCTCGGCCTCGGGAGAGGGCGAGCGGTAGAAGGTTCCGACCATCGGCGAGGGGATCACCGTGCCAGCCTTCTTCTCGGGCGCGGCGGCTGCCGCCGGCGCGCCGGCGGCTCCCGGCGTTGCGAGCTGCGGCGCGTGCGCCATCGGCAGGCCCCCGCCGTGCATCACGTGCACCATCGGAGCGGCCTGGGCCTGAACCACGGGAGCGCCGCGCTTGAGGCGCAGCTTGGTGCCCGACTTCTCGTCCTCGATTTCCAGCTCGTGGACTTCGCCGTCGGTCATCAACTTGATCAGCTTCTGGATCTGCTTGAGGTCCATGCGCAAGGTGTCGTCTCGGTTGGGGGTCTATCGCTCGGCGGGCAGGGCCGCAGCAATCTGCAGGGCGTTGAGGGCAGCGCCCTTGCGGATCTGATCGCCGACGGCAAAGAAGCATAGCGAGCCGGGCCCGCGGCTTCCCGCCCGAATCCGGCCGACATGCACGGCATCGGTCCGGGCGCTCTCCAGCGGCCGGGGGCCGTGGGGATCCTCATCCAGCCGGATGCCGGGGGCCTCGCGCAGCGCGGCCCTCACCCGGGCGGGGTCCAGCTCACCGCGCACGCGCAGGTGCACTGCCACCGAATGGCAGCGCTCGACCGGCACGCGGGCCGTGGTCGACTCGACCAGCAGCTTGGGCAGGCGCAGGATCTTGCGCAGCTCCTCGCTGATCTTCTGCTCCTCGCCGCTGATGCCCTGCTCGTCGACCTCGGCGATGGCCGGAATCACATTGCGAGACAGCCGGGCCGCGAACGGACTCGCCGCCGTGCTTGCGCGCGGCAAGCCGGCATCCTCGCGCGCCTCGGCCGCCAGCGTCGAAAGGCCGGCGGCGCCGGCTCCCGATGCCGCCTGGTAGCTGACCACGATGACCTCCTCCAGCCGCGCCAGACGCTGGATCACGGACAGCGGCAGCGCGGCGATGGCGGTGGTGCAGTTGGGGTTGGCGATCAGGCGCGGCCGCGCACGGAGCTCATCGCCGTTGATCTCGGGGACGATCAGCGGCACATCGCTGCGCATGCGCAGCGCGCTCGACAGATCGATCACGCGAATGCCCGCTTCGGCGAGCGTCGGACCGAGCACGCGGCTGACCTCGCTGGGCGTGCACAAGAAGGCCAGATCGCAGCCCGGCAGGTCGTTGGCGGTCGAGAGCGACTCCAGCGGCCGCAGCGAGAGCTTGGTGCGCTCCGGTCCGATCTCGAGCTTGCCGTAGCGCCGGGCCAGCAGGTCCAACCCGTCGACCGGATGTCCCGCCGCCAGCAGCAGAGCGAGCAATTCCTCGCCCACGGCGCCGCTGGCACCCACCACGGCGACCTGCAGCCGCCGATGCTCATCCGTCCAGCCCCAAGGGGCTCCTTCCCTGCCTGTCGCGGCCACGAAGCTCGTCATGAACCGGTCTGGATACGCGATTGGCGCTTCGCCGACAAGCCCCTCCCCGCGACACGACGGGTGACATCACGGGCAACACCGCGCGCCTGCCACAAGTCGCGCTTGCCGCCGCGCTTCTCCACCAGACGCACGTTTTCGATCACGATGCCCGGATCGAGCGCCTTGGTCATGTCATAGATCGTCAGCGCGGCGATGCTCGCCCCCACCAGGGCCTCCATCTCGACGCCGGTCTTGCCCACGAGCCGCGCCGTGCAGCGCAGCTCCAGCACGTCGCGTCCGGCCGGCGCGATCTCGATCTCAACCACATCCAGGCCCAGCGGGTGGCACATCGGAATCAGCTCCGCGGTGCGCTTGGCGGCCTGACTGCCCGCGATGCGCGCCACCTCCAGGATCGCACCCTTGGGCCCGCCGCGGCGCAGGATGGGCGCGAGCAGTCCCTTGGGGAAGCGCACGCGGGCGAGCGCGCAGGCCGAGCGGGCGCCGGCGGTTTTTTCGCTCACATCCACCATCACGGACTCGGCGGAGCGGCGGCGTTGCTGGACATGGCTGAGGCGGCGGGCGGGCATGTTGGAGGCCCACTCTAGCGTGCGGCGCGGGCCTTTTTTCCACCCGTATGATTTCGGTTCATGCAGCACGGTCCAGCCGGCCGAAGCGTAGAGTACGCGCGTACGCCAACCTAAGAAAGCCTTCATGCTGCTGCGACTTCCGCTGTCGTTCCTGTTCACCGCCGGTCTGGTCTGGGCTGCTCCCCAGGATGCCGCAACCCTCAAGAACCTGCTGCAGGGCGCGCTCGAGAAGAGCGCGCAGTCCGGCCCCGAAGAGGCCGTCGCCCAGGGTCAGGCCGTGGTCGCGCTCGTCAACGACGAGACCCGCGAAGAGCTGCGCAACGAGCTCGACAAGCGCCTCAAGGACTCGGCCAAGGTGCCTGAATCGACGCGTCTGCTGCTGCTCGCTGCGCGCCTCAGGCTCGGCGAGGCGGATCTGGCGCGGATCGCCGGCGAGCTCGGCGCGCTGATTGCATCGAAGGACGAGGCGATTGCGCGCACGGCGGCGCGCACGGCCGCCGACACGCGACTGCGCACGCTGCGCGAAGAAGACCTGCAGAAGCTCGTCGAGGCTCTGCGCGAGTGCGCCAAGGACGCCAACCGCGAACCCGCGACGCGCATCCAGGCCGCCACGGGCCTGCACCTGCTCGGCCGTGCCGACGGGCAGCGCGAAGCGCGCGGCATCATGCTGAGCTTCCTCGACTCCGGCGATGCCAACCTGCGCGCCGCGGGCGCTCTGGCGCTCGCCGAGGTCGGCGACATCGAGACCAGCCGCCGCATCCTCGAGAGCCTCGCGGGCCTGCCGAGCACCGAAGGTCGCCTCGCTGCGGCCTACCTCAAGCAGGAGGACATCCGCCGCATCTACGATCGGCGCACCAAGGCGCTGCTCGAGGGCCAGAACGAGGCCGAGGGCGATCCCAAGGCCGCCAAGGACCTCGCGATCCTCGAGCGCCTGATCCGACTGATCCAGACCAACGCGCTCGAAGGCCCCGAGGTCAAGCGCGAGGACCTGATCGATGCGGCCTGCGACGGGATGCTCAACTACCTCGACGAGCATTCGAGCTTCATGGCGCCCAAGGCCTTCAAGAAGTTCGAGCAGGACCTGCTCTCCGCGGAGTACGGCGGCATCGGCGCCTACGTCGGCGAAGACCCGGAGGACAAGATCTTCACCATCACCCGCCCGATCTACTCCGGTCCTGCATACCGCGCCGGCCTGCACACCGACGACAAGATCGTGCGCATCGATGACTGGCCGACGATCACCAATTCCGGCTCGCACCCGCTCGATGAGATCATCAAGCGCCTCAAGGGCAAGCCCGGCACGCAGGTCAAGCTGTACATCTGGCGCCGCGGCATGGATCCGGCGCTGGTCGAGCGCCCCACCGAGGACATGGCGGTGGTCGTGACGCGCGAGGAGATCACGATTCCGCCCGTCACCTCGATCGAGTTGCCGGGCAAGATCGGCCTGATCGAGCTCTCGACGTTCAGCCGCGTCGCGAGCGATGAGATCGAAAAGCGCCTCAAAGTGATGCTCGCCGACGGCATGCGCGGAATCATTCTCGATCTGCGCAACAACTCCGGCGGCCTGCTCGAGGAGGCGCGCGCGGTCTGCGAGCTGTTCCTGGAGAAGGGCAAGCTGGTGGTCACCACCGAGGGCGTCTCGCGCAGCGAGAAGCTCTACACCGAGCGCGACCCGCTCGTGCCGATGGACATGCCGGTCGTTGTGCTGGTCAATCGCTTCAGCGCCTCGGCCTCCGAAATCGTCTCCGGCGCGCTGCAGGACCACCGCCGTGCCCTGATCGTCGGCCAGCGTTCCTACGGCAAGGGCTCGGTGCAGCATCTGCTGCCGATCCAGGGAGAGTTCGACGACCGCTTCCAAGACGAGAACGGCAACCGCCGCTACGACCCCTGGGAGAAGCTCACCAAGGACTGGAACAGCAACGGCGAGTTCGATTTTGCCGCGCGGGCGCGCCTCACGATCGCCCACTACCACCTGCCGAGCGGCCGCTCGATCCATCGCGACATCGACAGCGAGGGCATCGTGGTCAGCGAAGGCGGCGTCGAGCCGGACCTCAAGGCGAGCATGCGACGCCTCGACGGCTGGCGCGCCGAGGAAATGGTGCGGCTGGTGCGCCGCGACAAGCTGATCCGCGAGTACGTGCTGCGCGAGTACCCGGCCAACAAGGAATTGTTCCGCAAGCTCGCCGAGGGCGACGGCGACGATCTGTCGCGCTATCCCGATTTCCGCGGGCTGTACGACAGCCTGGGAACGATGCTGAGCGAGCAGGATGTGCGCATGCTGGCTCGCAATGAAATCCGCCGGCGGGTGCAGGATGATCGCGGCGAGGCTTTCCCGGACGGTGATTTCCAGGAGGATGCGCAGCTGCAGGCGGCGATCCGCTCGATCCTCGAGAAGGTCGGCGACAGTCCGGAGGCGATTGCCGTCTACCGCAGCACGTTCGATCCTGCTGAGGACAAGTCCAACCAGCGTCCGCTGGTCGCCAAGAGCGGCGATGAGCAGCGCACGCGCCTCAACGACGCGCTCAAGGCGCTGGAAGCGCTGCGCGCCAAGGGCGACGTCGATCCCAAGACGGCCGACGAGCTCCAGAAGGCGCTCGAAGGCGCGCTGGGCCAGAACGCCGCCCCCAAGGGCGAGCCGCGCTGAGTCGAGCCTGCACGGCCGTGCACAGGTGCGGCCGTGCGAAAGCACAGCGCGCGCGCCTCAGGGCGCCGGAGGTGTCGTGCCCTTCCCGGCCGTCCCGGCCCCCTTGTCGGCCATCTCCGCGAGCACTGGCAACAGCAGTTCGCGGCTGAGGATCACGATCGAAGCCGTCAGCGGCAGCGCGATCAGCAGTCCGAACATGCCCAGCGACGCGGCGCCCGCCATCAAGGCGAAGATCACCACCACCGGGTGCAGACCGAGGCTCTCGCCCAGAATGCGGGGCAGCAGCACGTAGTTCTCGAAGGCTTCCGCAGCCGCGAACACGATGCCCACCCGAATCAGCGCCGAGAGCAGCTCGTGATCGAACATGCCCACGAACAGGCCCACGATCAGGCCGATGCCGGTCCCGACGAACGGAATCAGCGAAAGGAAGCCCGTGCCGAAGCCGAGCAGCAGCGCGTAATCGACCCCGGCGATCCACAGTCCCACGGCGATGAAGGCACCCTTGCCGACGCACACCAGCAGGCGGCCCCGGAAGAAGTTGGCCAGCATCTCGCCGATCTGCGAACCGATCCGGACGATGCGCTCGCGGTCCTTGTTGGGCAGATAGCGCGCGATGAATCGGTGGATGCGCTCGAGCTCAAACAGCAGGAACCACGTGTAGATCGGCAGCAGGATCAGCAGGCCCAGAAACTCCATCACCGAGCCGAACACGCCCTGCAGCATGCCGAAGGCACCGCGCGCTGCGCTGACGCCGACCTGGCTCGCCTGCATGGCGCGCTCCTCCGTGAGCCACTCCTCCCACCACTCGCGCAGCGCAAGGCTCAGATCTTCGGCGCGCAGTTGTGCAGCCGGAGGCTGAGTCTGAGGCTCCGGCGCAGTCTCGGAAGCCGCCGCGCGGTCCCGCGGCAGATGATCGATCAACCAGGCAATCTCCTTGTCATACTTGACCAGCGCCTCATCAATGCGCGCGGAGAGCTTGGGCCCGAGTCCCTCTTCGCTGACGAAGTCCCGCACCAGCGCACGGCCCTGGAAGAAGGTCATGCTGCCGATGGCGAAGATCAGGATCGCGAAAGCGCCGAAGATGAAGTTGACCGCGCGCTGGCGCTTCCAGCCGCGCCGCTCGAGCTTGAGCACCATCGGGTGCAGCACGAACGCGAGGATGTAGCCGAGAATCAGCGGGTTGAGCACGGAGCGTACGCTCCAGGCGAACCAGCCGACCAGCAGGGCCAGCAGGATGAGCGCAAGCGTGCGCCACTGAGCGGAGAGTCGTTCGATCATGGGTGGGGCGTGTCGGTCACCGATGGAGGCACCGCTTCAGGCACTGGGTCAATCACCGGGTCAATCACCGGGGCGCTCGCCCGGTGATCGGGGAAACAACTCGGGCGGCAGCTGAGGCCGGTAGGAGCGCTCGAAGGCTTCGTCGAAGTCAAAACCGGCGCGAAAATCCTCGATCGAGTCCTGCTCCTGACGGTTGAGCAGGCCCTCGTCGACCAGCAGGAACACGATCCGCCCCCAGTCGAGCGACTCGCGCACACCCCAGCGACGCCAGACCTCGCCCGCGAGCGGGCCGAACAGCTCGCTGGCGTGAGCGCGCAGGCCGGCCAGCAGTTCCTGACCCGAGACATGGCGGTCCGCGCCTTCGGCCTGCTCGCGCCCCGCCAGCCGGATGGCCGTGTCGAGCGAGTCGAACAGGAAGGCGTAGGCTTCCGGCGCGTAGCGCTTGTCGCGCAGTGCGAGCTTGCGCAGAGGATCGCTCATCGCGACACCAGCGCCTTCCGCGCGGCACCGACTTGCGGTGCACTCCAGCCGAGCAAAGCCCGCTCGATGCTCGAGGAGCCCGAGAGATTGCGCTCCAGATCGGCGCGCGCCGACAGCAAGAGCTCAAACCAGCGCTCGACAGCCCGGCGCGGCTCGCGTGCCAGTGCCTCCGCGATGCGCGGCTGCCTCAGCTGCTCGCGCGCGATGCCCGCCGCCAGACGCTGCGCATCGAGCGCGCCCGCGATGCACAGGTCGAGGAAGGCGCGCGCGCGGTTGCGTTCCTCGGCCGCCGGTGTCTTGCCGCCGAACTCCGCTTCCAGGTCCTGCACGGCCTGCGCCGCCTCCAGCGCGGCAACACGGCCCGACAAGGCCTCGAGCAGCACAGTCAGCATGGAGCGCACACCCTGCGCTTCCAGCTGCAGCGCCAGACCTGGCGAGCCCCCCGCCATGCAGACCAGCTCTTCGGCCGCCGCGGCTGCGAGGCCCTTGGAGAGCAGGATGGCGCGCGCGTGTTCCCGGCCCGGAGGCTCAAAGCGCACGCGCACGCAGCGCGACAGGGTCGTCGCCAGCAGCGCATCGCTGCGGCCCGATTCCAACACGAACAGCACCGAGCGGCCAGGTTCCTCGAGCGTCTTCAGCAGCGCGTTCTGCGCGGCATGGTTGAGGCGGTGCGCCTCGCGGATCAGCACCACGCGCCAGCCGTTCTCCGAGGCGGAAAGCTCGAGAAAATCGCCGATGGAAGCGCCGCCGTCCTCAGGGTGCGGGCGCACGCGATCGAGCGGGATCTGCTCGAGCTCCAGCTCCAGCGGATCGAGCACGAACCAGTCAGGATGCGTGCCCGCGAGCACACGCTTGCAGGGGCCGCAGGTGCCACAGGGCAGCGCGGGACCGCGCGCGCACAAGAGTCCGGCTCCCAGATTGCGGGCGTGCGCGAACTTGCCGATGCCCTCCGGCCCTTCGAACAGCAGCGCATGCGGCAGGCGCCGGACGCGGGCAGCCTGAAACAGGCCCTCGAGAAGGCTCTCGTTGCCGATCATCTCAGGGAAGGACAAGCTGCACCTCCGCCAGGATCGCCGCGTGGACCTGCTCGCTGGCACGGGCCGCATCCACGCGCCGCACGGCCGGATCGAGCTGTGCATAACGTGCGTAGCCGTTTGCCACGCTCTGCTGGAACGCACTGCCCTTGTCCTCGATGCGATCGCGGTTCTGCCCCCGCCGCGCCAGCGCCACGGAGAGCGGGAGATCGAGCCACAGCACGAGATCCGGCTTGGGCTGGCCAGCGAAATCCTGCAACAGGCGCAGCACCCGCTCTTCACCCAGTCCCCCGGCGACGGCCTGGTAGGCGAAGGTCGAGGCGTGGAAGCGCTCGCAGACGACGTGCTCGCCGCGCACGAGGGCGGGTTCGACGAGTTCCTCGAGCATCTGCGCGCGCGCGGCGGCAAACAGCAGGGTCTCCACGCCTGCGCCCATGCGCGCTCCCCGCTCCAGCAGCAGCGCGCGCAGACTCTCCCCCAGACGGGTCGAGCCCGGCTCCCGCAGATGGTGCACCGCCCGGTCGGAGCGCTGGCGCAGCGCGTGCGCCAGCAGGCCTGCCTGCGTGCTCTTGCCGCAGCCGTCGATGCCGTCGAGCACGAAGAAGCGCCCGCGGTGGTGAGGATTCGGTGGGTTCAAGGCGCACAGGATTGTGCCCCATGACGGGGATGCGCTTCAAACCATCTCTCGTGGTACAAGCTGACGCGATGGAGCCCGACTGGGTCTCAGCCGATCCCCGCCAGCCCGGCCATGCGCTGGTGCGCGTGCGCGCTCAGCCGGGTGTCTCCGGGGCGCGCCGCAGCGCGGTCGCAGGCCTCTGGAACGGCTGCCTCAAGCTCTGCGTGAGCGCCCCGCCCGAGGACGGCCGCGCCAATGAGGCGCTGCTCGAGCTGCTGGCGGAGCTGCTGGGCCTCGCGCGCAGCCGGATCCTGCTGGTGCGCGGCGACAAGGCCAGAGAAAAGCACTTTTCGGTTCCCATGGATCCACAAAGCGTCCGCGAACGACTTGCACCGCACCTCGCAGGCAAGCGAAGCTAGCGCGCATGAGCGATTGCCTTCTGGATGCCGGCGTCGAGCGCGCGCTGGCCGCGCTGGAGCAGCGCGCACTCCCCGCGCCCGGCGTGCTTCTGTTTCCGGGCACGGGTCTGGGAGGATTGCCCGCACGCCTGCATCGCGCGCGCTCGATTCGACTCGGCGAACTGGACGGCGTGCCGCCCGAGTGGAGCCAGCTGGTGCTGCACACCGGCGAATGGCAGGGCGGCACGGTGTGGATGCTCGAAGACGCGCCGGGCAATCCGGAGCTTGGCAATCAGCTCGAAGAGAGTCGCCCCGCGTGGGTGGCGGGCTTCCCGCTGTGGCTCGCTGCCGCGGCCGGAGCCGGCATCGCCGTGCACACCAGCGCAGGCGCCGCGCTGGCGCAGTCGACGGGCGCGGCGGCGGAGCAGGCAGCGCAACCCGGTGAGATCGGGATCGTGCGCGATCACATCAACTTCTCCGGATCGAGCCCGCTGGTGGGGCTCTCGCACTCGCGTCTGGGTCCGCTGTTCCCCGATCAGACGCTGCTGTTCGACACAACGCTGGTGCGTGAAGCGCGCCAGCACAGTCTGAGGCTGAGCATCCCCGCACGCGAGGTGATCGCGGCCTGCGTGGCGGGTCCCGCGCTGGAAACACCGGCCGAGCGCCGCTTCTGGAGCCGCGCGGGCGCACAGGTCAGCGTGCAGGGCCTTGCCAACTGCGCGCACGCGGCTGCGCACTGCGGCCTTGGGATGCTGGAGCTGGTGGCCGTGACCGACGCTGGCGAAGGCGTGCTCAACATGGCGGGCATGGTGCAGCACGCCAACGAGATCGGACCGCGCATCGAGGAGCTGATCGTGGCGCTGATGCCGGCGCTGCACGAGGCCGCTGCGGCAGCGGGCCGCGAGGAATGAAGCCGGCGCCCAGGCTCGCGGTGCTGGTGTCCGGCTCCGGACGCAGTCTTGAAAACCTCATCAAGAGGATCGCCGCCGGCACGCTGCAGGCACAGATCGTACGCGTGATCTCCAACCGCGCCGATGCCTACGCGCTGACCCGTGCGGCACAGGCCGGCATCCCGAGCGAGGTCATCGACGCCGAGAAGCAGCTGGATCCGGCCGCGTTCAGCGCGCGCCTGTTCGCTGCCTGCGCCGCGGCGGACGCGGAGCTGGTCGTGTGCGCGGGCTTCCTGCGGCTGCTGGTGATCCCGGCCGAATTCGAAGGCCGTGTGATCAATATCCACCCCTCGCTCCTGCCCGCCTTCGCAGGCAAGGGGTTCTACGGCGACAAGGTGCACGCCGCCGTGCTGGCGCGCGGCTGTCAGTACTCCGGCTGCACGGTGCACTATGTCACCAACGAGTATGATGCCGGCCCGATCCTGCTGCAGCGCGTGGTCGAGGTGCTGCCGGTAGATGACGTGCACGCGCTCGCCGCTCGCGTGTTCGCTGCCGAGTGCGAAGCGCTGCCGGAGGCGATCACCCGGCACTTTGCTGCGCGCGGCTGAGCGCGTGCAGCAGCACCGCGAGGCTCTTGACGTCGTCGAGATTGTGCTGAAACACGCCCTCCAGCCGGTGTGCGCGCTGGCCCAGATAGTCAAACCACGCGGCGGGCGCGAAGGAGCCCGGCAGATCGTCCTCGCGCGTGACTCCGGCGAGCTCGCGCTCCAGCGTGCGCAGCCGGCAGTCCGCAAAGCGCCCCTTGTGCAGTCGCCGCAGCGGCCAGTACAGATCGAGATGCGGCTTGTTGGCAAAGGGCGGCTCGATGCCGAACAGGCGCATCTTGTCCTCCAGACGGTGGCGATCGAAGGACTTCCCGAAGAAGCTCACGACGCAGCTCGCGGCGCGGATGCGCCGCGCCGTCTCCGCGAGCAGCGCCGCCTCGTCGGCCGGCGAATCAAGAAAGCCCTGCCAGATCTCGAAGCTGTCGCCCTCAAAGCGCGCCAGCCCCACCAGGAACACGTAGGTGCCCGCCCCGCCGCTCAGGCCCGTGGTCTCCGTGTCGAGATAAAGGGCCTCTTCCAGCGGCAGCTCGCGCAGCGCGTCCAGCCGCGCCGCCTGCGCCAGTGCGGCGCGCTCGCTCTGCAAGGCACTCGCCAGCGGCCACTCGCCATGCGCGCTGCCGCCGGACAGACGCGTGATCCGTGCGCGCGTCCCGCTGCGCTCGCAGGCCACCAGACCGGAGGGCGGTCCGACGCTGCGCGCGGCAGAGTCCGCAATCGCGACGGTGCTCGGCGCCTGACGGGCGACACGGGCGTCGCGGCGCTGCAGTTGCTCGCGCAGCGGCGGGCTGACTGCGGGTCTGGGAGTCGGCGGCGGCGCAGCCGCAGCCTCGCGCGGCTTCAGAAGCCGCCCCAGCTTGGCGCGCAGCTCGTCGCTCACCGCTCCGGCTCCAGCTCACCCGGCGCGAAGCTGCCGCCCTGCACGAAGTGCGTCAGCACGGCCAAGGCCGTTTCCTTGCCGAGCATGCCGACCTCCTCAGCCGGCCCGACACAGGCCGGACAGCCGCGTTCGCACGCGCAGTGCGCGACCACATCGTGCGCCGCCCGCAACAGCTCGCGGTATGAGCGGAACAGCACCTCCGAGAGACCCACGCCGCCCTGCACCGTGTCGTACAGGAAGATCGCCGGGCGCTGAAAGTGCGGTGAGCGCACCTGCGTGGACAGCCCCAGATCCTTGGGCTGACAGTTGAGCACCAGCGGCGCCACGCGTCGCAGCACAGCCCCCACGCCGCGCCAGGCGGCACCGCGATCGCCGCTGGCGAGCCCCAGACGGTTGGCCGTTTCGTCGGATAGCGTCAGGATGAAAGCCTCGCTGTCGAGCTCCTCGGGCGGCAGATGGATGTCCTCGGCGCCGACATTCTCGCGCGTGTAGAAGCGGATCTTCTTGTAGAGCGTGGCGACGCTGGTGACATGCACCTCGCCGCGCTGCAGATCGGCGTCGAGCACAGGTTCCCCGCCATCCTCAAGCAGCGCATCCTGTGCGCGCTGCTCGCGCAGCAGCCGTTCCTCCAGACGCAGCACACGCACCTCCACGTCAAGCTCCGCCTCGGTGAAGTAGTCGCTCTCCACATGCCGCACATAGGCCCGGCGATTCTTGTGGTCGAAGTTCTCGACCTTCCATGTATCGCCCTGCACCTGATAGATCGCGCCTTGGTGCACGGTGGTGATCGACGAAGGCCGGTCGATCTCGCCGATCGCCTTCTTGGTCTCGACATCCAGAATCAGCACATTGTCCGGATCGTCGCCGCCCAGCGTGACATCCTGAGCCGGATAGGCATCGCTCATCCAGTACCAGGTGCCGCTCTGCTTGTGGAGGAAGCGCGAGTCCTCCGCCAGATAGTCCAGCACGCCGCTGGCGGCGTCCACCGAACCGAACTCCGGCTCATCCCGCAGCTGCCCCTGCTCATCGGAGCGGAAAGGCAGTTCGAAAGCGGCGCACTTGAGCTGCTCCGAGAGGATCACGAGGTTGTCAGGATCCAGGCCGAGTTCCTCGCGCGCCGCTCCGAACAGGCGCTCGGGATGCCGCGCCAGATACTGATCCACGGGATCCGAGCGCGCGATCACCAGCGCCAGCGACGGCTTCTGCCGGCGACCGACGCGACCGGCGCGCTGCCAGAAGGAGGCCTGACTGCCGGGGTATCCGACGAGCACCGCCACATCGAGCGCGCCGATGTCGATGCCCAGTTCCAGCGCGTTGGTCGAGACCACCACCTTGACGCTGCCATCGCGCAGGCCCTGTTCGATCTCGCGTCGCAGGTTCGGCAGGTACCCGCCGCGGTAGCCCTTGATCTCCTCGGGACGCAGGCCCATCTGCCCGGCGCTTTCCTTGAGGTAGCGCGTCAGCACCTCGACGCTGGTGCGCCGCTGGCAGAAGAAGATCGTCTGGTGCGAGGGCCCGCACACCGTCGTCGCCAGCTCGCGCGCCTCTTCCAGAGCGTTGGCGCGCAGTCCCGCCACGGGATTGAGAATCGGCGGGTTGTACACGCCGAAGATCTTCTCGCCCGAGGGCGAGCCGTCTTCGCTGACCACGCGCACCGTGCGACCCGTCAGGCGCCGCGCATGCCCCACCGGATCCGCCAGCGTGGCCGAGCACAGCAGAAAGCGCGGATTGGAGCCGTAGTGCCGCGCGATGCGCAGCAATCGGCGCAGCACGTTGGCGACACTCGAGCCGAAGACGCCGGAAAGCGTGTGCACTTCATCGATCACGATGTAGGCCAGATCACGGAACAGCTCACTCCACTTGGAGTGATTGGGAAGGATGCCGGCGTGCAGCATCCACGGATTGGTCAGCACCAGATGTCCGCGATCGCGCAGCGTGCGCCGCACGCTCGGTGGCGTGTCGCCATCGTAGGTGTAGGCGTGCCACTCCTGTCCCAACGTCTCGACCGCGCGCGTCAGTACCGCAGTCTGGTCCTGCGACAAGGCCTTGGTGGGAAACAGAAACAGGGAGCGAGCGCTGCCCTTGGTCTCGAGCAGACGCTGCAGCACGGCCAGCGTATAGCACAGCGTCTTGCCGGATGCGGTCGGCGTCGCGATCAGCGTGTCTTCACCGTCGAGCGCGTGCTCGACGAAGCGCGCCTGATGCTCGTACAGCTCCTCGATGCCACGCGAGCGGCACAGTTCCACCAGCCGCGGATCGAGACGCTCAGGAAAGGCGCTCGTGCGCGCCGGGCGTGGCGGAATGCGATGCCAGCGCTCCATGCGCCCCATCCAGCGCGGATCGCTCGAGAGCCACTCGACCAGTTCCTCGACGCCGCGCGCCGAGCGCGCCCTGCGCTCGCCGCCCTCGGTGGGCGCCCGCTCCGCGCCGATCCTGCCGGTACCGCTTGAATTCCCCATCCAACCCTCCAGTTCGGGAAAGGTTAGGGTTGCCGCCGCGAGACTGCAAGGGCCGGACTTTGCCGGCGCCGGCGCCTCACAGCGCGAGCAGGAGATCGAACAGCGTCGGATCCGCCAGCAGCGCCCTGCGCGCGCCCACGGTGACCTCGATCGCACCCTCGCTCGTGCGCCCAAGCTGATACTCGTTGCGCTTGCCGCCCGGCTCGCTGAAACGCACTTCGATGCGCTCCTTCCAGTCGAGATCCGTGCGCGGCGGCAGATGGCGCTCGGCGCGCACGAAGCACAGACCGTCGAGCAGCGGGAGCAACTCGCGCGCCTGCGCTTCCGTGCCTTCGCGCGTCCACTGGCCGCGTGCGCTGCGCTGAAAACTCAGCACGCGCTCGCCGGGCAGGCCCAGTTGCAGGCTGACCTGCGCATGCTCGGGGATCTCCAGCAGACGCTTGGACCAGAAATGATCCGCCGGCAGGTTGACGAGTTCCAGCAGACGGGCCGGAGCGTAGCCCGTGACCGCCTCGCCGCGGCGCTGGAACAGCACGGCAGCACTGCCTTGCGGTGAGGTGAGCGTGGCGCCGAAGTAGCCTCCGTCCAGCTGACCGCCGGCCCCGATCTCCAGCGCCGGAAGGTCCTCGCGCTCGGCCAGCGGCTCGTTGAGCCGGAAGCTCTCCAGCTCCAGACGGGCCAGTTCCCCCAGCAGATCCTCGATGCGCGCACCATCGGCAGGATAGGCGGCATCGAAGCCCTTCTCACCTGCGCGGCGTTCCGCAACCTTCCACTGACGGCCTTCGCGCGTGATGCGCACTTCGGCCGGTCCGCTGCGCAGGCGCAGTGCATCGACCTCGTCGCGTCGCGCGCGCAGGATGCGCGTGTCGAGGAACGTGTCAATCGGCAGCGAGAGCAGGAACGCGTCGCGGGGCTCGATGGCCCACACGATGCCCAGATCCTCGCGCATGACAAACCAGCTCTCGCCGCCGGAAGGGCCGAGAGCGCCCACCCGCAAAGTGTGCTGACGGCCATCCTGCAGATCCAGCCGCAGCTTCAGCCGCGGAGGATCGAGACCGTAATCCGAGGGCTTGCGCCCCAGCTCATCCACGTAGCCCTCGTGGCGGATGCCCGCAACGCCCTGCAGCCACACGGACAGCGCGGCGAGATCGGGCGAGGCGGGCACAGGCGCCGTCAGCTGCCATTCCCCGTCCGTCTGCGCGAGCTTGAGCGTCGCATCGCTGCGCTCCGCCGAGCCTTCCTTCCAACCCTGTCCGCTGCGCTCGATGCCGCGCACCAGCGCGGGAGCGAAGTCGAGTACCACGGTGGTCTTGAAGTCCTCCACCGGCCGGTTGAGCGCCGTGTACAGGTCCAATCCCACGCGCGCGATGACATTGCGCACGCGCACATAGGCTGCGTTGCGCGTCGGATCCTCGATCCCGAACTCGATGCGCTCGCGGCGTCCATCGGCTTCCAGGTCGAGGATCAGCTTGGGCGGGTCGAACTGCGCCGCCAGTGCGGGCGCTTCGGCCAGCGCCACCTCGCTGGCGCGTGCCGCCAGCGCATTCTGGATCAGGTGCCCGATCAGCGCCTCCTGCGCGGGCACGAGCTGCGGATCGCGCAACTCCCAGCGCCCGTCGATCCGCTCGGCGCGCATCGTCCAGCCACGCAGCAGGTTTTCGGCGCGCACGCTGCTGACGCGCTCGGCCGTCAGTCCCGGGAACAACTCCAGCTGCGTGCGATCCACGCGCGCCTGTTCCTCTTCGCTGGTGCGCAGCAGCAGCCAACCCGCTCCAAGCACCAGCAGCGCCAGAATCAACAGACTGCGCAGACTCATCGCCGCCGCCTCCAAGCGATCACGATTCCAAGCACCAGACACACGAGCACCGGTGCCAGCGCAATCCAGATCCACACGCGCTGCACGCTCTCCGGCTGAGTCAGATCGAGTCGGCGCTGCGGTACTTCGCGCGCACTGACCTTGACGCGCCAGTCGCGCGAGGCACACCAGTTGAACGTGTTGAGCAGAAAGTCGCGGTTGGTGTCGAAGGTCGCGTTGATCGCGCTGACGGCACTGCCGAGGACCGCGACGCGCGCCTCGGGACGCTCCTGTGGTCCGGTGCGGCGCGGGGTCCCGGCGGCAGCCTGGGGCGGGAACACGATCGCAGCGGCGAGCACGAAGGGGCCCTGCCGCTCGCCCGCCTCCGGCTTCCAGTCCTGCGTGCGGGCGCCGTCCTGCGGCAGATCCAGCCATGCTTCTTCGGTGGAACGCAGCAGCGGCAGCACCGTGCCCCCCGGCATCGCGCGTCCGATTTCCAGCGCGCGCGTTCCGTTGAAGATCACCCGCCGCTCGGCGCGCCGCAGCGGATCGGTGATCGGGTGCGCGTTCATGGCCGCACGCTCCAGCCACAGCTGCGCCGCCGTGTTGGTGCCGTACTGCGGAGTGCCGCCCGGACCCAGCGGCGCGCGGGCCACGAAGCCGTTGCGCGACAGCCGCACGCCCCAGGGTTCGAGCAGATCAGGGAGCGCGAGCTTCTCCGGCACGTTCTCAAGCCCCGGTGCCACGATCAGCCTGCCGCCGCTCTCCACGAAGCGCTTGATCTGCGCCCATTCGCCCTCCTGAAAGGGCTGCTCGGGGCCGAGGATCGCCAGCACGCGACAATCCTCGGGAATCGCGGCGGCCGTGGCGAACTGGTGCGTGCCCACGCGGTAGCCATCGCTCTCCAGCGCGGTCTTGAGCTGAGACAGCCCCATCAGCTCGATGTTGTCCGGATCGAGCTCGCCATGCCCGCGCAGAAACAGGACGTTGGGTGCGTCAGAGGCCCCGACCTTGAGCAGCGCACCGACCAGCGCTTCCTCCGCGCGGAACGAGACCATGCGCGCCGGCACGGGCGGGCCCATGCGCCCCGCCGGATCGCCCGGATCGAAATCCGCCAGATCTCCGCGCAGCCGCAGCACTTCGCGGCGCGTGTCCTGACTCACAACCAGCAGACCGCCGGCCTCGACTTCGCGCAGCCCCAGCTCGAAAAGGCGCGTGCGCGCCGCATCCGCGCCGCTGCCGGAAAGATCGTGCGCAAACAGGAGCACCTTGCCGCCGGAGGAGTCGCGGATCGAGAGCAGCAGCTGGCGCAGGCGCTCCTGCGCGACGATCACCAGTTCCTCCAGCGGAAACTCCGCCGGTCGCAGGAACACATCGATGCGGGCCTGCTCCGGCAGACGCGAGAGCACCTCCAGCGAAGCCGGAGAGAGCGTGTTCTCCTGCGCCTGCGTCCAGTCGGAGCGAACACGCAGGCTCGGCCGCTCCGCCAGACGCGTCAGCAGCAGCGCCAGCACGGCGAACAGCGCGCCCGCCAGCCCCACGCGCAGCCACAGGCCGGCGCGCGTGCTTCTTCCCGTCGTCTGAACGGCAGACTTCAGCTCCATCGGCGCGCCTCCACGGAACGAGTCGTCAGGAACACGAGCAAGGCCGTCCAGCTGACAAAGAAGACCACGTAGGCGCTGTCGAGCACGCCGTACAGGAAGGCGCTGGTGAGGTTGGAAGAGATGTCGATCCACTTCACGAGGCCGGTGAGGATCGGCCAATCGACAAGGCGCGCCACGAGCGGCAGCAGCATCAGCACCAGGTTGGCGATCACGGCCGCGAAGGCGCTCAGGACCGGCAGCGTCGTCAGCGAGCTCATCAGCAGGCCGATTCCGCAGAACAGACCGCTGCACAGCGTGGCGCCGATCCAGCTGCTGCACACGATGCCCCAGTCAATCCCCGCCCCGCAGGCCGCCAGCACCAGCGCGTAGGCGAACACCGAGGCCCACAGGATCGCCATGAAGCTCAGCGCCGCGCCGAACTTGCCGCACACCACCGCGAGATCCGTGACCGGCGCCGTCAGCAGGTACTCCAGCAGCCCCGAGCGCGACTCCTCGCTCAGCATGCGCATCGTCAGGAGCGGCGGCACCAGCGCACACAGCACCCAGAACACGAACGAATCCCCCAGCAGGAAGCGCAGTGCGATGTCGACATCGCCCTGGGCGCCGACCAGATAGAAGAGCAGCATCACGCCCTGCAGCGCGAGCGCGATGCACAGGAGCGTCCAGGCCAGCGGCCCGAGGAACAGCCCTACCAGCTCTCGGCGGTAGATCGCGGTGAATCCGTTCATGCGTTGGGGCGCTGCGGTGCATCCACCTTCGCGGGCGCATCCACGTTGACGGGCGCGGAGAGGTCGCGGCTGGCGCCGCGGTCGAAGGGATTGAGGCTGTAGATCTGCCTGGTGGCCGCTGGCTGCGAAACCGGCAAAGCGTTCGATGCCGGCGGCACAACAGACGGCATCGGACTCACCGTGCCCGCAGGAGGCTGCGCAACCGGCTCGCTGCGCGCAGCCTGCGGTTCCTCTCCCAGCGCAATGCGCGCGAAGATCTGCTCCAGCGAGGGCACGCGATAGGAAAGCTCGCGCAGCGCCCAGCCCTTGAGCTTGGCGATCGCGCCGACATCCTCGCGCACATCGACGGCAGCCTCGAGCTCAAACTCATGGTGCACCCCGCGTCGCCCCAGATCACGCACCACGCGCACGCCTTCGATGCCTCCCAGCATCCGCTTGGCAGCCTCGACATCCGCGCCGACCAGCGCCTCGAGCCGCACGAAGGCACCGCCCGAGAGCTGCTGCACCAGCTGCGTCGGAGTGCCATCGGCGGCGATGCGCCCCTTGTGCACGATGATGACGCGCGGGCAGACCGCCTCGATCTCAGGGAGAATGTGCGAGGAAAGCAGCACCGTGTGCTTCTGCGCGAGCTCGCGCAGGATCGCGCGCACCTCGAGGCGCTGCAGCGGATCGAGCCCGCTGGTGGGCTCATCCAGAATCAGCACCTCCGGCTCGGGCAGCAGCGCAAGCGCGAGACCGACGCGCTGACGCATGCCGCGCGAGAGCGTGCCGACGAGATCGCGGCTGCGATCGAGCAGGCCGACGCGCTCGAGCACCGCGGGGATGCGACGCCGCGCCTCGCCGCGCTCGAGTGAGTGCAGGCGCGCCTGGAACGCGAGCATCTCCTCCACGCGCAGCTCGCGGTACAGCGGCACACTCTCGGGCAGGTAGCCGATGCGGCGGCGCGCCTCGAGTGACTGGCGCAGCACATCGAAGCCCGCCACGGCGACGGCGCCGCTGGTCGCCGGCAGATAGCCGGTGAGGATGCGCATCGTGGTGGTCTTGCCGGCGCCGTTGGGACCGAGGAAACCGACCACTTCGCCCTTGTTGACCTCGAAGGAGATGTCATCGAGGGCCGCAAAGGAACCGAAGCGTCGCGTCAGGTGAGAGACGGAGATCACGGCGGAAGAAGGTAACGCTCCGCACCCGCATCTCCAAGGGTGCTCATGGATGGCGAACCCGGCCTGTTCAGTTCCGCACGATTGTGTGCGATTCGCCACCTCGAGCGAAGAATTCCATGTACTTTCCCGCACCCGCGGAATCCGGCGAGCGCGGGAAGAGTGCCCGAGCCCGCGCAGTGCACGACAACACGGCATTCGGCACAGCCGATCGGCAGAAAAATGAAACCGCCTCCGTCAGCGATTGCCGATGACAGAGGCGCACTGCGTGGCAGAATCGTCGATTTCAGGTCTTCACTTCGAAGTCGGCATCGACCGGCTCATCGCCGCCCTTGCCGCTGCCCGCGGTCTGACCCGAGGCCGCACCCTGCGGCGGAGGCGGCGTACCGCCCTGTGCAGCCGATGCCGCCTGATACAGCTTCTGCGCGGCCTGCTGCAGCGTGTTGACCGCCGCATCGAGCTTGGCGGCGTCCTCGCCGCTCATCGCCGTCCGGACTTCATCGCGTGCGCTCTCGATCGAGCGCAGATCGCCCTCGGAGAGCTTCGAGCGGTGCTCGCCGAGCTGCTTTTCGACCTCGTAGACCAGCGCATCGGCGCCGTTCTTCTTGTCGACGAACTCGCGGCGCTGCTTGTCGGCCGCGGCGTGAGCCTCGGCCTCGCGGCGCATCTTCTCGACGTCCTCCTTCGAGAGACCGGAGCTGGACTGGATCACGATCTTCTGAACCTTGCCCGTGCCCTTGTCCTTGGCCGT
>SYGM01000108.1 GCA_005799545.1 Planctomycetia bacterium | reverse complement strand
TCAGCGTGGCTTCAGCGTGGCCTCAGCGTGGCCTCAGCGTGGCCTCAGCCTGACTTGAGCGTGGCTTGAGCCCCCACGCAGCCAACGCCAGCAGCAGCGCCGCCCACACGCACTCCGCCACCCATGAGTCGCGCGGCCCCTTCTGATTCGTCGACGGCCAGGCCGTGAGTTCCGCGCCGCTCTGCATTCGCTCCGCCAGCGGCACGCAGTCGAGAGGATCGAGGAGCGCCTGTTCCCACAGACTCGCAAAGAACACGCCGGTTTCCGCCGCGGGAGCGCCCCTCCACTCCAGAGCGCACATATTGCTCACGACCCGACCGCTCTGCACCAGAAAGCGCGGGCCATCACGACCGGAAGCCGCTTCGACGGCCGCACCGGAACCGGTCCCCGGCAGCTCAGCGAGTCCAATGCGCGCGGCAAAGCCCGGTCCGTTCCACTCGCGATCCGCGGCGCAGACCGCATCCGGAAAGACGAGCTCCAGCAACGGCTCGCGCGCAGCGGCATGCGCGACCATGGCCTGTTTTTCGCACCATATGGCCCACAAGGGCTGCAGTGCCGCCGGCATCGCACCGCGCACTCGCACGCTGCGCAGCTCCGGCGGGTAAGCGCCCTTCTCGCGCAAGAGCTCGCGCCCGTCGTAGATCAGCCGATCGGCCCCCTCGCGCCCCACGGCACCGGGAACGCAACGCGCGCCCGACAACACCAGACCTGCGCGCTCCGGACGGCGCTCGAGCGCATCGGCCGCCCAGAGACACTCCGCGCTGTCGTGCGCCGCCCAGTCCGGCTGTGCTTCGCGTCGCCACTCCAGCAGGACGCCGTTGGCGCGCGCCCACTCCTCGATGCGCTCCACGAGACGCACCTGACGCTGCTCGAGCTGCATCGAGGGCGAATCGTCGAGCAGCACCGTGATGCGCACAGCTGCATCGGCGGATCGATGCGGGCCGGCCAGCGCAAGCACCGCGGCGCAAAGCGCACCGCAGAGCAGCAGGAGCGCAATCGGCGGAGCGTGCCAGCGACGCGGCGCGGAGGGGCCTGAGTCCGGCTGCTCGCGCCAAAGCGAGAGCAGACTGCTGCCCATCGGCGTGCCGGAGCGTCGCGAAGCGGCGAGCAGCAGCAACAGCGGCAGCAGCAGGCAGAAGAGCAGCAACGGTGCTTCGAAGCGGATCATCGCCGCAGGCTCTCCCGCAGGCTCGCAAAGCCCTGCTCCAGTGACGCAGCCGCCGAGAGATGCACGCAGGCTCCCCGCGTGGCGCGGGTCCACTGATCGAGCTGCTGCGAGCGCGCTTCCAGTGCGCGACGGTACTCGGCCGCGCGATCCGGGGATGCACTGAGGCGCCGCTGCGCTCCGCTTTCGGGATCGACCAGCAGCCATTCGCCCGCCTCAGGCGGCTCGCGCTCCTCGGGGCTGAGGATCTCGACGGCGAGCAATCGGGTGCCGGCGCGGGGCACCAGCCCTGCCAGAGCGGCCGTCGGCAGGCTGAAATCCGAGCAGACGAACACGCGCTGCGCGCGCAGCTTTGGTGAGAGGGCCGGAAGTTGCGAGCCGCCCTGCGCCACGAGGCTCTCCAGCCAGCGCGCCACTCCCGGCAGTTCGCCGATCTGCTCGGCCAGCGGCGCGCGGGCGCCGGAGCTCGCCGCGAGTGTGACGTTCGCGCCTTCAAACAGCCCCCACGCCGCCACGGTCAGCGCCAGCTCGGCAGCGCACTGCAGCTTGCCGCGCGCGCCCAGTCCCATCGAGGCGCTGTCATCGAGCAGCAGTTGCCACAGCGCGCCCTGCTCGCTGCGGCGGATGCGCACCGCGACGCGCTCAGGCTCGCGCGCCAGCAGATCCCAGTCGATCTCGCGCGGGTCGTCGCCGGGCTGGTATTCGCGATAGCCCTCGAACTCGAAGCCCGCGCCGCTGCCGCGCGCTCGCAAGCCCTCCTCGCGCAGACGCACCGCGCGCGCGGCGGCCGCAAGCCGCAGGGCGCGCGCGATCAGCGCATCCTCGAGCCGCACGCCAGGCGAAGGCAGCAGCGACACGCGATGCCCCTAGCCGAAGGGCCGCGGCGGCGTGAGATCGAGCGGCCGTCCGCCCGCCGTGCACTGCACGCGGCCTTCGGCGAAGACAAGCTCGCCGCGGCGCACGACGAACTTCGGGAAACCCGCCAGCGTGCGGCCCTCGAAGGCCGACCACTTGGAGCGCGAGGGCAGCTCGACACCGCGCACGATGCGCGTCTCTTCGGGATCGAAGAGCACCAGATCGCCGTCGTAGCCGGGCACGATGCGCCCCTTGCCGGGCAGATGCAGGGACTGCGCCGCGCGCCAGGTGACGCTGGCAAGCGCAGTGGCCGCATCGAGGCGGCCCTCGCGCACCAGCTCCAGCGTCAGCGGCCAGAGCAGATCCACCGAAGGCATGCCGCTCGGTGCCTTGGCATACTCGCGCGTCTTTTCCTCCAGCGGATGCGGTGCGTGATCGGTGCCGATGGCATCGACGCTGCCATCGCGCAGGGCAGCGAGAATGCCGGCGGAGTCCGCGGGCGTCTTGATCGAAGGGTTGACCTTGAGCAGGTTGCCAAGTCGCGGCGCATCGAGGTGCGAGAGGTGCAGATACTGCGGCCCCGTGCTCGCGCTGACCGGCAGTCCTTCGGCGCGCGCGCTGCGCACCAGCTCGGCACCGCGCGCCGTGCTGAGGTGGAAAACGTGCAATTCGGCGCCCGTGCGCCGCACCAGCTCGATCGCCTCGGCGATCGAGACCACCTCGGCTTCGTCGGAGCGCAACAGGTGGTGCTCCGCAACGGTGGCATCGGGATGGCGCTCCTTGTCGGCGCGCAGCAGGTCTTCCTTCTCGCAGTGTGCCACGATCATGCGTCCGGCACGCGCGGCGGCGGCGAACTGCTCACGCAGAGCGGCCACGTCGGTCTGACCGCCCAGTCCCGTGGAACCGCCGAGGAAGCACTTGAACGCCGGCGTCAGCGGCGCCATCGCGGCGAGCTCCGGCATCGATTCGGGCAACAGGTTGGCAAGACACCCGAAATCAACGCGCGAGCGCGAGCGCACATGCTCCAGCCGCGCGCTCAGAGCCTCCAGCGTGGTGGAAAGCGGCGGGTTGTTCTGCACCTCCACCACCGAGGTCACGCCGCCGTGCAGCGCACCCTGCGAGCCGTGATCCCAGCCTTCCTTGCGCTCCAGACCCGGATCGCGGAAGTGCACGTGCACATCCACCAGTCCGGGGATCACGCTGAGACCCTGCGCATCGAGCACGCGGGCGCTGCCGGAGGGCAGTTCCGCCTCCACCTCGCGGATCACTCCGTCGACGATGCGCACGCACACAGGCTGCGTCTGCGCTGCGTGCGGCCACAGCCGCGCATTGCGCACCAGCAGCGAATCGCCTCGCTTGCCCTGATTCATGCTTTGGTCACCCTGTCCGTGGCCACCTTGCGCACGATCACGACGGTCATGTCATCAGCCTGCGCGCCGCCGGAGAAGCGCAGCACCTCGCTGATCAGGGCCTCGGTCAGCGCCTTGGCGCTCGCACCGCTGCCGGCGTGCTTCTGCAGCAGCGCGCGCACGCCCTCCGCGCCGAACAACTGGCCGTTTTTCTCGGCGCTTTCCGCTTCGAGGATGCCGTCGGAGAGCACGACGAGCACATCTCCTTCGGCCATCGTGGCCCGGGAGCTATCGCTGAACTCAAACTCATCCAGCATCCCCAGCGCGAGCCCGTTGTTGCCGAAGCTCTCCAGCGAGCCGTCCGCGGCACGCCACAGCACGGCGGGCGGATGGCCGGCGTTGAGCATCCAGACTTCACCATCGTTGTGCAGGATTCCGGCGAACATCGTGCAGAAGCGACCGTCATCCATGCGCGGTCCGATGTCCTCGTTGAGCAGCGTGAAGGCCTGCGGCAGATCGTCCGTCAGCTTGAGCGTGGCCCGCAGCGACGCTTGAGCTGCCGTGGCGATGAGACTCGGGCCAACACCGTGACCGCTGGCATCGCCGAGCAGGACGGCCATGCGGCCGCGCTTGAGCGGAATGAAATCATAGAAATCGCCCGTGGTGCCCTCGGCGGGTCGGAACCAGCCGAAGATGTCCCAGCCGGCGACATCGCGCGGGATCGAGGGCATCAGGTCGCGCTGGATCTCCGCCATCAGCTCCTGCTGCTGCAGCAGGCGCTCCTTCGCCAGCCGATCCTCGTGCAGGCGCTGCTTCTCGAGCGCCACGCGCAGCTGTCCGCTGAGCGCCACGAAGGTCTGCAGGTCCTCCGCATGGAAGCGCCGCGTGTTGGCCTTGGAGTCGACGTACAGCACCCCGCGCTCGGCTTGCGAACCGGAATCGCCGCCCCCGGTCACCAGCGGCACGCACATCGCCGCTCGCAGTCCCAGGTCGAGCACGGAGGCACCGATCTCCAGCGCGTGGTCATCGTTGGCTACTGTCAGGTTGAGCGGCTGGTTGTCGGCCAGCACCCGCTTGACGATGCCCGTGGAATACTTGGCCTCGCCCACGAGCGGTTTCTTCCCGCGACCGCGCGCGATGCGCACGACCAGATTGCCTTCCGCATCGGGAAGAATCAGGAAGCCGCGCTCGGCGCGGGTCACCTCGATCGAACTGTCGACGATGCGCTCGAGCATCGAGTGCGTGTCGTTGGACTGCGATACCCAGGCGATGGCCTCGAAGAGCGCATCGCGATGGGTGCGCAGCACGCCGCTGGAGAGCTGGTCCTCAGTCGTGATCGGCGGCGGAGTGCCCGGCGGCGCGGACTTGGGCGGCGCGGACTGGTCCTTGGAGTCTTCCTTCTTGCGGTTCCAGAATGCCATTTGCGCACTGAGTGTAGCCCATCCCGACCGCCCCGGGCAAAAGCCCGTGCCGGCTCCGGCAAAAGCCCTTGCCATCGAGGCGCGGTCCCGTCATTCTCTTGCGGTCCCGGAGCTCCCTACCCCCATGCACATCACAGTTGAACCCTCGGGCGGCGATCACGCCTTCCTCCACCTGCGCGGCGATTTCGACACGTTCTACGTGACGAGCCTACAGCAGGAGGTCGATCAATTGACCAAGGCCGGGATCCGCAGAATCGCACTCAACCTCCGTCTGGTGCGCTTCATCAACTCACCCGCGATGGGCTCGCTGATCAAGATCAGCAAGCAGCTCAGCGCCGCAGGCGGCAAGCTGGTGATCTCGCGCCCCTCGCCGTTCTGCCGCGACATCTTCTCGAAGATCGGCCTCAACCGAGTGATCCAGATCTGCGAGACCGAGGAAGAGGCCGTGGCCGCACTGCACGGCGCGAGCGCCCCGGCGGCAGCGAAGGGCGGCGGCGTTGCGGAGGAGGAGTCGAGCATGACCTTCCGCCCCACGGACATGGACCGGGTCAAGGTGATCCTCTCGCAGAGCACGATCAAGGCCCCCGTGACGGGCGCCGAGGGCTGGTCGGGCTCCGGCCGAATGGGCAGCGTCGACGAGCACGGCCTGTCGTTCAGCTGGAATGGCGGCGAGACCGGCCTGACCCCCTTCGCCATGGCGCAACTGCTGGCGATGGGCACGCGCTGGGAACTCAAGTTCCGCCTCCCGATGCTTCAGAAGGGCTTCCTCAAGGCACACGGCGTGGTCTCGGAAATCTCCGAGCGCAACGACGGCGTCAGGGTCAGCATGCGCTTCCAGGACGTGGAGGCCGAGACGGCCAAGGCGCTCAAGCTGTACGCTGAGGAAATGCGCAACCTGAAGAAGGAACTGGGCTAGCCGCACCCGCTCCCAGTCGGAGCGCGATCTCGCGTCCGACCTGCTTCCACGAGAGCTCGGCCTCGGCCTGCGAGCGCGCCTGGCGAGACCAGCGACGTCGCAATTCCGGATCGGCGGCTGCGCGGCGCAGCGCCCGACACCAGTCTTCCAGATCGCCCGCCTTCGCGATCAAACCGCTTTCCTCGGGCCGGACCAGATAGTGCAGCGCGGGTGCATCGGAGCTGATCACGGGCAGACCGCAGGCCAACGCCCGCGGGATGTTCGTCCCGAGCACCTCGCGGCTGCTGCCCGGCACGGCGAGCAGCGTGCTAGCGCCGAGCAACCCAGGCAGTTCCGCTTCTTCCACCTCGCCCAGCCAATGCACGCTGGAGGCGATACCCAGTCGCTCCACCTGGGTGCGCAGCGCTCCGCGCAAGGGCCCGTCCCCCGCCAGAGCCAGATTCCAGTCAGCGCCCTGAGACAGCGCGCGCGCAAAGGCCTGCACCAGCAGTTCGACGCCCCGCCCCTCGCTGAGGTGTCCGGCGTAGAGCAGCACGCGTCCGCGAATGTGATGGCGGTGCATCAGGCCGCTCGTGAGCCCGGGGCGAAACTCCTCCAGATCCACGCCCGGAGGCAGGCGCAGCACACGCTCACGCGGAAATTTCTGCGCGATCAGACGTTCTTCGCTGCGAGGATCGAGGGCGATCAGAGCGCTCGCGCTGCGCCGCACGCTGGGGCCGAACAGCAGGAGGCCCAGTTGCCTCAGGCGACGTGCCGCGAAGGAGCCTTCGCCCTCGACGAGAACCAGGGGGATCTGGCGACGGCGCGCATGCCGCGCTCCCACCCACGCAGCCGGTGACACCGCGTCGTAGGCGAGGATCGCATCCGGCGCGAACTGCGTCAGACTGCCGCCGGAGTCCGCGGAGGACTGCGGGATGCTGCCCGGAGGCGCGCCGAAGGCACGCACCCAGATGCCTTGTCCCAGCAGCTCTCGAGCCAGCTGGGCAGCATGGTCGCCGCCCTTGCGGGAGAGGGCGAGCGGATCCACGAGGATCGCGATCTTGCGCGCGGGGGACATCGCTGGAATTCATCGAGAAAAGCACTGCGCGAAATTCAGCCGCAGGCCTTTTTTTCCGCTCGCGCAGGCCTGCACCAAAGAACAGGGCACAGGGACTCAAGGCACCGGCGAAGCGGCCGAAAACAGGCTGTCCACCCGCGAGCCACACCATGCAACAACCGCGTCCCGTCCGTCCCGTCCTCACCAGCCCCATCCCCGGCAGTGGCATTCCGCCCCGCGGCCTGTTTCTTTCGCGCTGGTCAGTGCTGCTCAACAAGCCGGGCCTCGAATCGATCGGTGAGTTGTCGAGCGAGGACTTCAACCGCGACTGCATCACGCTGCTTGCGCGCGCCGCGCAGCGGCACTGGAAGCTGTATGTCTGCGGCAACGAGCCCGCGATCGCGCGAGGCAGCCTACCGGAGGAGCGCTGGACGCGCTTCGAAACGCGCCTGGTGGAGCTGCTCGCCGCACAGGGCGTGGTGCTGACACGCCACTATGCCTGCCTCGACTCCTCCACCGGCGCAGGCAAGCGCCGGCGCGAGTCGGTCTTCGAATTCCCCAACACCGGCGTCTTCTACCATGCGATGCAGGAGGACGGACTGGCGTTGGGCGAGAGCTGGATCCTGTCGGCCGACACGCACGAGCTTGCGGCCGGCTGGCGTGCGGGCGTCCACACGGCCTGCATCGGCGGCACCGCCCGGCGCCAAGCCGGCGATCTGGCCGTGGAGCCGGATCTGCTCGCCTCGCAACCGGCGGCCCTGCTGAAGGAAGTGCTGCTGCGCGATCCGATGCTGCGCTGAGCGCGGCCTGCGTATTGACCGCTGCGGGGTCTGACCTGCACTCTGATGAGCACACGCGCGATGCAAGACACGAACCACTGGCTGGACCGCCTGCTCGGGCGCGCGCGCCTGTTGCGCTACAAGCTGTTCGGCCGCGGGCCGAGCGATGCGGAGTGGGAAGCCCGCGTACGGCGCGTCGTGCAGGACACCGTTCGCACGGCGCTGCCCTGGATCCCGCACGAGAACGCCTGCGTGCTCGACATCGGAGCCAACATCGGGCTGTTCACGGAAGAAATCCTGAAACACCGCCCCGCGGCGCAAGTCTGGATGTTCGAACCCGTGCACTCGCACCACGCTGCCTGCGTGCGCCGCTTCGCGGCCAATCCGCGCGTGCGGGTGGAGCCGTTTGCGCTGGGCGACCGCAGCTTCGCCGGCCGGATCTGGAAGCCCAAGCACAACCCCGGCGGCAACGTGATCGACGAGGAGATCGTCGAGCGCCGACGCGGCTACATGGACTTCCGCCCCGAGGACATCGAAGTGCGCGTCTTCGACGAGTATGCGCGCGAGCAGGGCATTGAGCGCATCGACTTCATCAAGAGCGACACCGAGGGCTACGACCACCGCGTGCTGCGCGGGATCCTGCCGTTCCTGAAGCGCACGGGCGCGCGCCCTCCCATCATCGCGGAACTGCTGCGCGAGGACATCCATCCCGAGTTCGCTTCGCAGACCGAGGTGCTCGAGGAGCTGTACGGCCTGGGCTATGAACGCGTGGATCTCTCCGGCATGCAGGACGTGCAGGACTTCCTCTTCCTCCCGCGCGGCGCCAAGCCCTGCGCCTGATCCGCGCGGATGTTGAAGCGCCTCCAGCAACGCATTCGGCAGCTGCGCGAGCGCAAGTTCGTGCGAGACACGCTGACGCTGCAGGCGAGCTCGCTCGTGAACGCGGGTGCCAACCTCGCCGGCACGGTGCTGCTCGCGCACCTGATCGGACCCGCGGCACAGGGCCAGTACTATCTGGCACTGTCGCTCTACGCGCTGCTGTTCTTCGCGCTCAACCAGGGCCTGCAGGGCGCTGCCGTGAGCCAGATCGCCAGCGCGCGGGCGCGCGGGCTTGAGGACAAGGCCGCCGTCTGGCTGGGCTTCCTGCTCAAGAGCTATGCGCTGGTGGGCCTCGTGCTGCTGGGTCTGGGCTTCTGGGGCCTGCCGATGCTCGGCCCGCTGCTCAAGGCCGATGAGCTCAGCACGCGCCTTGCGCTGCTGCTGACGCTGACGCCGCTGCTGGAGCTGCCCAAGGTCGTCGTGGCCGCAGGGCTGCAGGGCACGCGCCAGATGCTGCCGCTGGCGCGCATAGAGAACGGCACCGAGGTGCTGCGGCTGTTTCTGATCGTGATCGGCGCGCTCTGCACCGGCGATGCCACGGGTGCCGTGCTCGGCACGCTCGCAGGCTCACTGTGCTCGAGCCTGCTGGCACTGGAGTGCTACACGCGCGCACGCACGGCTTCCGAATTCCTGCCGGGCTGGCGCGAGATCGCCGGCCATGCCCGCGATGTGCCACTGCGAAAGGGCCTGCCGCTGGGCTTCAAGCTGGGCCTCACCCGCTCCATCGATGCGATCGGCACGCAGGCCCTGCCCACGCTGATCCTCAACTTCGTCTCGGGCTCCACGGCGGCCGTAGCCTACCTGCGCATCGCCCAGCGTCTGCTCTCGGTGCCGCTGCTGCTGATGCAGGGCATCAGCCGCAACCTGCTGCCGAAGTTCTCCGAGCTCGCGGGCCTGCGCGACATGCAGCGCTTCCGCCGCGAGTTCGCGCGCACCATGCTGATCAGCGGCAGCCTGATCTCCGTCGGCGTGATCGCCACCATGCCGCTGCTCGGGCTGGGCGTCGGCTGGTTCTTTCCCGTCAGCTACCACGAGCCTGTGCGCCTGATGGCGTGGATTCTCGTGCCCGGCTTCGTCGTGATGAGCTTCTCGGTCGCCAACGACATCTTCTATCTGGTCACGAACACGCTGATCGCCGGCATGGTGATCTGCGTGATCGGTCTGGTCTTCAACGCGCTGGCCGTATGGTATCTGGCCTGGCTCGATCCGTTCTACGGCGTGGCCTGGGGGCTGAGCGTGACCTACGCTTCCGCCGCGCTGCACTATGCGTACGAGTGGTGGTGGCTGCGGCGGCCCCACGCACCTCAGGGGTAGTTGAGGATCCCGCTGCGCTGCGAGTGCGGCGGCAACGGCTCGGGAACCGGCTGCACTGCTCCCAGATAGGCGACCGTGCGTCCCTGCGCATCGAAGACGATCAAGCCGCCCGGCTCGAGCTCGTGCAGGCTATCCTGACCGTAGACGCGAGCCTTGCCGTGTGCGTGGTTGGAAAGCCGCAGACTCCATCCGCCGTTGCTGCCCGGCTCGACCGTCAGCTCGGGATGGCGCTCAAAGACCAACGGCCCAAGGCGCCACCAGGCATCCAGCGACCTGCCGGCGAAAGAGGCTGCAGGCATGGGTGAGAGCTGCTCGGAGCTTTGCGCTGTGTGCGCATGCACCGGTTGCGCCGCGCTTGGCGCTTGTCCAGCGGGTTCGCTTGCAGGCTGCAGATCCGCACCCCAGGGCCACTCGTGGACCTGCCAAACGGGGTTGCGCTCGAAAGTTGCCAGCGAGCTCGTCTGATCGTAGGGCAGCAGGCGGCAGCGCTGTCCAGGTGAGGGCAGCGGCGCGCTGCGCAGGAAGGGCCCGGAGCGATGCGTCAGGCTCGCCATGAGGCCTGCGCGGTGTTCCAGCGTGTAGCCGCCCAGTGGATCGGAGTGCAGCACCAGCGCGCCGCGTTCGACCAGCAGCGTCCAGCCGGCCTGGGTTTCGATGCGCAAGGGCCCACGCCGGACTTCCAGCTCTAGGCGCTCACACTCGAACACGCGCAGACCATCGGTCTCCCACTGAAAGCCGCCGCGCCCAGCGATTTCGGCGGAGCCCGAGAGCGGCCATACGATGCGTGCCCTCGCGCCGGCGCCTGTTTCCAGGTGACCGCGCGGATCCGTGTTCTGCACCGCTCCGCGGCCGAGGCGCAGCGGCTGCGCGCTTGCCGCGAGCAACTCGACCCGGCCGCCGCGGGACTCGATGCGGATCGGATTCTCGAGAGCCAGAGAGAGCAGCAGCGGGAGCATGTTGTACCCATCGGCTGCCGATGGCTGCGATCTGGAAGCGGCCTGCGGGAAGTTTTTTCAGCGCTCGGCGAGCCGCTGGCGCAGCAGCGTGGCGCGCAGGCGGTCGCGCTCGCTCGTCTCCAGCAGGCCCTCGCCACCCTGCTCCTGAAACAGGGCCTGCACATGCGCCTTCTGGACCTGAATCACCAGCGCATTCAGCGCTTCCTGCGGCGGAGCCTCGAGCATCTCCAGCTGGGAGCCAAGGCGCACATGCGACAGATGCGCGAGCGCGGCTTCGGTCGGCATCGCACGCGCCGTACGCAAGAGTCCGATCGAACGCGAGACGCGGTCTCGCAACGCGGCGCGCTGCTCCTCCAGCAGCCATTGGCGCAGACGCCGCTCGAAGGTGATGATTTTCTGCACCAACGCTTCGAGATCGCTCACCAGCGTCTCCTCGCTGCGCCCCAGCGTGATCTGATTGGAGATCTGGTAGAAGTCACCGACGGCACGGCTGCCTTCGCCGTACAGGCCGCGCACGGCAAGCCCCGTGCGGCTGGCTGCCTGGAAGACCTTTTCGAGCTCCGTCTTCACCATGCCCAGCGCGGGCAGATGCAGCATCACCGAAGCGCGCAGGCCCGTCCCGACGTTGGTGGGACATGCGGTAAGCCACCCCAGCTCCTCGTGAAAGGAAATCGGCAGCGCCGTCTCGAGCCTGCGCTCAAGCTCCTGCGCGCGCTGCCAGGCGAGCCCGAGCTGAAAACCGCCCGAGAGAGCCTGAATGCGTAGGTGATCCTCTTCGTTGACCATCACCGAGACGGTTTCGTCGACGCCGAAGGCCACCGCACGGCCGGGCAGCGCGTGCGTGCCATCCTCCGAGGGCGCCAGATCGCGGCTGATCAGATGGCGCTCGCGCAGCATCAGCCGCAGCAGCGGTGCCGCATCGCGCATGCGCACGATGCGCGTCTCGCCGCTCAAAGCAAGCTCGGCCAGCACCGCGAGGCTGCGCTCGGCGAGATCCTGCGCGCGGGCCTCATCCAGACGCGCCACGAAGGGATACCCCTCGATGTTGCGCGCCAGTCGCACGCGACAAGACAAGACCACATCGGAGTCAGGGCCGGCGGAGCGCATCCAAGCGCCCATGTGCGTGGCCCAGCGGTACAGCTCGCGCGGATCGGAATTCACGAGGGCAAGGACGCTAACACAGCGCGCGCGTCCGCGCCATCCGCGCGACGGTTGCCTGTCTGGCGCATCAGCCCTCGCCGGGGGTCGGACGCTTGGGTCCCAGCGCGCGCTTGAGGCTCTTCCAGCGGTGCTTGAGCTCGGCCCGCAGCGCGCCGATCAGCGCATCCTGCGCCGCGATTGCCGCAGCCGCCTCTCCCAGCTGACGTTGCTGATCGCGGATCACGGCTTCGGCCTGCACGAGGCGCGCCTGAGTCTCGTCCCGCTCGGCGGTGATGCGCGTGCGATCGGCATCGATCGCTGCCCGATCGGCATCGATCGCGGCCCGATCGGCGACGATGGCCGCCCTGTCGGCCAGCAGCGCGGCGTATTCCGCCTCCAGACTCTGCAATTGCGACCGTGTCGCGAGCAGCGCCCGGCGGTGACCGTCGAGATCGGCCTCGAGCTCCGCGCGCAGCGCCGCGGCCTGCGCCAGCTCTCCGCGCAGCAGGTCTACGTCCTTCGCGCGCGCGGTCTGCTCGGCATGGAACAAGGCCTCGAAGCGCTGCGACTGCACCGTCTGCGCAGCGATCACGGCCTCCAGCTCGGTCTTCTGGAGTCGCGCAGAATCGAGCTCCTTGAGGCGCAGCTCCGCAAGGCGCGCACGCTCCGCTTCCACGGCGGAATGCTCGCGGCGCACCGCGGTCAGTGTCTCGCGCGTGGCGGTGAGATCCGCCGTCTGGGTCGCGACGACTTCCTCAAACTGCTCGATGCGTTGCTTGTGCTCCGCAAGCATGGCTCGGAAGGCGGTTGTCTCCTGCGCGCGCAGCTGCTGCTCGGCTGCCAGCAGCGCACGTTGGTCGTCCAGCGCTTCGCGGTGGCCCTTGAGGTCGGCTTCCAGTTCCCGCGCCCGCTGCTCGGCCTGCGCTTGCTCGGATGCCCGAAGCTCCAGCAACCTGCTGCGTTCGGCTTCAAGCGCTTCTAGCTCGCTGCCGAGCCGCTGCTCGAGCTCGCGATGCTGCTCCAGATCGCGCTGCAGCGCAGCCACCGTGGCCTGGAAGGCCTCGATCTGTGAGGGAAAGCGTGCCAGTTCCACGCGCAGGTCCTCGATCGAGGCCCGATGGCCGGCGAGATCCTCCTCCAGCGTGGCGCGCACGCTCTCGAGCTCGCGCTTGCGCTCGCGCAGCTCATCGAGGGCGAGCTTGTGCTCGGTCAGATCCTTCTCGAGGCCTTTCACGACGCGTTCCAGGCGCTTCCACTCGCGCTCCCAGCCATCGCGGTGTGCATCGAAGCTCGCCAGCTCGCGAGCAAAGCTCTCGATGGCCTGCGTGCTCGGCTGGGAGGCAGCCGGCAGCCGGGGGAAGACTGCGGCGGGCAGCCGGGCACCACCTTTCGCGGCGATCACCACATGACGATAGACCGGCTCGAGCGTGTCGCTCGCAAACAGCGCGCCGTTGTAGAAGCGCGAGAGGCGCGGCGCGAGATCCTGCAGCGCCGGCGTGTAATCGAGATACATCGAGAGCGAGATCAGACCCAGCCAGCGATGCACGTTGCCGTGCCCGATGCTGACGACTCGCGCTCCGAGTCCGCGAAAAGTCTCCTCCGTGAGCATGCGATCCGGAAGACCGTTGTGACGGTGCTCCTCCAGATAGCGATGCTCGACATGCAGCTTGTCCTTGAGAAAGCGCTGCAGCAGTACCTCGGCCTCTTCGACCTCGGGCGCCTGGTAGGGCCCGGCGATCGCCACGTGGCGGCGGGCCACGCGCAGGCACTCGGAGAGAAACCGCTCGCGCCCCTGCGGCGGGACATGCTCCAGCGTGTCGAAGGCGCACACCAGATCGAAGGCGCCGTCTGCGAAGGGCAGCGCCGAACCATCCCCGAGCACCAGCCCGGGCTGATCTGAAGGCTCCACGTCAACCAGCGTGATGCGGTCTGCGGGCAGGAACTGGCGCAGCAGGGCGGTTCGCCCGCCCACATCGAGTATCGTGAGGCCCTCCGAACCTTCACGCAGGCTCTCAACCAGCGCGCTGACCAGCCGGTAGCGCTGGTACTGATCGAAGGGCATGTCGAGCACGCTGCTCATGAGCGGGATTCGAGCCGCTCCTCTCGGCCGTCTCGACGCCGCGTCAAGGTCCAGATCGTCGGCAGGAACAGCATGCCGTGCTGCAGGCGCGCGGCATCGATCACCTCGAAGGTGCAGACGTGCTCGCGGTGATCGACGGCCGTGGGCGCGGCCTTGCTGTGATCGTACAGGAAGGTCGTCAGGTAGTACGCCCCCTGCAGCAGCGGCATGCGCTCGAAGCTCATCACCACCTCGCCTTCCTCGCCGGGCTGCACATTCTCGATTCGGATCGGCTGCTCACGCCAGTGGTGATTCGATCCGTTGACGTAGCTGCCATCCGAGCGATAGATGCCAAGTCCGAAGACCGGATCCTTGACCGGCGCATGGACGCGATAACGCATGCGCACCCGGAAGGGTTCATTGGTCTGGAATACAGCAGTGGAACTGCCCGCCGCATCGAGCATCTCGACCTCCAGGGTCTCGATCTCGCCGGTGCCCCAGCGCGGATAGGCGCTCGAGCCGCGGTTGAACGCCGAGAGCCGCTCATTGCCACGCGCCTTGGCACGCTTGAGGTACTCATCCGCGACGCTTTCCGAGTTGCCCTGCGCCAGCACCTCGCCGCGGTCGAGCAGCACGACATGCTGGCACATGCTCTTCACGGCACCCATGTCATGACTGACGAAGATGGTGGTCTTGCCCTGCTCGCGGAACTCGTTGAGGCGGTTGATGCACTTGCCCTTGAAGTGCTCGTCGCCCACGGACAGTGCCTCGTCGATCATCAGAATGTCAGGATCGACGGAGGCCGCGACCGAGAAGCCCAGTCGCACGTACATACCCGACGAGTAGGTCTTCACCGGCCGGTCGATGAAGTCCCCGAGCTCGCTGAACTCGACGATCTTGGGGAAGCGCTCGGCGATCTCCGCCTCGCTCATGCCGAGAATCGAGCAGTTGAGGTGGATGTTGTCGCGGCCGGAGAACTCGGGGTGGAAACCGGCGCCTAGTTCCAGCAGCGAAGCCACGCGGCCCTGCACGCTGAGCTCGCCTTCGGTCGGGCGCGTGATGCCGGTCAGCAGTTTCAGGAGCGACGACTTGCCGGCCCCGTTCTCGCCGATGATGCCCACGGTCGCGCCGTGCGGGATGTCCAGGTAGACATTGCGCACGGCCCAGAACTCGCGGTGCAGCTTGCGTCCGCCGGCGAACAGCTCGAAGAAGCGCTTCGAGGGCGAGTCGTACATGCGGTACGCCTTGCCCAGTCCCTTGGCGAGAATGGCGCTGGTTCCGGCTCCTTGCGCGTGCGGGCTGGCCATCAGAGGAGATCCGGGAAACGGGGTTTCTGGGCCTGGAAGAAGCTGGAGCCGGCGAAGAAGGCCAGCACCGCCACGAGGGCGAACATCCCGACGATCGGCGGCGAAGGCCAGTCGCCCCACAGCAGGATCTTGCGGTAGCTGTCGATCAGCCAGTACATCGGGTTGATCTGCAGCACCCACGTCATGCCAGCCTCCAGCACCTTCTCGGCCGGATAGAAGATCGGCGTCATGAACATGAATACGGTCAGGGCCACGCCCATCACGTGGTACACATCGCGCAGGAACAGGTTGAGCGTCGCCAGAAAATAGCCCACTCCCAGTGTGAAGAGGGCCTGCAGCATCATCAGCAGCGGCAGCGCCAGCAGCGAGGGGCCAAGACCCAGAACGCGGTTCGACGGTGTGCCGGTCGCGTATTCCACCGGCTGAATGTAAGCGTAGAACACCACCCCCAGCAGCGTGATCGCGATGCCGATCAGCATGTTCGCCAACGCCGAGATCACCAGATACGGCGGCAGGATCTCGCTGGGAAACACGACCTTCTGGATCAGATTCTGGTTCTCGACCAGCGTGTTGGTCGAGCGCGAGACGCTCTCGGCAAAGGCCTGCCAGACCACGATTCCGGCCAGCATCAGCAGCGCCGTGACCTCCTTGGGCTGGTGCTCGTCCCAGCGCGCCTCCAGCACGAAGCTGAACACGAACATGTACACGACGAGGTTGACCAGCGGAAAGATCACCGACCAGAAGAAGCCCATCGACGAGCCGACGTAGCGCGCGCGCAAGTCGCGCCCGACGAGGTCGAGCAGCAGACGCTTGTTCTTCTTGAGCGACGCGATCAGGCCCAGCATGGTGTGAGCTCTACAGCACAGCCTTGCCGAGGGCGGACAGTGCCAGTTCGACGGCCACGCGCGCGGTGGCGTTCTGGTTGTCGAGAATGGGGTTGATCTCGGTCATTTCCAGCCCGAGCATTTTGCCCGACTCGGCAGCGTGCTCCATGATCAGGTGGCTCTCGCGCAGCGTCGTTCCGCCGGGAACCGGCGTGCCGACACCCGGCGCCACCGAGGGATCGGTGCCGTCGAGATCGAAGGTCAGATGGAAGCCGGCGGTGCCTTTGGTGGCGATCTCGATCGCGCTGCGCATCACCTTGTGAATGCCGTGCATGTCGATGTCGCGCAGCGTGAACACCGTCATGCCCGACTCGCGGATCACCTTGCGTTCCCCCGCATCGAGGCTGCGCACGCCGATCAGCACGGCGCGTTTGGGATCGACCATCGGAAAGCGCTCGCCGATGCGCGTCAGCTCCGGCGCGCCGCGCCCCAGACAGCTGGCGAGCGGCATCCCGTGGATGTTGCCCGACTCGGTGGTCTCGGGCGTGTTCATGTCGCCATGGGCATCGAACCAGATCAGGCCGATCTTCTTCTTGCGGCGATGGTAGAAGGAAGACAGTGCTGCGACAGTGCCGACGGCGATCGAGTGATCCCCGCCCACCACCATCGGGAAATGGCCTTCTTCGAGGATCGACTCGACGCGAGCGCGCAGATCACGGCAGCACTGCGCGATCTCGGGCAGGAAGCGCGCACGCGGATCAAGCGGCACGCGCGAGGCGGGCTCGGGCACTGCGACGTTGCCGCGGTCCACGAACTCCAGTCCGAGGCTGCGAACCCCGTCCTCAATGCCGGCGATGCGCACGGCGCTCGGGCCCATGTCCACTCCGCGGCGCCCGCCGCCGAGGTCCATGGGCACGCCGACCAGTGCCACGGTGCGTGATTCCTTGGGGCTCATCTTGGTTGGTGTGCTCTTGAATGCTTGTGCCTGAGGAGTGCGTTTGGCCTAGTGCGTGCGCGTGGACAGCACGCCCAGCAGCGCCCCCTGCACGGCGGGAGCGCCTGAGTTGTGGCGCAGACGCGCGGAGAGCGTCTCCAGCTCGGTGAATCCGCCCCACAGTCCCAGTCCGTATCCCACCCGGCGCACGTCTTCCGAACGCGCGCGCGGCGGCGGGCTGAGGACCGCATCTCGCAGCGCCGTCATGCCGCCCAGTTCCACCATGCGCGCGGCGGCGAGCATCGAGATCTCGAAGTCATCCCTCCACAGTGCAGCCTGTAAGAGCGGCAACACGACCGGATCGGACAGTTGCGCGAGCATCGAGGCCAGTTCCAGATTCAGCGCACGCGAGCGCGGCTGCGGATCCGTAGGGAACCAGGCGCGCAGCGTGGCGAGGTCCTCGGTGGAAGGACGACGCGCCAGCGCTGCCACGAGCACCTGCGCTCGTTCCGACTCCAGCGGCGGCTGCGCATTCAGCGCGGCGCGCACGCGCTCGCGCGCGGAGCGGCTGCCATCGCGCGTCAGCGCAGTGGCCACGTACAGTCCCAGATCGCCATCCAGGTTGCGCAGGGTCTCGTCCAGTACGCCGGCGGCGCGCGGATCGCGGATGACGCGCGTCAGTTCCACCAGCATGGACTTGTGCAGCCGGTGCGCGGCATTGTCGACGGCGGCCCGCACGCTGACCTCCGCCGAGCGCACGCCCAGTCGCATTGCGGCGACCTGTGCGGCACACGCGACAGGCGCCGAGCCATCCGCGACAAAGGGCATCACGCGCTGCAGCGAGCCGGGACGCACAGCCTCACCCAGTGCGCGCAGCGCTTCGATGCGCACGGGCACGGCGAGCTTGGCCAGATCCTCCGCGGCGAAGGCACCCAGATTCTCCAGACCGCTGCGCAGGGCCAGCGCCGCTGCCCGCCAGGCAATGCCAGGGCGCGTCAAGCCGCGCTGAAGCAGTTCCGGCACGAAGGCCTCCGATCCGTAGAGCTCGACTTCGTCGAGGATCAGTCGCCACTCCAGATCATCCGCCGGCTCCCACAGCCCGCTGTCCACGAGCCGCGAGAGCTCGCGCGGCATGCCGCGCACCGTGGCCCGCAGGCGCTCCGGACCGGTGCTTTTCTGCAGCACGCCGAGCAGCAGATCGCGCACGCCCGGCCGGGCGATGCGCGCGCTGCTACGCAGCACGAACAGCTCGAGGAATCCGGGGTCATCGGCGAGCATCCGTCCGCTGTAGACCAGCCAGGATTCACCGGCAATGAGCCCGTAATGACGCGCGGCCTCGAAGCGCAGCGCCAGCCACTGCTTCCCGATCTCGTGCGGCGCGCTGTCGGGTGTCCGCTGCCAGAGTGCCAGCGCCGCTCGCGCGGCGGCCTGATCGCGGGAGCGCGCATCGAGCGCGCGTTCCTCTACCCAGCGCCAAAGCGAAGGCCGACCCGTCGCGAGCATCGCCAGCAGTGCCGCCGAGCGTTTCGTCTCGCTGGGATCCTCCGCCAACTGGATCAGGACGCTTTCCGTGCCTTCCTGAAGTGCACCGAGCGCAAAGATGCAGGCCAGCTGCCGCACGCCGCTCAGCGCGTGTGCGCCACGCTCGTAGGTCAGACGCAGATCGTGGGCGCCGCTGTGGGCCAGCCCCAGCCAGGCCGCGGCCTGCCGGTCCTGACCCAGCCCGCCCTGCTGCAGATCTTCGCGTGCATTCGAGGTCGTGCGCGCGGAAAAGCTCAGGTTGCGATCGCGCTCCAGCCACTGCCCCCACACCTTCGCGTCGGGCAGGGCCAGCGTCTCGATGCGGCTCTGGGATACCTGTGCCGTACCGGACTGTGCCGTACCGGGCTGTGCAGGCTCCTGCGCCTCGACAGGCGGGGCCAGAACCGCGAGCAGCAGCAGCAACGGGGACAGGAGGGACATGCGCAGCATCCATCGGCCGCAAGGGCCGCTGTGCTTGCATACCCTAGGACTCGGCTCGCTGAAAAGGCAGTCCTTTCCCGCGCCGCGGGCAGACATATGCAACTTCCTGGAAAACTTTTCCCTGTCGAATCAGTCGTGCGGGGTTCCCAGGCAGCTGAGCAGCTCCGCGCGCTTGGCCTGCATGAGGTTCGCGTTCGAGGCCTCGAGGTTGAGGCGCAGCAGCGGCTCGGTGTTGCTCGCGCGCACATTGAACCACCACCACTCGCGATCGCCCAGATCGCCGAACTCCACGGTGATGCCATCGAGCTCATCCAGACGCCCGCCGGCGTAGCGGCGCCTGAGCTCCGCCAGCAGCGCGGCCTTGTCGCTGACATGGAAGTTGATTTCACCTGTGTGGTGGTAGCGGCGCAGGTCCTGAACCTGCGCGCTGAAGGGCTTGTCACTCGCGGCCAGCGTGTTGAGCGCGCTGACGAAAGCGATCTCACCCGAGTCGCAGGTGTAGTTCTCCGCGAAGTAGAAGTGCCCGGAAAGCTCGCCGCCGAACACGGCGCCGTTCTCGCGCATCGTGGCCTTGATGAACGAGTGCCCCACGCGATCGCGGATCGGGCGCCCGCCGGCGCGCAGGATCTCTTCCTTGACGACCCAGGAGCTGCGCAGGTCGTAGACGATCGGCGAGCCGGGCTTGCGCGAAAGCTCTCCGCGCACGAGCAGCGCTGTCATCAGGTCATTGGAGACGGTGCGACCGGTCTCGTCGACGAAGCAGCAGCGATCCGCGTCACCGTCGAAGGAGACGCCCAGATCCGCGCCGGACTTGCGCACGAGCTCGCGCACCGGATCGAGGTTCTCTTCCTTGAGAGGATTGGCCTCGTGGTTGGGGAAGGTGCCATCAGGCTGCATGAACAGCGTCGTGGTCCGCAGCCCCTTGAGGTGCGGCAGGATCACCGGCAGCGTGTGCCCCGCCATGCCGTTGGCGGCATCGATCGCGACGTGCAGCGCACGGCCGGGGCGGGCGAACTTCGCCACATGCGCACCGTACGCGCTCAGCAGATCGGCGCTCTCGAGGCGACCGCGAGCTGCCACGGGCGCGGGATAGCCGTCCTTGCACATGCGCTCGATGTCGAGGATGCCGTTCTTCGCCGAGACCGGCCGCGCACCCGACAGGCACAGCTTCATGCCGTTGTAGATGCCCGGATTGTGGCTCGCCGTGACATTGAGTCCGCCATCGCAGGGCTGCGAGCCGATCGCGAAGTACGCCATCGGGGTGCTTGCCATGCCGATGTCGAGCACATCGCAGCCCGCATCGCGCATGCCTTCGATCACCGCGCGTGAGATCTCCGGTGAATGCGTGCGCATGTCGCGGCCCACCACGAGACGCCGGGCGCCGATCAGGCGCGCGAAGCTGGTGCCGATCTTCTGCGCCAGCGCAGGATCGAGCTCGGAAGGGACCTTGCCGCGGATGTCATAAGCTTTGAAGATGGACATGAGAGGGCGTGAGAGTATCAGTTGAGAGTGATCTGCGTGAGAGCGCGCGCCAGACGCTCGGGCGCGTCCTGCGGCAGGTCCATGTGGGTCACAAAGCGCAGGCAGCGCGGATTCTGCGGCAGAGCCAGCACGCCGACGGCTTTCAGTGCGCCGCTCCAGCGCGCCGCATCGGCGGCGGGCGAGCGCACGCGCGCCATGATCAGGTTGGTCTCGACCTCGGCCGGGGGCGTGGTGAAATGCCCGCTGGAATCGAGCACACCCGCCACGGCGCGCGCCAGACGGTGATCGTCGTTGAGCCGCGCGCGCTGCACACGGATGGCGTGCAGCCCCGCCGCCGCCAGCATGCCCGACTGGCGCATCAGCCCGCCCATGCGCTTGCGCACAACGCGCGCGCGCTCGAGAAAAGGCTCATCCCCCACGACGAGCGAGCCCACCGGCGCGCCCAGCCCCTTGGAGAGGCACACGCTCAGCGAGTCCGCGCAGGCGCCGTACTCGGACAAGGCGACACCGCTCGCCGCGCTGGCGTTCCAGATGCGCGCGCCGTCGATGTGCAGCGGGATCGAGCGTGCGCGCGCCAGTGCGGCGAGAGCACGCAGGCGCTCGAGCGGCACGACACGACCGCCTGCACCCAGACCTGAGCCCATCCAGGTCTGCTCGACGCACAGCAGAGCGGTGCGCGGACAGTGCAGGCTGACCGGCCGGATCGCCGCCTCGACTTCCGCCGGATCCAGCGCGCCGTCCTCGGCCGTCAGGAGCCGCGTCTGGACACTGTGCAGAAAACCGGTCGCACCGCCTTCCCAGCACACAATGTGCGCGCTCCGCTCGCAGATCAGCTCCTCGCCCGGGCGTGTCCACGCACCGATCGAGACCTGATTGGCCATGATGCCCGAGGGCACGAACAATGCGCCCTGCTTGCCGAACAGCGCAGCCACCTCGGCTTCCAGCGCGCGCACGCTGGGATCACCGTCGAGCACATCGTCCCCCAGCGGTGCCGCGAACATCGCTGCACGCATCGCGGCGCTCGGCTGCGTCACCGTGTCGGAACGGAAGTCAAGTTGCACGGCAGGCGCGCGGGCTCAGGCCGGCTGCAGGCAGGCCTTCACGCGGCGCATGCCCTCGAGGATGTTCTCCTCGCTGTTGGCGTACGAGAAGCGCAGGAAGCCCTCTCCGTTGGCGCCGAAGCTCGTGCCCGACAGGCAGGAAACGCCGTTCTGCAGCAGCAGCGCCTCAAGCTCCTTGGAGCGCAGGCCGGTACCCGAGGTGTTCGGGAACGCGTAGAAAGCGCCCTTGGGCGTCGTGCAGCGGAAGCCGGGGATCTGATTGAGCTCGCGCACGATCAGCTGGCGGCGACGGTCGAAGGCCGTGCGCATGCGCTCGACGCAGTCCTGCGGGCCGGTCAGGGCTGCCATGCCGGCCATCTGCGCGGCCGCGTTGGTGCAGGAGTTGGAATTGATCTGCAGACGCTCGGCGTGCACGATCAGAGACTTGGGCCAGACGCCGAAACCCATGCGCCAGCCGGTCATGGCGTAAGTCTTCGACCACCCGTCGAGCAGGATCACGCGGTCGCGGATCGACTCATACGAGAGGAGGCTGACATGCTCCTCGCCGTCGTACAGCAGGCGCGAGTAGATCTCGTCCGACAGGATCGCCACCTGGGGATGCTGCTCCAGCCCGCGCACGAGCTTGTCGAGCTCCGGCTTGCGCACCACTCCGCCGGTGGGATTCGCCGGCGTGTTGAGGATGAACAGACGCGTGTTGCGGGTGATCTTCGAGAGCGCCTCGTCAGGATCGAAGGAGAAGCCCTTGGACTCGCTCAGCGGCAGCGGACCGGCCGTGGCTCCCGTGAAGCGGATCGCCGATTCGTAGATCGGGAAACCCGGGTTGGGATAGATGATCTCCGCGCCCGGCTCGCCGAACAGCAGGATCGCGTAGAACATGGTCGGCTTGCCGCCGGGCACGATCATGACCTGATCGGGGTCGGTCTTGGACTTGTGGAAGCGCTCGACATAGGCCGCGACCGCCTCACGCACCGGCAGGAGCCCCTTGGCGGGCGTGTAGCCGTGGTAGCCGTCCGCAAGCGCCTTGCGCCCGGCCTCGACGATGTGTTCGGGCGTGCGGAAGTCGGGCGCGCCGATGTGCAGGTGCACGATGTGCTTGCCCTGCGCCTCCAGCGCCTTGACCTTGTTCACGACCTCGAAAGCGCTTTCCGTGCCCAGCGAGGACATGGCGCGCGACAACTGCAATTGGGCGGTCAAAGGTGAGTGTCTCCTGGGCGGTACGCTACCCGCCCCCGAAGAATGCGGTCAAGCACCGGGTGACTCCCCCCCGGCCTGGGGACTATCCTCGCGGACCATGAGACTCCCGTGCCTGCTCCTTGCAGCCGTGCTGCTCGCCGGCTGCACCCGCGAACCCGACCTGACCGTGTACTGCTCGCTGGATCAGGAGTTCGGCGAGCCGCTGATCCGCCGCTTCGAGGCGGAGTCCGGACTCAGGGTACGCGCCGAGTTCGACATCGAGGCCAACAAGAACATCGGCCTGGCGATGCGCATCCGCGAGGAAAGTTCGCGCCCGCGCTGCGATGTCTTCTGGAGCAACGAGTTCGCGCAGGTCGTCAGCATGGGCCAGGACGGCCTGCTGGCGTCCTACCATTCCCCCAGCGCGCAGGACATCCCGCCGACCTTCAAGGACGAGCAGGGACGCTGGACCGGGTTTGCCGCGCGCGCGCGCATCTTCATCGTCAACACGCAACTCGTCGACCCCGCGCAGGTTCAGGACGCCTGGTCGCTGTTCGACCCGCGCTTTGAGGGCAAGGCGGCGCTGGCGCGTCCGCTGGCGGGCACCACGCTGACGCACCTGGCGGCGCTGTGCGAAGCCTGGGGCGAGGAGCGGGGCCTTGAGTACGCGCGCACGGCGGCGGAGCGCGCGCGCAGTGGCGCGCTCAACCTAGCCAACGGCAACGCGCACGTCATGCGCCTCGTGCGCAGCGGCGAGGCGGCGTTCGGCTGGACCGACACCGATGACTTCGAGGTCGCGCGGCGCGAGGGCTGGCCCGTGGCTGCCGTGTACCCCGACAAGGACAAGCAGGGCACGCTGCTGATTCCCAACACCGTCTGCATCCTGAAGAGCGCGCCGCATCCCGAGGCCGCGCGGCGCTTCGTCGACTGGGTGCTGCGCGGCGAAATCGAAGCGGAGCTCGCCGCCTCGCGCTCCGCGCAGATTCCCGTGCGCGCGTCGGTGCCGCGGCCCGCGCACGTGCTGGATGCCAGCCAGTTCAAGGTCATGCAGGTCGACTACAATGCGGTCGGCGCGCGGATTCAGCAGCGTCTGCGCGAGTTTCAGGAGCTGTTCCTCAAGTGAACCGCCGCCCGCTGCTGAGCCTTGGACTCGCGCTGTTCGCGCTGATCGCGCTGCTGCCCTTGGCGCTGATGCTGGTGCGCGTGGAACCGCAGCATCTGGCAGGCGTGCTGGACGCGCGCAATCTCGCGTTGCTCGGCCGCACGCTGCTGCTCGGTCTGGGTGCCGCCGGGCTGGCAGTGCTGCTGGGTGTGCCGCTGGGCGTGCTGTGGACGCGCACGGATCTCCCTGGTGCGCGCGTGTTCGCCGCGCTGACACCGCTGCCGCTGCTGTTTCCGCCGCTGATCCTCGCCATGAGCTGGGCGGGCCTCACGGAACTGCGCGGCGGCCTCGCCACGATCAGCCTGCTCGGCCTGAGCACCTTCCCGATCCTGGCGCTGTTCACGGCTCGAGCCTGCGAGCGCATCGACGCGCGGCAGCTCGAGGCGGCGCGCCTGTGCGGCGGCCGCCGGGCCGAGTGGCGCATCGTCTGGGGTGCGATCCGGCCCGGCATGCTGTGCGCCGCGGCCTTCGCCTTCCTGTTCGCCACCAACGACTTTGCCGTGCCGGACTACGTGTCCTCGATCGGACCGAAGTTCAACGTCTACGCCGACGAGGTCTTCGCGACCTGGCGCTCGGCCCAGGACACCGGCAGCGCCGTCGCCTCGGCCCTGCCCCTGATCGCCCTGAGCCTGCTGGCGCTGTATCTCGCACTGCGCATGCGCTCGCGCGCCCAGCAGCACAGCGCCGCCCTGCCAGGTGATTTCCGCGCGGCCGAGCGCGTGCCGCTGGGAATCTGGAAGCCGCTGGCGCTGCTGCTGGCGCTCGGCGTGCTGAGCCTGGGCGTCTTCGCACCGATCGGCCGGCTGATCTACGAGTCCGGCGGCGGGCCGCGCGGCTTTGCGCTGGAGAACATGCGCGCAGCCTTCGCGCGCGCGCTGGAGCTGGGACGCGCCAACCTGCAGACCAGCCTGCTCTGTTCCGCCGCCGCCGCGCTGCTGTCGATCCCCCTGGCGCTGGTGCTGGGACACGCGCTGGCGCGCAGTCGGCGCTGGAGCCGCGCGGGCTCGCTGCTGGTAGTGCTGCCGCTGGCGGTCCCGGCCGTGCTGCTGGGTATCGGCTCGATCGGTGCCTGGAACCGGCCCGCCACCGCGGCCCTGTATGACTCGCCGGCCATGGTGGTTCTGCTGATGCTGGCGCGCTTCCTGCCGCTGGCGGTCCTGGGCTTCGCAGCGGCCGTCGTGCTGCTCGATGCGCGCGCGGAAGAAGCAGCGCGCCTCGCGGGAGCCGGCGAACCGCGCCGACTGCTGCGCATCGTGGCGCCGCCGCTCCTGCCGGCGCTGCTGGGCGGAGCCACGCTGGTGTTCGTGCTGGCGATGCGCGAGATCGACGCCGCGATTCTCGTGCCGGCCGCCAACGGCACGATCCTGTTCCGCCTCTACAACGCCGTGCACTTCGGGCGCGATGATTTCGTCGCGGCGCTGGCGCTGCTGGTAGTTTTCTTCGTACTGCTGCCCGGCCTGCTGTGGAGCTTGTTTGCGCGTCGCCGCCTGGAGTTCCTGCCATGATTCATGCCGCCGTACTAGCTCGCGATCTGACCTGTTCGCATCGTGGCGGCCTCGAGCTGGGGCCGCTCTCCTTCGAGATCCCGCAGGGCAGCTGGACGCGCATCATCGGCCCGTCGGGCTGCGGCAAGACGAC
>SYGM01000107.1 GCA_005799545.1 Planctomycetia bacterium | reverse complement strand
GGCAGCGTGATGGGCGCCTCCGGCAGCCCCAGCGTCTCGCGCTCGGATCTGATCCTGCAGGCCAGCGGCGCGCCGCCCAACATCCTCGGTCTGTTCTTCTACGGCCGCACGGCCGCACAACTGCCCTTCGGCAACGGCGTGCGCTGCGTCGCGAGCCCCTTCTACCGCCGGCCGGCCTTCGCCACCGGCCCCACCGGCAACGCAGCCCAGCTGCTCCCGGTATCCAGCCTGCAGCCGCCCGGCAAGCCGCTGCCCGGTGAGGTCTGGCACTTCCAGTTCTGGCATCGTGATCCGCAGGCCGGCGGAGCCAACTACACCACCAGCGACGGGCTGCGGATCCTGTTCGCGCCCTGAGCCCTGCCCTTGCTTTATCCGCTCTCGCGCGCGTGCTAGCTTCGGCGCGCGATGCGGTTTTCAAGCGCGCTTCTGATCGGCGGTCTGCTGCTCTTTTCCGGCTGCAGCGATGCCCCCAAGCCACCCAACCTGCTCTTCGTCGCGGTGGACACGCTGCGCGCGGACCGTGCCCACGATGCGCGCCTGATGCCGCGCATCGCGGAGCTCTCGCGCACGGGCCTGATCTTCGAGCAGGCCTTCTCCCACGCGCCGTGGACGCTGCCTTCCTTCGCCACGATGTTCACCGGCCAGCTGCCTCCGCAGCACGGCGCCGGCGGCGTCGCCAACCAATACTTCGGATTGCGCTCGGAGATCACGACGGTGGCCGAGCGGTTGCGCGACAGCGGCTACGCGACGGCGGCCATCGTCAACGTCGACTTCCTCGGGCCTGATTTCGGAGTGTGTCAGGGCTTCGATGAGCTCGATGCGCAGTTCACGCTCAACAACCGCACGCTGCGCGATGCCCGCGGCACGAGCGATGCCGCCATTGCCTGGCTCGAGCAGCGCGAGACAGGTCCCTTCGCGCTGTTCGTGCACTATTTCGATCCACATGCGGATTACACGCCGCCGGAGCCCTATCGCTCGCTGCATGCCGACCCGCGCGATCTGGTGCCCGCGGCCGCGCCGCTGGGCACGCGCGAGCAGATCGTGGCATGGAAAAGCGGCCGCGAGCCGCTGACTCAGGAGCTCGCGCAGCGCGCCTCGCGGCTGTATGACGGCGAAATTGCCTACACTGACAGCGAGATCGGCCGGCTGATCGACCAGCTGCGCCGGCAGGGCCTGCTGGAGAATACGCTGGTCGTGTTCACCTCGGACCATGGTGAGGAGTTCCTCGAGCACGGCGGCTTTGAGCACGGGCACAGCCTCTACGACGAGCTCGTACACGTCCCGCTGATGCTGCACTGGCCGGCCCGCATCCAGCCCGGGCGCCGCAGCGATGCGGTGGGACACGTGCAGCTGGCGCGCACGATCTGTGAGCTCCTCGCCATCACGCCCGCGACAAGCTTCGCGGCGCCCGGCTTGCTGCAGCACGGCCAACCGGCATCCTCCGCGGTGGACGGCCTGCTCTACGGCTACGGCAACTTTTGGGGCGCGCCCTGGGAGTCGATCCGCAACGATCAGCACAAGTGGCTTGGCATCCCCGTCAAGGGCGCGCCGGCCCGCGAAGAGTTCTACGACTGGCGTCTCGATCGGCGCGAGCAGCGCAACCTGCTGCCGGCGCAGTCAGCGGACGCCCAGCCGCTGCGGCAGGCGGTGCAGACTCTGCATGAGCGCGCCGCGCGCGAACAGTGGCGCAGCGGACCGCCGGCACGGCTCGATCCGGCGACGCTGCAGCGGCTTCAGAACACGGGCTACGTCGGCGAGGAGCCGCGTTGAAGCCGCTGAGCGCGCGCCAGCGCCTGATTCTTCTGGCGATCTTCGTGCTCGCACTGATCCTGCGTGTGCTCTACACGCTGCAATCGCAGGACAATCCCTACTTCCTCGCGCCCACCATGGACGCGGAGTACCACCTCGACTGGGCCGAAGCGATCCTGCGCGGCGAGAGCTTCGTGGACGGCGCCTACTTCCGCGCGCCCGTGTATCCGTGGTTGCTGGCCGGGCTGTTGTGGCTATTTGACGGCGATCTGCTGCTCGTGCGACTGGCGCAGGACCTGATCGGTGCGCTGTCGGTGCTGCTGCTGTTCGCCGTGGCACGCCGCGCCTTTGACACGCGCACCGGCCTGCTCGCCGCGCTGCTGGGCGCGAGCTATTGGATGTGGATCTACTTCGACGCCGAGCTGCTGCTGCCGGTGCTGGAGATCCCCACCTCGCTGCTCGCCATCCTGTGCGGTCTGCGCCTCGCCGAGCAAGGCAGCGCTCGCCGCGCGCTGGAACTGGGGCTGGCCTGCGGCCTGGCAGCGATCGTGCGGCCCAACATCCTGCTGCTGACACCGCTGCTGGGCCTGTGGATTCTCCTGCGCGGCCGGACTCCGTGGAGTGCTCGCCTGCGTCTCACGGGGTTGGCCGCCCTCGGCCTCAGCCTGCCGATCCTGCCGATCACGCTGGTCAACGGGCTGGAAGGCAGAGACTGGACGCTGATCAGCACTCAGGGTGGCGTCAACCTGTGGATCGGCAACAACCCCGAGTCCAACGGCCAGACGGCCGTGGTGCCCGGAACCCGCGCCGACTGGTGGGGCGGCTACCACGACGCCATCGCCCAGGCACAGACACTGGAAGGCCGTGCGCTCAAGGGCTCGGAGGTCTCCGATCACTATGTCCGGCGTGTGCGCGCATGGTGGCTCGCCGAGCCGCTTGCCGCGCTCAAGCTGATACTGCACAAGCTGCGCCTTTTCTGCGCGGGCGCGGAGCTGGGCAACAATCAGGACGAGGACTTCTTCGCGCTGCACTTCGGTCCGGTGCTGCGCTGGCTGCCGCTGGGCTGGTGGTTCCTGTTGCCCTTCGGGGCCTTGGGGCTTTGGTGGAGCCGTGCGCGCTGGAGCGAACTGTTTGCGCTGCACAGCTTCGTGATCGTGTACTCCGCGACGATCGTGCTGTTCTTCGTCAACGCGCGCTTCCGGGTACCGCTGTTCGCGCCGCTGCTTGCGCTGAGCGCCTTCGCCCTGCTGGAACTCCTGCGCGCGATCCGCGCCCGGGAGCTGCGCCGCATCGGCGAGGGCCTTGCCTGCCTCACCCTTGTCTCGATCCCCGTGCACTGGATGCCCGACAACCTGCGCGTCGATGACTCGCAGGGCTGGTGGATGCTGGGCATCGAGGCCGCAAGACGCGATGAGCACACCGAGGCCCTCGGGCTCTACGACCGCGCCCTGCTCGAGAATCCGCGTCTGCCGCGAGCGCATCTGGATCGCGGATTGACCTTGGACAAGCTCGGGCGCAAGGACGAGGCGCAGGTAGCGCTGCGCACCGCGCTGGAACTGCAGCCGCGCGAGCCGGCCATGTTCCGCGAGCTGTTCGAGTTCCTGATGCGCGAGGGGCGACTGGAGCCCGCACGCGATCTCGCGGCTCGCTTTCTCGACGCCCATCCGCTCGAGTTCTACGCGCACTACGACTCAGGCCGCGTGCGCTTCGAGTCTTTCCAGAAGCGGCGCGGCGCGGGTGCGGCCACGCCGGCGGATCTGCCCGAGCTCGAAGCGGCCCGGCGTGACTTCGCTCGCGCGCTGGAGCTGCACCCCGACGCACCGGAGCGCTTCCGCGCCGCGCTGGGGCTCGCGCGCGTGCTCGAGGCTCTCAACCGCCGCGAAGAGGCGCTGTTCGCGTACCGCCAGGCGCTTGATTGCGCTGTTGAAACCGACGTCTGGTACCTGCAGGTGCTGCAGCGCGCGCTGCAGCTGTGCGGCGAGATCCACGGGAGCAGCGCGCGCGAGCAGGAGTGGCAGTTGCGCCGCATGCGGCTCAGTGATTCGCAGCGTACGGCACTGGAAGAGTCTCCGCGCTAGCTCCCCCGGACATCCATTCGGATGCAAAAAGAAGCAGGGCACCGACGCGCGGTGCCCTGCTCTTTTTGACCTTGTGCAGGCCTTGTGCTCACCCTGCCCGACTCACGCGGAGCCGGGCAGAGCACTGTGAGTCCGGATCAGTTCCAGACGACCGAGCCAGCGTGCGACGCGTTGAACGTCGAGGTCGCCGGGCAGCCGCCGAGGACGATCGGGTCACGGTAG
>SYGM01000106.1 GCA_005799545.1 Planctomycetia bacterium | reverse complement strand
CGACTGGAGACTCTTGTCCTTGATGATCCCGTTCAGCACATAGACGACTATCGCGCCTTGCATTTGGTAGAGGTCCTGGCGGCAGTGCGCAGGACAGGTCGGCAAATTCTGTGTACAGTCGAGGATGACTCCCTTGGCAAGCTACTGGCTCGGCGACTGCGAAGCGCGACCGGTGAGTCTGGGATGATCGTCAACATGTCGTACTCATCCCAACAGGGCGCCCAGGTGGCCTCGGTGCTGCAAGTGTCCCCGATGCCGAAGGCGATCCTTGTGGGAGCGTGAGTCGGTCGACTTGCCAATGGCTTTCTAGTTGGATTGGGGTAGGCCTTCGGCGTTCGGCCGCCGTGCAGGTCCCCGAGGTTCCGTCGAGCACGTACAGGAACAGAGGTAGCGTCCCCGGACAAGGGGCTTGGGGATCAGATCTGCGGACGAGTGGCCTTGACGAGCGAGAGGATTGCCGCGCGTAGCCCCTCGGAGAGCTGTGGCCACGCGGACACGAGTTCATTGAGGTCGCGTGAGGTGCCGTCCCCGGCGACTGCTGGGGAATCTGCTGGGGAAGCCGTCGTCGCCATCGTAACCTCAAGCGCGACAGCTGCTTCTGCGCTCGGCTCCCGGTTTCCTAAACCGCAGGCCGGCAGTTCGAATCTGCCCGGGCGCACCAGTTTCCCCCCGGACGCGCCCGTTTTCCCGCGGCGCAAAAAAACGGGGTCCGTGTCACATCGGACAGGGTGGGTGCCATTGCTCCTGGTGGAGAGAGAGCCTCTCCGGAAAGCCAAAGAGAGAACCCGCCATGAAGATCACCCTCACCCTCACCGTCCTGATCGGCCTGATGCACGCGCCCGCCTTCGCCCAGACGACTCTGGGTGCTTCGGTGAAGCACGCGGATCTTCAGCGCGATGCCATCGCCATCCAGCCGATTCCCATGCCCGGCACGGCACCCGAGATGCCGAATGTGATCGCGTTCGGTCCTGGTGCGCGCTGCCCCTGCGGCAACATCGATGCGAAGACCGGCTGCACGAACTCGCTGGGTGTCGGTGCCAGCCTGCAAGCGGAAGGCAGCACGAAGGTACGCAAGGACGACCTCAAGCTGACGGTCATGGATCTGCCGCCCGGTGCACTGACGACGCTGGTGATGGGCAGTCATCCGATCACGAATCGCTTCGGTGACGGGATGCTGCTGGTCGGCAACGGTGGGCGCTTCGCCACGATCACCGACAGCCTTGTGCGCTTCCCCGTGGCGCGCGCCGACCGCGCCGGAATCATCGCCTTCGGACCCGGCCTGAGCGAACGCTCGGTCAAGCTCTTCGAGGAGCGCGATCAGATCAAGCCCGGTTCCGTCTGGTTCTTCCAGGCGCTGTACCGAGACCCAGCCGGGCCGTGTGGAACGGGGATGAACGCGACGAACGGACTCGCGGTCAGCTTCGAGTGAGAGAGATGGGGAAGAAAAGAGGAGGCCGCCGAGGGGATCGGTGGCCTCCTCGCCTGTTTGGAGGCCCGCTCAGAGACGATGGATCTCTGTCAGGATCTGATTGACCGAAGGGCGATCGACATGGTCCTTGCCGATGTGGGCCCAGCGGATCAGACCCTGCTTGTCGATCAGGAAGCAGGAGGGCACGGCGAGCTTGTCCTGGATGCCAAGTTGCTTCGTCAACTCCAGATCGGCGTCGTAGAGCATTCCGAACGGCGGCGCCTCGCGAGATCCCCGTGAGCGGTCGTAGGATTCAAGGAATGCATCCATGCCGCTGCGGCTGCCAGGGAACACGACGAAAACCTCCGCCTGCGCGGCGGCGAGCTTTTCGCGCTCCCTCGCCAGCGCCAGCAGCTGCGACGTGCAGTAGATGCAGACTTGACCGCCGAAACCGCGCATCACCACCAGCAGCACATGGCGCTGATTGCGGTATTGGTCAAGGTTCACGCGCCCTTCGGGTGCGCGGAAGAACTCGCGCACGGGCAGGCTTCGGTTGAGCAGATCGCCTGGCTTGGCGACGAGTTCCGGCTTGGCGATCGAGATGTCACGACCGACGGGCAGGCTGGCATAGGAATCCTGGGCCAGCGGGAACGCACCGGCTCCCGTTCCGTAGAGCTCGACGAGCTTGGGCAAGGCGCGCTGCTCAAACTCGGTCAGCGGCTGCAGTCGCGCGGGGATGGTGGGCTGAGGTTCCGCCGTGGCGACAACGGCAGGGACTGCGCTCGGTTCCGGAGCTTTCACAGGCTGAGGTTGCAGCGCCGACGAAGCCTCGGCGATCCATCGCTCCAGCACATTCCAATCCAGCCGGCCGTCAAAGGCCGTGCTCCAATCGCCATCCCACGGCGCGCGCGGGCGCGGTGTTTCCAGCTCCACAGTCTGACCGGCGATCCACCACGCACCGAGCGGCGCACCACGCTGCACTTCGCCGAGCGCCATCAGGGCTCCGTCGCGCGAGTGGACGCTGACCCAGCCCTGCGGTTGATCCGCTTCGAATGTGCAGAGCACACGCACGGCGCCGCCGGCATGGGATGAGACCCAAGGCCCTTCCTTTCCGCCCGCCCGCGTCATGCCGCTCCTGCGGTTCGATTCTTCGACGAGTTGCAGGTCCTTCGGCAGGGGATAGGCCTCCCTGGTTGCCGGTGCGCTGATCCACGGCCCGCACTTTGCTCCCTGCCAGCGCAGTCCGGAGCTCATGACCTGACCGCGCGCATCCAGGTTCTCCCACGGTCCACACGGTTGTCCGTTGAGATACCAACCTCGCCGCTCGAGCGTGCCTTCCGCTGTGTAGAAGAGCCACTCGCCCTGTTCGAGTCCCTTGCCGAAGCTGCCTTCGGCGCGCAGCTGCCCGTTGCGATGCCACAGGCGCCAAGGTCCGGTGCGCAGCCCCTCATGGAATGAGCCGAACATCTCGGGAAGACCGTTGTCGTACCACCAGCGCCATTGGCCATCCTGCACATCGCGCGAATAGTTGCCCTCGGACTGCTTTGCGCCGTTGGGGTGGAAGTGAGTCCATGGGCCCTCGCGCAGCCCATTGGCAGCGTGGCCCTGCTTCTGAAGCTGGCCATGCTCGTCCTTGACCGCAATGCGCTGCGTGCATGCGGCCAATGCCGCGATCAGACCAAGAGCGAATAGCTGTCGGAAGAGTTTCACAATTGCTCCTCGATGGAGAGTTCCGGAAAGCGAGCCAAGCCCTGCTCGACCAGCAACAGCAGCCGTATCGGCTGGCCGGTTCCCAGCCACGCCGCCTCTGCGTTCGCAAGTGACGCATTGCCGGGCTGGCACTGCAGGCCCTGTTCATCCCAGTGCAGTTTCAGGCGCTGGATTTCGGTGGGCTTGAGCCCTTTCGCAAGCACTCCAAGTGCGGGTCCGAGCTTCCACGAATCGGAGGGGCTGCCTTCCATGGAACGCCATTCGATCCGATCCTGATCCAGCACGAGCGCAAGTCGTCGGCCATCGCTCCACTCCAGCGCAACGCCGCCACGGCCGAGCGCATCGTCAAAACCGGGGATCAGTGCAAGGCGAATCTCAGCGGCACGGACCGTCGCGGACAGCGCCCAGGGCTTCGCTGTCAGCCCTTCCAGGCTGGCACCGACCACGCCAAGCGTGTCTTCGTCATCACCGAACACGCCCGGTCCCTGCGTGGCCTCCCACGCAGTGAGACGCTGGCCGAAGTCGACGCTCTCCAGTCCGAGCACGGTACGGGATCGCTGCGGCGCCTGAGTCTGTTCCGGCCGTATTTGCGGCCAAAAACCGTAGAGCGCTGCCCCGAGGCCGAGAGCGGCCACAGCCGTCCAGCGGAATCTCTGTACGGTAGATGAGTCAGCCTTCGCGGTACCGGACTTGTGCGACGGAGCTGACAGCCACGCATCGAGCGTCGCAGCGACATCGTTGGCACTGGCGGGTCGCAGGTTGCGCTGTTTCTCCAGAAGCTGCAGCGCGAGGACGCACAGAGCGGGATCCAGTTCCTTGCGGAATTCCTGCGGTGACGGCGGCCTGACGCTGAGGATGGAGTGAAAGAGCTCAAGCGTTCCAGAAGCCTTGTAGGGACTGCAGCGCGTCAGAAGCTCGTAGAGAACCACTCCCAGCGAGTAAAGATCGCTGCGGCCATCGATGGGCTGCCCCTGCGAGTCGATCTGCTCGGGCGAGGCGTACGCAGGCGTGCCCTGAAACGCTCCGCTGTGAGTCAACTGTGCCGTGCCCTCAGCCTGCGCAAGTCCGAAATCGAGCAGACGTGCCCGCCCGGCCTTGTCGATGCGGATGTTGCTCGGCTTGACATCGCGATGCAGAACGCCAGCCGCGTGAGCGGCTGCCAGTCCCCGCGCGATATCCCGCACGATGCGCACGGAATCCTCCTGCGAGATGGGCTGGGGCAGAGCCATCCGTTCATCGAGGCTCTGTCCTTCGATCAGTTCCATTGCCAGAAAAACAGTCCCCTGCACCTCGCCGGCATCGTAGATCGTCACGATGTTGTCGTGCTGAAGGCGTGCGATGGCGAGCGCTTCGCGCTGGAAGCGCTGCTTGGCGGTCTGTGAAAGATGCAACTCGGGCCGGATCAGCTTGAGAGCAACAAGACGCTTGAGGAACTCGTGCTCGGCGAGGAAAACAAACCCCATGCCGCCCTCACCGAGTTTGCGGATCAGGCGGTAAGCGCCGATGCGCTCCGGGAAGTGACCGGCGGCCTGTTCCAGCTCGGTGCCCTGCTCCAGCCGCAGGAACTGTTCCAAGGCGGCGAGTGCCTTGGCGTGGAGTTCATTGTCCGACCCGCACAGGCGCTCAAGCTCGGCACGCGGCTCTGGGGAGCCGAGTGCCTGCTCCAGAAGCACTTCCAGGCGGGGGGTGGGACTTGCGGACACGGAACAACAGCCTACCGGATTCGCGGACCTACATAAGCCATCGCATCAGCGCCCAACCGCTCGCCACAGCCAGGCAGTCCCCTAACGAATTGCGCAGTGTGTCCTTGCTGGCGTGGGGGAACATCCAAGGCAGGTAGGCCTTCATCGGATTCTCCAGCCACTCCCAGCCGATCGCGAGCGCGGCCATCCACCACCACTGGAGTCCGAGCCCGCCGTAGACGCAGCCGATCGCCAGATGCGCCAGCGTGAACCGGTCGAACCAGTCGTAGTTGATCTCACCGGGCAGGGCGGGTCGCGGCTGACGCATGCGCAGTCAGTAGGTGGGTCGCGGGGCCGGCTTCGTGCCCACGATGGCCTCGATGCGCTCGACGATCGGTGCCGTCAGTTTGGGTAGGCCATCGAGCGCGGCGAGGTTCTCTGCGAGCTGTCGCGCGTGTGTGGCACCCAGGATCACGGTGCTCACTCTCGGATTCAGCAGGCACCAGGCGATGGCCAGCTGCGAGACGCTGAGCCCGAGCTCGCGTGCGAGCTCCGCGAGTTGCGCGGTCTTGCGCACCTGTTCCCGGCCCTGTTCGCTTTCGAGCTCCGCACGCAGCCATTCCATGCCCGCGAGCGACATGCGCGAACCTTCCGGAATGCCGTTGCGGTATTTATCCGTCAGTATGCCGGAGGCCAGCGGCGACCAGATCGTGGTCCCAAGCCCGATGGTCTCATAGAGGCGCGCGTAGTCACGCTCGACCTTGCGACGCTCGAACAGGTTGTACTGCGGCTGTTCCATCGTGGGCGGCGCGACGCCGAGGGCTCGCGCGATGCCATGGGCCTCCGCGATCTGATCGGCCTCCCACTCCGAGGTGCCCCAGTACAGGACCTTGCCCTGGGCGACGAGATCACCCATGGCGCGCACCGTCTCCGCCCGCGGCGGCTCGT
>SYGM01000105.1 GCA_005799545.1 Planctomycetia bacterium | reverse complement strand
AAGGTCAGGCCGTCGCAGACCTCGATCGACGCGGTCGGTCTGCGTGGAGAAGCGGCGCATGCAACGCAGACATTGCAGGCGCGGCACCGAGCGCTCATCGCATTTGCGCCTGTAGCTGCCGCGCCGGCGCCAGGTGAACGGACGTGTGCGGTCGCAGTCGGGGTAGGGACAGTCTTGCGGAGTGGCTAGCGGTGTAACAGCGGGCATCGGGAACGGGTCTCCTTCCATCCCCGGGGACGTTCCCCCGCACTACCCTCGCGCTGAAAACCATCTTTCGAGTCCGAAATCGGGTCCAGAGTTCTGGAGCAGTTCAGGCCTCACTCCTTGCGCAGGCTCCCCCAGATCACCTTTGCCAAGTCCCTCCCGATCCCATCCACCGCCGCGATCGCGTCCTCGCCCGCTTCCGCCACCCCCTTCACGCTGCCGAAAGCCCGCAACAGTGCCTTGCGCCTCACGGGCCCCACGCCCGGAATCGAATCCAGCCGTGAGCGAAGTTGGCCGCGCTCCTTGCGATGATACTGAATCGCGAAGCGGTGGGCCTCATCACGGATGCGTTCCAGAATCGAACGCGCCGGATCATGGCGCGCAAGCACGATGGGCTCGACCGCCTCCGGCAGGAAAACGCGCTCTTCGACGGCCGCCTTGCGGCCGCGCTCGGCCCGCGCCTTGGCGAGCCCCAGAAAAGCGACGCCCCATGCACTGTGCTCGTCTCGGGCCTCAAGCGCCTTCGCCAACTGCGCCGCGCCCCCATCGATCACAATCAGATCCGGCAGATCATCCTGCTCCGATCCGCGCCGCAGGGCGCGCGCGACCACCTCGCGCATCGAGGCGAAGTCATCCTGCCCATGCACGCCGCGAACCTTGAAGCGCCGGTAGCCGGAGCGATCAAGTACGCCGCCGCGCATGCGCACCCGGCTGGCGACGACATGCGCACCCTGAAAGTTGGAAATGTCGAAGCAGTCGATCACCTCCGGCGGAGCATCGAGACCGGCGAGCTTCGCCAGCGCGTCCAGCTCGCGCTCCGTGCGCTCACCGCTCTGCGCATCACGCGCGAGCGCGGCTCTGGCATTCTCGAATGCCAGTTCGAGCATGCGGCCGCGTTCGCCCCCCTCCGGATACCTGAGCTCGGTCTGGCCCAGAAACAGCGGTGCCAGGCTCTCAGGATCAGCCGGCTCGAGCGGGAGCAGCAGCTCGGCGGGCAGTTCCAGCCGCCCGCCCGAATACAGGGCCGTGAGGACGCCGTGCAGCAGCTCCGCATCATCAAGCTGGGAGCGGAACGCGTGGCTGCGACTCTCTGCCAGACTGCCTCCGCGAAACGCAAGCCGATGCACGAGCGCCCGCTCCCCATCGCGGGCCATCGCGATCACATCGCGGGCCACGGCATCCCGCGCCACCACGGCCTGACGCTCGGCCGTCGCCCTCAGAAAGGCCAGACGATCGCGCCACCAAGCAGCCCGCTCGTAGTCCATGCGGGCACTGGCCTCGCGCATTCTCGCATCAAGTTCCTGCAGGAGTTCGCGGCTCTCGCCCGTTAGAATACGCACGGCACGGTCGACGAGCGCGCGGTACCCGGCCTCGTCGATTTCGCCGGTGCAGGGCGCGCTGCACAGCCCGATCTGATGCTTGATGCAGGGGCGCGTGCGGTGCAGCAGCACCGAGTCGGGGCAATCCCTCATCGGCACCAGCCGCTGCAGTTCCGCCAGCGTGGCGCGCACTGCCTTGGAGGACACAAAGGGACCGAAAAGACGAGCGCGGCTGCTGTCCGCCTTCCGGCGGCTGTGCTGGCGCAGATACCGGAAGCGCGGAAAACGTTCCGTAGGATCAAGTCGCAGCATCAGGAAGGACTTGTCGTCCTTCAGACGCACGTTGTGCGGGGGCTTGTGCGTCTTGACGAGGCTGTCTTCGAGCAGCAGCGCCTCCTGCTCGGTTCGCGTCACGATGGCCTCGACGGTGCGTGCCGCCTCGGTAAGGAAGCGCACGAGGATGCGGCCATCGCCACCATTGCGGTACGAGCGCAGGCGCTCGCGCAGCACTCGCGCCTTGCCCACGTACAGCACCTGCCCCTGCGCGTCCCGGAACAGGTACACACCACACTCGCGCGGGAAGTCCTCGCGCCACCAGACGGGGTCTTGGCTCATGACAGGGCAGCGGGGAGGAGCTTAGCCCCTCCCCGCCGCGCTTGGGAACGAGTCAGTCATGCGGGACTGAAACCTGCCCAGGCAACTGGACTTCAGGCCATGCCGGCGATGCACGCCCACTGGCACCGACTTCCGGACGAAAGCGTCAAGCGGAACAGGTGCCGATGGGGGGGAGACTGCATGCGTGGCCTCACCCTATAGGGAGGAGAGAAAAAGCCGGACGGCACCCTGCGGGAAGCCCCGCAGGATGCCGTCCTTGAGTCTCAAGTGCCGATCGTCATGGCTCCGGTCGGAACCATGCTGATCCGCACTACGCGATCACGCGTCGCCCATCACGCTGTGCGGGACGAGGTCGCCGTTGTCCTGCGTGCCCTTGCCGTAAGGCAGGACCGCGCCGGAGCCGTCGCCGATCGTCTCAACCAGAACCGCGAGGACCGCGGGGTTGTTGATCGAGGTGGCCGTCGAGGAGGCGATCAGACCGTTGATCCAGAACAGGCCGGTTTCGGCACCGTTCATGGACTCGCCCGTGGCGTGGTTGGTCGACTCGAGGAACGACTGGGTGAAGGCGCCAGAGATGTAGCTCAGTT
>SYGM01000104.1 GCA_005799545.1 Planctomycetia bacterium | reverse complement strand
GCGTATGGACGGCTCTCGCAGCTCGTCACGCTCGGCCGCCGCCGCGCGCCGAAAGGCGAATGCCGGCTTGACCTCGGGGACGTCTGCGCGCACGGCGCAGGACAGATCTTCATCGTGCTGACCTTCATCTTCTTCTGATTGAAGTCAGCCGACTGAAAATCCGGCTCAGCAGCCCCGGGCGCGCAAGGCCCTCGAGCTTCAGAGCCTCGAAGGCCGAACGAATCCCGGCCAATTCCGCGGCGGAGAGCGCAAGCTCTCCGCCGCGCACATTTTCCAGCACCTGCTCCGGATTGCGCGCTCCCACGATGGCGCAGGTAACTCCGGGCTGGGCAATCGTCCAGGCGATCGCTACCTGTCCAAGCGTGGCACTGTGCCGGTCGGCTATCGGCTGTACCGTGCGCTCGAGCACCTCGAGCACACGCCGGCGGTTTTCCGGCGTGAAGGTCGGGCGCTTGTGGCGTGCGTCATTCGCGGGAAAGCTGCGCTCCGGGGTGACCTTGCCGGTCAGCAGGCCCTGCTCCAGCGGCGAATACACCAGCGTTCCCACCTGATTGCGGATGCACCAGGGCAGGATCGCGCGCTCGGCCTCGCGCGCCACGAGCGAGTACTTGGGCTGCTCGCTCGCCAGCGGAATGTCACCCAGCGCCTGCTTCGCCTCCTGAAGCATGGCGGCATCGAAGTTCGATACTCCGATGGCTCGCACCTTTCCGGCACGGTGCAGGTTGGCGAGTGCCTGCATCGTGTCTGCGATGCGGGTCGTCGCATCGCGTCTGTGGACCTGAATCAGATCGATGCGATCGGTCTTGAGGCGCTTGAGGCTGTCTTCCACCTCGCGCACCACGGCCCAGGGCCGCGAGTTGCGATAGACGCGCAAGGGCTGGCCGGCGTTGCCGATGGTCTCGAAGGCGAACTCGCCGCGTGTATCCGTCCAGTTGAAGCCGACCTTGGTGAAGATCTGCACGCGGTCGCGCCGGCCGGCGATCGCACGGCCGACCACCTGCTCGGAGTGTCCGAAGCCGTAAACCGGCGCGGTGTCGATCGCATCCATGCCGCAGTCGATCGCAGCCTGAAGGGCGCGCTCGGCCTGCGCGTCATCGCTGCCCCCCCATTGCCAGCCGCCGATCGCCCACGCGCCGAGCACGACGGTCGGCACTTGCAGTCCGGATCGGCCCAGCTCGCGATGCTGCATGGATTCAGCGCGCCAGATCGCGGCTCATGCCCTCGCGCAGGAGGTGAACACGGTAATCACCGCCCCCTGCGGGCTTGCCCTTGGCGGGCACTTCCACGCTCGCACCGCGGGGATCGACGATCAGCACCTGACCCTCGCCAAGCGCTTCCACTCGCGTTCCCTGCACGATCGCTGCCGTGCGCTCATCGACACCGATGCCCACCAGATGCGGGTGATCCATCACGGAAGAGAGCAGACGATGAAAGCGACGGCGACGCAGGAAGTGCTGATCGACGATGGCCCAGTCGAGCATGCCCAGCCCGCGCTTGGTCTCGACGGTCTGCGAGCGGACGAAATTGAGCCCGTTGTCCTGCTCATCGCCGCCTTCGATTTCGCCGGTGATCATCACCTCGGACATCACGGCGGCCCCGGCGCTGGTGCCACCGACCACCGCTCCTTGCCGGTACCGCGCCCGTATCGCGGCCGGTAGATTCGGACCCAGTGCATCCATCAGCCGCGTCTGGACACCACCGGGAAACCAGATCAGATCGGCTTGCGCAACGAGGCGCAGAGCCTCCTCTTCCTGTCCGGGGTCCGCGACGACGGCGCTGGCGGCACCGCGCTCCTTCCACATCTGGCAGACTTCCGGGCCCGTCTCGGGCAGCTCAGAAGCCTGCGGAAAGACGACGACCTTGGCCTGCTGACCACCGGCGAGCTCGATGGTGCGCTCCTGAATGGACTGGGTCGTGCCGCCGCCGCCGACGATCACCAACCAGCCCTCGCGCGGCTTGTTGGCAGCGCAGGATCCCAGCAAGAGCAGCAGCCACAGCATCCCGATGCGTGAAAAGACGGAGTCCATGGGCTGCGATGCTACCCGCCGCGAGCGTATGCTGCTCGCGCGAGATGACTTCGATTCCTTCGAACGAACGGCGCCGGGACTGGCAGCTGGCGATCGCCATCGCGGCACTGGCTTGGATCGTGCGCTGGATCTATCTGCAGGGCGCGCAGGCCGTGCCCATGTTCGATGCGCTGATCGAGGACGGACAGTCTTATGGGGAATGGTCGGATCGGCTTGCCGCGGGCGACTGGCTGGGCAAGGAGATCTTCTATCAGGCTCCGCTCTATCCCTACTTCCTGGGGGTGGTGAAGGCACTGCTGGGCTCAGATCTGCAGACGATTCGTCTGGTGCAGATCAGTCTGGGCGCGCTCGCCTGCGCGCTGCTGTTCGCTGCGGGTCGAGTCCAGTTCGGCCGCAGAGCGGGTGTTGCCGCGGGACTGCTTCTGGCGCTGTACCCCTCGGCCATCTTCTTCGATGCCTGCATCCAGAAGGCCAGTCTCGGTCTTCTGTGGGGTTGTGCATTGCTGCTCTCGATCGCGCTTCTCCACCAGCGGCGGACCGTGACACGCTGGCTGTCGCTGGGTGCGCTTCTTGGCTTGATGATGCTGACACGGGAAGAGTCCATCCTGTTGGTGCCCGCACTCCTCCTGTGGGGACTTTTCGGTCTGCGCGAGCGCAACTGGAAGCACGGCGCAGCGCTGATCGCGGGTCTCGCGCTGGTGCTGGGACCCGTCGCATGGCGCAATCACGAAGTCGGCGGCGAGTGGGTTTTGACCACATCGCAGGCGGGTTCGAACTTCTACATCGGCAATAGCCCGGTCGCCAACGGCACTTATGTGCCCCTGAAGCCTGGTCGCAGCAATGTTGCCTACGAGCGGCGCGATGCGATCGATCTCGCAGAAGCGGAGAGCGGCCGCAAGCTGAGCCCCAAGGAAGTGTCTGACTTCTGGTTCGCGAAGAGCTGGGCGTGGATCCGCGAGCAGCCGGCCGACTGGCTGGCACTCATGTTTCGCAAGCTGGTGCTGCTGATCAATGCCTACGAGATGCCCGATGCCGAGGACATCTACTTCTACGAGCGCTATGTGCCGCTGTTGCGCGGACTCAACTGGGTCCTTCCCTTCGGTGTGCTTGTGAGCCTCGGTTTCGCGGGACTGTGGACCACTCTTCGCCGCTGGAGGGAACACTCCGGCGTGCTGATCGTGCTGGCGGTGGCTGCCGCAGGCGTACTCGCGTTCTACGTTTTCGCGCGCTATCGCTACACGATGATCCCGGGCCTGACACTGTTCGCCGGAGTTTTCCTCGCGGACCTTCTGGACGGGGAGCTGCGGCGGGAGCGCGGCCGCTGGATTGCGCTGATCCTCGCCGCCGTGGCGGTCAACTGGCCGCTGCACTCGCGCGATTTCCAGCTCCCGCAGGCCTACTCCAATGCCGCGATCACGCTTGAGAATCGCGGACGGCGCGCCGAAGCCGTGGAACTCCTGCGCAAGGCCCGTGAGCTCGCTCCAGGCAACGCGCAGATCCACGGCAATCTCGGCCTGATGCTGGAGCGCTCCGGCCAGTTTGCGGAGGCGGAGCAGTACTATCGACAGGCCATCGTCTTGCGCGGCACGAACGTCTACGACCATCTTCGACTTGCCAATCTGCTGGCGAGCCGAGGCGCATCGGCGGAGTCTCTGCGCGTATTGCTCGTTGCCGAGAGCATGGCTTCCAACGACGCTGTCGCGTGGCGCGATGCCGGCACGATTTATCTGCAACTGCGCGACTACGCCAACTCGCGGCGCTGTCAGGAACGCAGTCTCGAGCTGCGTCCGGATCAGACCGAACCGCGTCTGCGTCTGGTGTGGATTCTCTCCGCGGCACCCAAGGCCGAGTTGCGCGATGGAGCGCGTGCGCTGCGGCTGTCGGACGAACTGCTACAGGCCGGTCGCAAGGATGCGGGCGTCCTGGAAGCGCGCGCCGCTGCACTGGCAGAGCTGGGTCGCTTCGAGGAGGCGGTAAGCGTCATGCAGCAAGTCGAATTCAGCGGGCAGACCATCCCCGCAGGCCATGCCGAGCGGCGTGCGCAGTATCAGGCGCGCCAGCCCATGCGTTTGCCCTGAGCGGGCGCGCTCTCGGATCGGCCCGACAGTGCACGCATGCTATCCTCTCCTGCCATGCCCATCGGTAAGCTCCCCATCCGCGCCCGCACGGCCACGCTCTTCGAAATCGAAGGGCGTGAACGCGTCATGTTCGCGGGCTGTGACTATTTGGGACTGTCGCACCATCCCGCGCTGATCGAAGCCCTGATCCGCGGAGCGCGCGAGCACGGCATCTCCAGCAGCGGATCCCGCACCACCAGCGGCAATCGAGTCGTCTACGACCGGCTCGAAACGCGTCTGGCCCGCTTTCTCGGCACCGAAGATGCCGTGATCTCCTCCGATGGCTATATCGCCAACCTGCTGGCAACGCAGGCTCTGCAGCAGCGCTTTGCGAACGCGCTGGTCGATGCGGACGCGCATGTCTCCGTGGCGGATGCCTTTCGCGCCACGCGCATTCGACCGAAGTCGTTCACATCAGGCGCCGAGCTGCGCGAAGCGGCCGCTGGCCACCGCGGCGAGCCGCTGCTGATCGCCAGCGACGGTCTCTACCCGGCCGCGTGCAAGATTGCGGATCTGCCGCTGTTTCTGAGCCAGCTGGGTACTGCCGGTGGGGCGGTTTTGATCGATGATTGCCACGCCATCGGCGTGCTGGGTGCGAGCGGCAAGGGCTCGCTGGAACACCACGGGACGCATGATCCCCGCATCATGGTCAGCGGCACCTTCTCTAAGGCATTGGGCTGCCACGGAGGCTTCGTGGCCGGTTCGCGGGAGAACATCGAGGCCGTTCGCACGCAGGCGCATGCCTATGTCGGATCAACAGCCTTCCCTGCCGCGTTGGGCGAAGCAGTTCTCGCCGCGCTGGAGCTCGTCGATTCGACAGCCTCCCCTCTGCCTGCGCTGAGATCCAATCTGGAGCGCGTGCGCAGCGGTCTGCAGCAACTGGGCATCGACGCCCACTCCCAGCCGATCCCGGTCTTCGCCTTGAAGCTCGGCTCCAAGGAACGCATGCGTGCGCTCCACGAGCATCTCTATGCTCATGATCTGTTCGTTCCGCTCGTCGAGTACCCCGACGGAAGGGGGGCGTACCTGCGGATCGCGATGTGCGCGGTGCACACAGCCGAGGACCTTGACCGCCTGCAGGCCGGCCTCAAGAGTGCTCTGCATTCCTGCCCATGAAGGCGCGCATTCTCCCCGACGAAACCCTGCGGAAGCTGGCGGCGCAGCACGGCACGCCTCTGTATGTCTACAGCGCCGCCGTGATCCGCGAACGAGTGCGCGAGCTCGGGGGCTTCGACCGCATCCGCTATGCACAGAAGGCCAACGCCCACCCTGAAGTGCTGCGATTGCTGCGCTCGCTGGGTGTCGTGGTGGATGCCGTCTCCGCGGGTGAAGTGCGACAGGCCCTCGCCGCCGGCTATCAGCCCTCGGAAATCGTCTACACCGCCGATCTCTTCGATCGTCGTGCGCTCGAAGAGCTGCGACGGCACCCGCTGCCGGTCAATCTCGGCTCGGACTTCATGATCGAGCAGTACGCGGAGCTGCGCGAGAAGAGCGGCGGACCGCGCGACATTCTGCTGCGCATCAATCCGGGCTTCGGACACGGTCACGCACGCAAGGTCAACACCGGCGGCGAAACCTCCAAGCACGGCATCTGGTTCGAACAGCTCAGGGATTGCGTGCAGCGTGCCGTGCGTTGCGGTCTGCGCGTGCACGGCTTGCACCTGCACATCGGCTCGGGTACCGACTTCGATCACCTCGTGCGGGTGTGTCAGGCGATGGAGCAGCTTTGCATGGTGGCAGAGGAGGCCGGCGCGCACATCGAGGTACTCTCCGGCGGGGGAGGCCTTCCGATCCCCTACCGCATGGGTGAGCCGCGTCTGGATCTCGTGCGCTACAAGGCCGCGTGGATGGAAACGCGCCAACGCATCGCGCAGCGACTTGGTCGCACGATCACGCTCGAAGTGGAGCCGGGGCGTTATCTGGTTGCGGAAAGCGGCCTGCTGCTGACTGAGGTCCGCGGCGTCAAGCAGTCCGGCTCCGTGCGCTACGCGATCGTCGATGCGGGCTTCCACAACCTGATTCGTCCGGCGATGTACGGTGCCTATCACCAGATCAGTGCTCTGGGGCAGACCGAACGCACCGCCACACGGCCCACCGTTGTCGCCGGACCGCGGTGCGAATCCGGCGATGTCTTCACGGTCGACACGCTCGGCCATCTGCTGCCGCAGGCGTTGCCGGACCTGACCTGCGGAGATCTGCTCTGCATCCACGACACCGGTGCGTACGGTGCAAGCATGGCCTCGACCTACAATGCGCAGCCGCTTGCCGCGGAAGTACTCGTCGACGGCTAGGCGAGATCGAAGAAGAGCACCTCGGCCGCCCGAGCGTCCTTGAAGCTCACAAGCGGTTCCTTTTCCACCGCGAGCGCATCACCGGCTTGAAGAGCCGTGCCATTGACGGTGATGCTGCCGCGCGCGCAGTGGATCCAGGCGCCGCGACCGGGAGCCAGCGTGCGGGGCGCGGGATCCTTCCCGTCGGCTCTCGCGATCAGCAGCCGCGCATCCTGATGGATACGGATCACGCCCTGCTCGCCATCCGGCGAGGCCAGCAGCACCCACTCGCCGCCATCCAGTGCGTGCTTGAAATCCCTCTGGTCATAGCGTGGCTGCAGGCCCGCGCGTTCCGGAAGCAGCCAGATCTGCAGCAGATGCACACCCTGCGCGGCAGAGTGATTGAACTCGCTGTGCCGCACGCCGCTTCCTGCGCACATGTACTGGAGCTCACCGGGCCGGATCACCGATCCGTTGCCCATGCTGTCGCGGTGCTCCAAGGCCCCATCGAGCATCCAGGTGAGGATCTCCATGTCGCGATGGCCGTGCATCGGGAAGCCCGCACCCGGCGCGACGCGATCTTCGTTGATCACACGCAGGCTGCGATATCCCATGTGATTCGGATCGAAGTAGTCCGCGAAGGAAAAGCTGTGGCGGGCCCTCAGCCAGCCGTGATCGGCCTGCCCGCGCTCCCCGCTCTTGCGAAGTCTCTGCATGGCGGGGATCATCGCCCATGCCTGTCCGGCTGCCATGATTTTTTTCGCCACCCTTGCGTTGTTCCTCGCGGCGGACCGCGTTCCCGACTCGCCTGTTCTGGAGGCGCGACTGCGCGCGCACTCGCCGCAGCTGGCAGACCGGCTGGCACAGGCCAAGAGCCTGCGCCTGCAGATGCTGCTCAGCTTTGGCGACCAACGCCTCGGTTATCGCGTGGACGCCGAATACTTCTACCCCGCGAGCGCCATCAAGCTCTGCGCCGCGATCGCCGCTCTGGAGAAGTGCGCTGAGCTCGAGCGCGACACGCCCGGTCTCTCCATCGATACTCCACTGCTCATCGAGCCGTGCTTTGCCGACTCGAAGCGCTGGAGCGAAGATGCGAGCAATCTGCAGGGTGGTCTGCCGACCCTGCGGCACGAAGTGCGCAAGCTGTGCCTTGTCAGCGACAACCCCGCCTTCAATCACCTCTATGAGTTCGTCGGCCAGCGCGAGCTCAACGAACGCATGTGGCGCGCCGGCTTGACCTCCACGAAGGTGTTGCATCGTCTGAGCGAGGCGCGTACCCCGGAGGAAAACCGCCGCGTCCCCGCCGTCTCATTCCAGCGCGAGGGCAAGTCGCTGCTCAGCATCCCCCCTCGCACGGATTCCCCCATCACGGGCAACTCCGGTCTGCCGGGCATCGAGATCGGCGAGGCCTGGCTGCGCGGAGATGAGCGCGTCGAGGGTCCGATGTCCTTCGTCGACAAGAACCGCATCGCGCTCGTCGACCTGCAGGAGATGGTGCGCGCACTGGCGGAAAACCGCTCATTCCGGCTGCCGCAAAGCTCGCGTGCCCTGCTGCTGGAGTCAATGACGCAATACCCTGCGGAATCCGCCAACCCGCGCTATGCGCGCGAGACCTATCCGGATGAATGGGGCAAGCCCTTCCTGCCGGGACTCGAACGCGTGTTCCCCAAGGACGAGTGGAAGATCGCCAACAAGATCGGCGTTGCCTACGGGTTCACCGTCGACAACGCCTGGATCGTGAACGAGAAGCGCAAGCTGAGCTTCTTCCTCAGTGCCGTCGTCTACACCAATTCCGACGGCGTGCTCAACGACAACCGCTACGAGTACACGACGGTTGCCAAGCCACTCTTCGCGGATCTGGCGGAGGTTGCCGCGCGACTGGTCATGGAAAACCAGCCGCGCTGAAACTCAGTTATCGCGACCGGCCGCGGCGCCGGAGCGCGAGAGCTCCTGCAGATGCGGCATGATCGCCTTGCGGCGCGTCTGACGCTGTTCGCGCGCGGAGTCCGTCTGCTCGTCCAGCGTCGTGTTGGGCGAGTCGAACAGCGAGGAGTAGGCGAAGATCGCATAGCCGCGGAAGCCGCGCAGCGAAGCCTCGAGCTGGTCCGCGGAGAGTTGGACGTTGTTGTCGACCTTGACACCCATCACGACCTGCGTGTCCTTCGCCACCGGACGCCAGGCAGCCAGTCGCTCGTCAAACGTGCTGCGATCGCGCGCGTAGTTCATCGGGTACACCGCATCGAGCAGGCCTTGATCGATCCATGCGGTCACGTCCTGGAAGTGCTCACGCTTGGCCTTCTCCGGAACCGGCCCCACGGCCGCCGAGAGCTCGATGTACGGCTTGTTGTTGTTGATCATCCGACGAACGTCGCGCACCAGCTTGGTGACCTGATCCGCGCGCCAGTTGGTCCACGCTTCCGGATCGGCATCCGGAGTCGTGTTGGTTTCCGCCTTGAACAGTGAGAGCGTCTCGCGGTCGCGCGGATAGTCCGCACCCGGCTTGGTGACGCCCTTGATCTCCTCGTTGGGCAGACGGATGTAGTCGAGGTGCACCCCATCGATCGGGTAGCGGCCGACGACATCCTCGACCACGTCCACGAGATACGCGCGCACCTCAGGCAGGCAGGGGTTCACGCTGACGTAGAAGCGTTCGGCCAGCGGTTGACGCTCGCCCTGCTGGTCGTACCAGAACCAATCCGGCTTCCTGTTGTACAACTGCTTGGGATCGCTCGGGGGAGTGGCTCCCCACCAGCCGGGCATCATGTTGATCCAGGCGTGCAGGCGCAGATCGCGCTTGTGAGCGGCCTCGATCGCCACCGAGAGCGGGTCAAAGCCAGGATCGCTGAAGTTGAACTGCTCCGCCCAGGGCTCGTAGGACGAGCGGTAGAACGCCGTCGCGTTGCCGCGCACCTGGAACAGGATCGTGTTGCAGCCCGCGAGCTTGCACGCTTCTGCGATCCGCTCGATGTCCTCGGGCGTCTGGTAGTCGAAGCGCGTGACCCACATGGCGCGCGTCACGGGGCGCGCCTTGGGCAGCGAGACACTCTGGCAACCCGCGCCGAACAGCGCGGTGATGGAAATCAGCAGGACAAACAACGAACGCAAGGTGTGAGACATGAACTTTCCTGATCCGTGCGCGCTCAGAGAAGCGCGCGTTCCCCTCAGTCCGCGCGGTGGCGCGCGAACCAGCAGTTGAGCGCGAAAAACGCCCCGCCGCAGAGCGGAACATACCAAGCAGAAGCGAGCGGAAGCCAGTTCCATCCCTCGTCATGCCAAGGGTTGCGCTCCACCGGAACACGCCCATGGCGGCTCAGCCAGTCGGCGAACAGAAGCCAAGCCAGCACGACCGCCAGATCCACGAGCGCCGCCAGGCGCCTGCGGTGACCGAAGAACTCGACCAGCGTGCGCGATCCCACCCACAGCAGCGCCAGTGTGATCCATATGACTCGCAGACCCGGTGTCGCTCCCGCAAACAGGGCCCAGGCCCCGGATGCCACCAGCGCCAAGGCCCAGAGCCCGTCTCCCAGCTTCGGTCGCAGACCCAGCCAGTGCGCCGCCAGCAATCCGCCCAGCACGCCCCACGCCACCCGCGTCAGCCACGCGAAGGTCTCCGGAGCGTCTTGCATCGGCCAGTTCCTGAACAGCAGCGCAACCAGACCGGACAGCAGGATGCCGGCACGCAGCCAGCGCATTCGGTCCATGCTGCGCGCCCCATCCGTTGCGTGCGCCAGCCAGGCCGTACTGCCGTGCAGAGCCAGCGCCAACCAGCCCAGCGCCACCACCCAGATGCCCTGCGGCCCCATCAGCAGGCGCATGCGCTCGACCCAGTGGCGGCCGTCAGGACCAGCGCTCCACTCCAGAGGTGTTCGTTCCTGCCACGCGAACAGTGCGACCCCGATTCCAACCAGCAGGCTCAGCGGCAGCAGATACAGCAGCGAAGTCCACAGCGTGCGGCGAGCGGCGGCCAGGTTGCCGCCGCGGAGCAGACGCTCGCGCAGCAGCGGATCCGCGCCCAGCAGCACGAGCGCTTGAACGGTGCCAAGCGTCAGACCGCTCAGCAGGGAGGCGTTTGCAGCCGCGTCGGAGCGCAGATCCAGGGGCAGGTGCTTGCGCGCGCCGACGAAGACCTTCAGATAGGTGTCCCACCCACCGCCCAAAGAAGAGCTAAGTACTATCCATATATAAGCTAAAGACCCAATAAAGAGCAGTACGAGCACCCCCTCCCAGAGCCGGGTTCGCAAGCCTGCCAGACCACACGCAGCCAGCAAGACCCCCAGCGCACACCAACCGACCTGCGCCTGCGTGCAACCTGCAAGCAGACCCACCGCGAGCAGCAGCCCGGCCGTGCGCGCGGCCAGACCGACGCCGACTCCAAGGCTCCAGACCCACTCACCCATTGCGCCGTGATCGGGCAGAGCTCCCGAATACCAGCGCGGCAGTATCCAGCGCGCGAGGATCCAGCGACCGAGCACCGCTCCCGCGAGCGCGCTGGTCACGATCGACAGGCCGTTGCCCGGCTGCATCGCCAAGAGCGGCACTCCCAGCACACCCAAGGCCGCCAACTCCAGCAAGGCGATGCCCAGGGCGGCGTTCATGCACCCTCCAGTGCGTGGGCTGCTGCGCCCAGCGCCGGAGCGGCTCGCAGCGGCGAGGCGACAAGGAAGTCGGGACGCAGCTGGCCGTGCTCCAGATAGTGAGAGAGCCACTCCGCCTCAACTCTGGACCGCAACCGCTCGGCCAGCGCGCTCTCGGCCGGTTGGCGCAGGTAGGGCGCGAGTTCCTCATCGGCCATCAGCACGCCCAGACGCTGCCCGAGTACCACCCGATCCAGCAGCACATCGGGAGCCAGGGCTTCGATTCGCAGGAACAGCAACTGGGCAAGCACTTCCGCCGCCGCGGCGAGCACTCCCTGCGCATCGGGATCGCCCTGCTTGGCGAGCTGCTCGGGATAGGCTCCTTCTTCCAGCGGCACGGCGCGGTTGGTGCGCTGCGCGAAGCTTGCGTTGATGCCGCGCGCACTGAGTTGATCCTCGCAGGAAACTCCGGGCATGAACTCCAGTTGCCAGGCTTTGGGCAGGCCCAATGAGTCGATCGAGACGATCCTGCCGTGCAGCTTGAAGGACTCCGCAAGCCCCGTGCCGCCACCGAGATAGTAGGCGTGCTGCAGGCCGGACAGATGCCCTTCGAGCGCGAGGTTCTCCCCATGGGCGCAGGCATCACCATCCGAAATGAGCGGCGGTATCGGGGCGACCAGCTCCAGCGAACGCTCGCGCAGGCCCTGCTCGACCCCGTCAAGGAAATCGGGGATGCGCGGTCCGTTGCGCATCACAACGATGCCGCGGCCGTTCGCGGACTTCAGGCCGGGCATGCAGATCCCGACACGCAGACGCCGGCGACCGGCGTCCTCCGCCACCAGTTGAATGGCGCGCACACAGGCCTCGACCCAGGCCGCCGCCTGCTTCGACTCCGTGAGCGTGGGGCGTGGCTGCTCACGCTCGAACAGCTGGGTCTTCATCTGAGCAGGGCGGAAGCCGCGCACGCGCTCGTAGATGATGGCGGCGTTGGCCACGCCCAGCGCCAGGCGCTGGACGCCGTCGACCTCGACGCGCCGCACCTCGTGCGCCTTGACCTCGGTGGCGCCCCCGTCGAGCCCGATGAGCAGCTCTTCTTCGGTGGCGCGCAGCTTCTTGCGGGGGATGCGGGGCATGGAACGGCCCCGATTCGAACGACTGCGACCGCCACGGTCAACGAAACGAGGGGAACACCCTTGCCGGGCCCGCCGTCCGAGGAGTCAGGGAGCGGCCGCCTCTCTCTCAGGAGTTCAGATCCTGGCGCTTCTCATCTCTCTCGCGCCCAGCGATCGGGAGGTGGCCGCATCCCCCCCATGCACGGGTGCCGGAAAGGAATTCCCGGCGGGGAGATTTTCGGAAATCGATCCGACCTCGCTGTCCGGCCCGGTTTACGGTTCATCATGACCGCAACCCAAACCGCATGGGTCTGCGCCGCCAGCGTTCTCTTTCTGGCCGGCTGCGACATGAGCAAAACTTTCACGCCGATTGAATCACCGGAGCCCGCTCTGGCGGCCAACGGCACATGGATGCTCCAGACGCGCATTCTCGAAAGCGCCTGCGAGAGCACCGAAGGCAAGAATATGGTGATCAGCGTTGTGCAGAACGGAGGCAGCGCGCAGATCTTCCTCGATGCCGACGGCGATGGTTCCTTTGCGGAGCTGATTCAGCTGCCTGCTTCCATCTCCGGCAGCCGCCTGCGTGCCCTGGGTCAGTATGAGAACGGCGGATGGATGCACCACGTCGACCTCACTCTGGAGGGCATCGTGTGGGGTTCGATGACCGGCAGACTGGAACTGGAGACCACGCCGATCGCCGGACAGGCCGACCCGATGTCGGGCTGCGTCACGAGCGAGGCCGTCACCGCCATCAAGATCGGCAACCCGCCGCAGTTCGATCTCAGCGGCGGCTGGGATGTGGCGCAGACCACGGCCTTCGCCACCGGCCCTCTGCAGGCCCTGACCGGATCAACCACGGATCTGGGCTGGAAGATCCGCCAGGACAGCGACCCGTTCCTGCGCGGCGTCTTCACGATCGGCTCGAGCGACGACCGCGAGTATCTCGGCGTCGTCAACGACAGCCAGATCATCGTCGGCGGCACGTTCACGGCGTACGGCTATGACTTCCATGTCACGTACTCGACGCTCAATGCGCACGATGATGACATGTCCGGACAGCTGCTCGCGAAGTACGGCCCGAACAAGGAGTTCGAGATCGGCTGGAACATCGTCGCGCACCGTCCCTACGGGGTCGGCAACGGCTCGACGCTGCAACTCTCCAGCTCTACGGATCAGAGCGTCACGCTGGTCGACAGCCGCGGCGGGGTGCATTCGCTGCAACTGCACGCGGGCGATGAAGCGCGGGTGCGTGTGCCGGCGGGCCTGACACGCCTGATGAGCGGTTCGAAGCAGGAAACCCTGCTGCTTGAGCCGCAGACCAGAGCCGCGCTTTCGCTGCAGCCGTGATCGCAGGACTCAGCGCGTCCTGCGCTTGAGCCGGATCAGGAGCGGAGAATCGCTGACGAATGCGTGGCCGGGTTGCACCGAGAGCGGGTAATCGCCCCACCACTCGCCTGCGGCCCAGCACGTGCTCTCCATGCCAAGCTCGTCCAGCCGCACCAGGAAGCGCGAGAACAGCTCGTGCCAGCGCGGCTCGTCTCTGGGCACGCCGTACTCACCCAGGAATCCGCGCACCTGATTGCGCCGACACCACTGAGCGAAGTCCTCGAGGCGATCCACCGCGCGGTCCAGAATGCGCGGATCGCGGCGCGCTTCTTCCTCGAAGCTGATCTGGTAGCGTCCGCTGCCGTCTTCGTCGAAGTAGCAGTGCGCCTCGTAAACGATGTTGCCGGCCGGATCACGGATCCAGGCCTCGGGACCGTTGGCAACCGTCCAGCGATAGCTCTTGGACCACTCGAGACCCGCGACATAGATCGCCGTGCGGGCATCCTGCCTGCGAATCGCCTCGACGGCTTGCTGGGAGATCGCCTTCCAGTCCGAACCGCCCATGTCATGGGGCTCGTTCATCAGGCCGTAACCGTGCAGTGCGGCATCGTCGCGGAACTCCTGCGCCAGCCGTGACCACAGATCGGCGAAGTGCTCGCGGCTGACCGGAGCGCGGTCACCGGAGCGCTCGTCGATGATGAACTCGCGCGAAGATCCGCCCGCAACCGGCAGCGCGTAGCGGCCGTAGTTGTGCACATCGAGGATCACGCGGCACTCGTAGCTGCGAGCGAGATCCACGAAGCGCCTCAGGCGCTTGAGCTCGGCGGCATCAAGATCGCAGCCCAGCTCCGGCTGGATCCGTTCCCAGCGGAAGGGCAGACGGATCAGGCGAATGCCATGCCTCGCGAAGTACGCGATGGTGCTCTCGCCGTTGTAGGTCCAGTCCTTACCGAACTGACCGCGAGCGGCGGCGGAGAACCCGGGCTTCTCGTGACCGAATTCCGCTCCCGCCAGATTGATGCCGCGCAGCAGGTTCACTTCAGGCTCCTGCTCGCATGCGCTCGCCGCCACGGCCATGAGAACCGTTGCGGCGAGGCGGACGATCGTGAACGGTCGCAAGAATCACGCCCCCATCTCTTCACATCATGGGTGCCATTGCAAGCCCTTGCAGATCAGGGCCAGCGGAGCGTGAGGAACGCCGACACCGACGAGGTGTCCAGCACCGACGATGAAAGCGCCTGGGTGCGCAGGTCGATCCCGGCCCAGTTGGTGAAGTCGTAGTGCGCGCCGAGCCAGAATTCCTGGAAGGTCTTCGACTCGTCGTCGATCGCCGCGCGCAGACCGATCGAGTACCAGAACTCGTTGGCGCCGATGAAGTAGTCCTCGTTGAGCCAGTGCTTCCACTCGGCGATTGCGGAGAACAGGACATAGCCGCTCGGCGCGAAGTACGGGTGGTTCAGGTTGCCGAGGTTGGGGTCGGGAACGATCCCGTCGTTGTCCTCGTCGAAGCTCGTGAAGTCGGCCTTCGCCAGCAGCTGGAGCTGCTTGGGGGCGAAGGACAGCAGGTACGAGCCGAAGGCGTTGAACTCGTAGCGCGTGTTCTCGTCGGAGTAGTCCGCCAGCATCGCGCTCGCGCCGTAGTCAAGGCTGCGGTTGGCCTTGTGCGAGGCTTCGACGCGGAAGCCGCGCCGGTGGATGTCCTCCTGAAGCGTGCGGAAGTTGTCAGCGACGTTCTCCTCGAAGATCATCGCGCCCATGCGGAAGCCCGAGTAGTTCTCGTGCGTGAGGCCCGCCTTGTAGAGCAGACGATTCGAGAAGCGGTCATCCTCATCCCAGCTCGGAAGCTCGAGGTTGGCGTAGATCGCCGTGTTGTCCCCGATCTTCTTGCGGGCATCGACGTGGAAGATGCTGCCGAGCAGGGCGGAATCCCCTTCCGGGGCATAGCGACGCCAGCCGTAGCCGACACCGACGAACTCCTCGGCGTCCCCGATCGGGTGCTGGTAGTTCACCATGTAGTCGGTCGTGTCCATGTCGTACAGGCCTTCACGGCCGCGGGCCGTGGAGCTGTACAGACCGCCGCTGACGCGGGGGTTGAGCAGCACCTTCGCCTGGGCCAGAGCCAGCGGCGCCTCGCGGTGCAGCGGACTGAGGCGCACGATCTCCTCGTACTGCTCGATCGCCTTGGCCGTCTTGCCGGTGGAGTGATAGAGCTGCGCGAGGTCGAAGCGGGCCTCGAAGTTCGCCGGCTCCGCGGAGATCAGCTCCCGGTAGGCGTCTTCGGCCTGCCGCGAACGATAGTCCTTGAGCTCCTTGGCGCGCTTCTCGTTCTGGACATTGGTCGCCACCGTCAGCGAAGTTTCGTAGTCCAGGCCGGCGCCGGAGGTCGTGGCCTCGGCAGTGTCACCGAAAGGATCGATGGGGGCCACTTCCGCGAGCTTGGTGTCGACCACCTGATCGTAGGCATCGAAGGCCTCGTCATAGCGGTGATCCCAGTACATGGCGCGTGCGTACTCGCGCTTGGCGATCACGCTCGAAGGGTCGTTCGCCATCAGCAGCTTGTACTGCGATCGAGCAGATTCGTAATCCTTGGAGAGCACGTAGTTGCGGGCCAGCGCCAGACGCGCACGGCTGTTGTTCTCGGAGATGGCGATCGCGCGCGTCAGAGTCCGGCGCGGATCCACCCGGGTTCCGTGGGCAAAGGCGATGTTCTGGGCCTCGCCCAGACGCACCATCGCCGCGAGGTTGTCCGGGTCATAGCGCAACACATGCTCAAAGGCCGCCGTGGCGTTTTCCCAGTCACCTTCGCCCAGTCCGATTTCGCCCAGCTCGATCCATGAACGGATGTCGTCGCCTAGCTGCTTCATCGGCGCCGAGATCATGGCTATCTTGGCGCGGTCGGCTCGGCCGACCTTGTCGTAGGCGCGCGCCATCCAGTAGGCGCACTCGGGCGTGCGGCCTGAAGGGTGCTTCATCGCCTCGTGGAATTCGCGGATGGCCTCGAGCGGACGGTTGCGCTGGTGCAGCGCGCGGCCGAGCGCGATGCGCACCTGGATGGCGGCCATCGTGTCAGTCGAGTACTTCGAGAGCCAGTTGCGGCACAGGCGCTCGGCGTGTTCGGCGTTGCCGATCTTCCCGAGGCTGCGGCCCATGGCGATCAGGATCTCCGCGGTGACGCTGTCGGCCTTTGCCAGCGACTGACACAGGCTGACCGCTTCGTCGTGCAGACCCTGGTCGTACAGCACGCGTACCGTGCCCAGTCGCGCGCGCTCGGTGGCCGGAACGCCGTCGGGAACCTTCGCGAACTGCGTGCGCGCGCGCTCAAGCTCGCCCGACTGGCGCAGCAGCTCGCCGTAGGCGATGCGCGAGTAATGGTCATCCGGCTTCTGACGCAGGATGTTGTCCCACTGAGCCGCCGCGACACCGTACTCACCCACCAGACCGTGGTAGCGCGCGAGGATCTTCTGGTAGTTGCGATCCTCTTCCATGCTGTCGCGCAGCGCATTGAGCACGCGCAGCGCGGCGGAGGGCTGGTAACCCTCCAATGCAATTTCAGCGGTGCCCAGGCGGGCCTGACGGTTGTCAGGCTCGACATTCAGCACCTGCTGGTAGATCGTCATCGCGGACTTGAAGTGACCGGTCATCACCAGCTGACGCGCCAGATCGAGACGCTTCTCGATGTTCTCCGGCTCCACTTCCGCCAGCGACTGCGCGATGCGGTTGGCCTGGGCGGCGTCGCCGATCTGCGCGTGGCAGCGCACAAGCAGGAGCGACCACTCGACTTCGCCGGGGAATTCCTGGGCCAGCGTGTCGATCAGCGGCAGCGCTTCCATCGGGCGCTGGAGGTCCAGCAGCACAGGGGCGACGAGGCGGCGGTTGGCGGTTTCGCTGACATCGAGCGTCTGCAGATACTGCCGGTAGATGTCGCCGGCACCCTCGTAGTCACGGGCCCAGGCCCGCACCCGCGCGAGCAAGGCGGCGATCTCGTGGTCCTTGGGGCTGCGACGCAGCACTACCTCGAGTTCGGAAGCCGCTTCGGGGTAGTAGCCGCTGACAATCCAGCAGCTGGCGAGCTTGCGGCGGGCGTCCATGTCAGACGGAGCCAGCTGCACGAGCTTCGTGTAGTACTCGCGGGCCTCCTTGGTGCGCTCCTCGCTGAGCAGCAGGCCGGCGTATTCGCTCATGGCCTCCCGGTCCGTCGGGTACATCTGAAGAATCTTCGCATACTGCGTCAGGGCTTCAGGCTTGTTGTTGAGCTTGAGCGAGTTGCGCGCCGAGCGCAGCAGGATGTCGCGCTGCAGTTCCTGTCCGGGCTCCTTCACGACGGGCGGCGAAACCTTTTCCGGTTCCGCCCTGGCTTCCGTCTTCGCCGTCGGCTCGGGCTCCGGCAGCTTGATGCTGCTGAGGGAGGTCTCGGCGGGTGCCGGCGCTTCATTGCGCAGGGTCGGCTCCGGGCGGGTCCAGTTGTTGTTGGTCAGAGCAGCCGCCGGTGCGGGCTCCTTTTCCGGCGCGCAGGCGCTCGCGCACAGCAGGGACCAGAGGACGAGCAGGCACAGGGCCGTGCGCAGTTCGAGGCGGAGTGAACGGGTGTGGATCATGGGGCGGGGGTGAGGACCTAAGGACTCGGTTCCGTGGATCGACCCGAATCACCCGGCACTTGATTCCCATTCCCGTCCCAATTGCGAATTCCTTTTCGGCAATGATTTCGCAGTTCATAGAACTGTCCGATTTTAGGCCACTTTTCTCCGCCTAACGGCGAATTGCAGGGCACATTTCCAGCGTCTCTCTCCGCAGGGAATCCAGCCGCATCGGACACCGCCTGTCTCGAACGGCCACGGGCTCCCCGCCATCACCGCCATGAAGAACCGCTTCCGCCAGCCCCTGATGCTGTTGACCTTGTTGATCTCCGTGATCTACCTGGTCTACCGCGCCATCTTCACCTTCAACCTCGAGAGCCCCTACGCCGTCGTGGCGTCGCTGCTGCTCTACTCCGCGGAACTGTGGGGCTGCCTGTCCTTGGCGCTCTTCTTCCTGCAAGTCTGGAAGGTCGAGGAACCGCCGATGCAGCCCGTGCTCGAGGGCCGCACGGTGGATGTCTTCGTCCCGACCTACAACGAGGACGTCCAGATGCTGCGCGGCACGCTGCAGGCCTGCGTGGCCATGGACTACCCCCACCGCACGTACGTCCTGGATGACGGCAAGCGCGCTGAGGTCAAGGCTCTGGCGGAGGAGCTCGGTGTCATCTACATCACGCGCGACAACAACATGCACGCCAAGGCGGGCAACCTGAACAGCGCGTTGGAGAAGACGGACGGCGAGTTCCTGATCATCTTCGACGCCGACCACGTTCCGGCTCGCAACTTCATCACGCGCCTCATCGGCTACTTCCGTGATGAGAACCTCGCGATGGTCCAGACGCCGCACGCGTTCTACAACTTCGACACCTTCCAGGGTGTCGTGAACTACGCGAAGCGCCGCTTCTGGGACGAAGGCCAGCTGTTCTACAAGGTCCTCCAGCCCGGCAAGAACCACCTCAACGCCGTGATCTTCGCCGGTTCGGCTGCCATGTTCCGCCGCAAGGCGCTCAAGGAAGTCGGCTACATCGCCGTGCAGACGATCACCGAGGACATGCACACGGGGATGAAGATCGCCGCCAAGGGCTGGAAGTCGCTCTACGTGTCCGAGCGCATGATCGCCGGCCAGGGCGCCAGCGACGTGACCACCTTCCACAGCCAGCGCCTGCGCTGGGGCGAAGGCAACCTGTCGATCCTGGCCTACGACAACCCGATGTTCCTGCCCGGACTGTCGCTCTCGCAGCGCCTGTCGTACCTGGCTTCGATCATCCACTGGGCTGGCGGCATCCCGAAGATGGCGATCTACCTGACGCCGATCCTGATGCTGTTCACGGGCATCGCCCCGGTGAGCCAGTTCAACTGGACGATGGGCGTGATCTTCGTCGCCTACATGGGCTCCATCGTCTACACGATGAAGAAGGTCACCGATGGACAGGCCTCGATGGGCCACGTCGAGTTCTTCAACATGGCCAGCTTCTGGACGCAGGCCCGCAGCACCTGGCGCGCGCTCTTCGGCCGCAAGAAGTCGAAGTTCATCGTGACCAACAAGCGCGGTAGCCAGAAGGCCAGCCTGCTGCCCATGATCGGGCCCCAGGTGATCCTGATCGGCCTCAGCCTCGTCGCCCTCGTCTGGGGCTGGTCGATGCAGATCTTCTTCAAGGACTCGATCGACTATCTGGGTCTGGGCATCTCGAGCGGCCTGGTGCTGTTCCACATGAAGATCGCGCTCGACTACGTGCGACGCGCCATGACGCCCGCCAGCCGTCGCTTCAACTACCGCCACATGATCAACCTGCCCGTCAAGTACGAGTGGATGGATCAGGAGGGCAACAAGCGCTCGGGTCTCGGCGTCACCACGGACCTCACGGAAGCAGGCTTCGGTCTCCTGGCCTACGACAAGATTCCGCTCGCCAGCGAGGGCACCTTCGAGATCCACGCCAACGGCAACACGGTTCCGTTCACCGGCAAGCTGCGCTTCGCCGAGTCGCGCGTCGGCTTCAACACCGGCGCCAAGGGCCCGCGCTGCTTCCGCTACGGCATCGAAGTGGCGGACATCGCGGTCCACGATCGCGACGCCCTGATGCGCATCTGCTCGGAATACGCCGTGCCGATGTGGTTCGCAACCTTCGAGCGCACCGATGCTGGCAAGCCCGCCGGCAAGGGCGGCTGGTTCGGCGGTCAGACCGCCAAGCGCGAAACGGATCGCCCCGAATTCACGCTGCCCGTTGCGCTCTCCAAGGAGGGCAGCCGCGCGCGTCCCATCCACACGGTCTCCAAGGACCTGTGCACCGGTGGATTGCGCTGCGTGCTGTACTCCAAGCCGGAGGCCGGCGAAGAGTACGAGTTCGAGATTCCGTCCCCGCTGGGACTGATCCGCGGCCGCGCCAGCGTGCTGCGCGCCGAACCGCTCGTCACGGGCACCCACGAGCTGTGGGAGTGCGCCCTGCAGTTCACGAAGTTCGAAGGCTCCGGCCGCAGTCTGATTCAGTCCCTGCTCTCGGACCGGGAGCGCGGCACGATCGAGTCGGCACTGAAGCCCGAGCACAGCGTGCGCAAGCGTCCGGTCTTCGCGCCGGTCTTCACCGCCGCGTTCTGCGCCCTGGCGCTGGCCCCGGTGTTCTACGGGATCTTCCGCGCCACGTATGCGGACGAGATGACGCTGCGGGAGCACCTGCGCGACACCCTCGCCAAGTCGGACACGCCCGAGCTGCTGCGCATCTACGAAGAGACGCTTCAGCAGCCGACGGCTGACCGTTTCCGCCTGCTGCTGCTCAAGGACAGCCTCGAGCGTGCCAAGATGTGGCCTGAGCTGACCCGGGTCTGCCGCAAGCTGGTGGAATCGGATCCCAACTCGATCGACATGTCCATGTCGCTGGCCTACGCCTACGCCAAGTGCGGCGAGCACGAACTGGCCCGCGAAGAGATCGGAAACCTGCGCGAGCTGCTGGATCTGCACAAGGCAGAGCCCAAGCTGCGCCTCGAAGCCGAGTTGCTCTTTGCGCACAACCTGATCGAGGCGGACAAGCGCTTCGAGGCCTCCGAGGTGTATGCGCGCCTGATCCTCGCCTATCCCGATGCGCTGGATGCGCGCCGCGAATATGCGGGTCTGCTGTCCGGCCTGGGCCGCTACGAAGATGCCCTCAAGGCCCTCGAGGGACTGCCCCTCGATCGCGACACGCGGCTGGAGATCATCCACATTCACTGCGCCCGCGAGGATTTCGCTGCGGCGGAGCGTGACTGCCGCCAGCTGATCAAGCTGGTGCCGGGTGACAAGGAGATCGAGCGTCTGCTGCCCGAGATCCTGACGTGGAACAAGGACTTCAAGGGCGCAGTGGCCCACTACCAGCGACTCCTCTCGGATTCGCCCAAGGACATCACGCTGCGGTCGCAGGTCGCCAAGACCCTCCTGTGGTCGGGTGACAAGCAGGGTGCTCTCGCGAGCTTCCAGCTGCTGATCGATGAGGGATCGACCGAGGAGGCGGTGGTCAACGGCTACCTCGATGCGGTCAACGGCAACACGACGGTCAACGAGCGCCATGCACACACGGTCAAGGTGCTCGCCAACAAGACCCGCGAGATGGGATCCAGGGATGTGGCCTATCTGACACGTCTATCCGGCGCCCTGCGCCGGGTGGGAGCGAGCAAGGATGCCGTCGAGTTCCTCGAAACGGCGCTGACCCTCGATCCTTCCGACAAGAACCTGCGCCTCTCGCTGGCAGACACTCTGCACGAGCTGGGCGAATACAAGAAGGCCGACGCTCTGTATGCAGGCTTGCTGCCTGAGCGTCCGATCCAGGTTGCTCGCCGCAGTCGCGGCAAGTGAACACGAGAACACCGATCAACCAGGAAGATCGGCCGGCGCCCCGCGACCAGGAACGCGGGGCGCGCTCTTTTCAATACTAATGATTGCCTATTCGCATTAATTGATTTCATGCGCATTATTGCTATCTGACTTCTCAAGCCGCGCACCCACGTGCGCGGTAGGTTTCACGCAGGGTTTCCAGCCACTCACGGCCACGGAACCCACAACTCCAAATTCAGGACTCCAACATGAAATCTTCACAGCCTCGCATATGGAGCGAGGCAGACCGGTCCTCGGCCCATCCGTGGATTCCCACTCTGTTTGCGCTCCTGACTGCTTCCGCACTCATGGCAGGGCCCGCCTCGGCCCAGACCACCGCCGGCAACGGCAGCGCCAACGGCATGGGGACCGGCGCAACCACTGGCGGCAGCGCCTCGCTGCGCGGCCTGCGCAATCTCCCGCAGCCGCTCGCAATGAAGCAGCTTCCGCTGCCCCCCAATCTGGGCGACTTCGTCAGCGACTTCGACGCCGCTGTGCGACTCGGCAAAGCCTTCTTCTGGGACATTCAGGTCGGCTCGGACGGCATGACCGCCTGCGCCAGCTGCCATTGGCATGCGGGTGCGGACGTGCGCGCCAAGAGCCAGCTGAGCCCGGGGCACGACAACGCTTTCCAGACGCTTCCGACCGGCCAGGGCGGCAACAACTACACCGTCAAGTCGGGCGATTTCCCGTTCACGGAGCGGGCGGACCCCAACGATCACGACTCCTCCATCGTGCGCAGCATCAACGACCGCCTGACGTCATCAGGCATCCAGCACCGGCAATTCACCGGCTGCTCGTCAGGCGTCGGGCAGGAACAGGGCAACGTGATCTTCGATCCGCCCTTCAACCTCAACGGCTCGAACGTGGGGCGCGTCGAGCCGCGCAACTCACCGACCGTGATCAATGCGATCTTCAACGTTCGCAGTTTCTGGGACGGCCGCGCGGATCAGACCTTCAACGGGGTCAACATCTGGGGCGCCCGCGATCCCAACGCCAAGGTTCTTCAGAAGCAGCCTGATGGCTCTCTGGCCTGGGTCAACGTGCTGCTCGAGAAGGCTTCGCTCGCCAGCCAAGCGGTTGGACCGGCGCTTTCGAACTTTGAAATGAGCTACGCAGGCAAGTCTCTGCCCGAGCTCGGCATGAAGATGATTCTGGCCCGTCCGCTCAAGGACCAGTACATCGATCCCACCGACGTGCACTTCGGCTCACTGTCGGACTACCCCAACCGCGGCATGCGGCCGGAGATCACGTACGCGGATCTGATCCGCGCCGCATTCCACGACAAGTGGCACGGCGGACGTCAGGTCATCAACGGGCACACCCACATGGAGAACAACTTCTCCCTGTTCTGGGGCCTTGCGATCCTGTGCTACGAGTCGCAGCTCGTCTCTGACGATGCGCCGTTCGACCGCTACGCCGCAGGCGATCTCACCGCCATGACGGAAGAGCAGATCGAAGGCATGAAGATCTACAACACCGGCGGAGCGGCCTGTTCGGCTTGCCACGCAGGATCCGAATTCGCCGGTGCGACCTGGTCGCAGGTGGCCGAGGAAGGCGTCGTCGAACGCATGGCGACGCTGGGCTCGGTTGCTCACGGCATCGAGACCTTCACGACCTTCCCGGATCTGGCTCAGAACATGCTGAGCTTCGATCCTCGCGGAGCGCAGATCTCGGTCGTGACGCCGACCGGCGAAGTCGTGGCCTACGGCAACATCCCCGGTGCGCCGGGCAACTGCGTGGCCGGGGAATTCGACGCCACGCTGATTCCCGGCCCCGCAGCGCCGCTGCCGCCGGTCAACAGCCAGCTCGAGGCTGCTTTCGATGTGGTCGTCACGGTCGAGACCTTCGAGGGCGCGCTGCCCGGCGGCCTGTGCCACGTGGATCTGGCCGTCGAGATGAAGTGGGGCAATGACCCCGCGCTCCCGGCCGGTCTCTACCCGATTCTCGTCAACGGTCAGCAGATCGGCGTGCTGACGATGGGTACGGCACAGCCCAACGGCATCTACGACGTGGGCTTCTACAACCTGGGCGTGCGCCCGACGTACGAGGACATCGGCGGCGGCGCCGTGGGTCCCTTCGGCCCGCTCTCCGTCGTGGAACGCCTCAAGGCCGGGGATCCCCATGTCCAGCAGTGGTCGCCCACGCCCGGCGTGAGTGCCGGCGAGACGACCATCACGATGGGAACCTTCAAGACCCCTTCGCTGCGCAACATCTCGCTCACGGGGCCGTACTTCCACAACGGAGGCGCGGCGACCCTGGAGCAGGTGATCCAGTTCTATGCCCGCGGAGCCGACTTCGCGGAGCTGAACGCCCCGAATCTCGACGAGGACGTCGATGGTGTGGGATCGATCCGGAACAAGCCCGCCAAGCAGGCGGCTCTGACCGCGTTCCTGCGTGATGCGCTGCTCGATGAGCGCGTTGCCAAGCGCTCGGGCAAGTTCTGCACGCCTTCGCTGCCCCTCAAGGACGGCTACCTCGGCAACGAGTTCATGGTCGTCGACAACGGTCTCGGCGAAGCCGTGCCGTTCATCAACGAGCTGCCGGCGACCGGCGCCTTGGGCGGTGCACCGTTCAAGCCCTTCGCCGACCAGCTGGACGGCGGGGTCAACGTCGTCCACGAGCCCAACCTGATCTGCTCGGAAGAGGCAGTCGAAGGCTGCGGACCGTTGGCGGTTCCCTCGGATTCGGACCGTGAGGTTCGCATCTACCTGACGAACCAGCCGCAGAGCGATGTCACGATCGACCTGTCGCTCTCCGATCGGACGGAACTCGAGATCACCCCGACGCAACTGGTCTTCAACACGGAGAACTGGTTCCACCCGCAGGTGATCAAGGTCAAGGGCAAGCGTGACGGCGAGCTGGATGGCACGAACACGGCCACCATCATCACCTCGGCGACGATCAGCACGGATCCCAAGTATTCGGGTCTGGCCGTCGAAGACGTCACGGTCACCGTGACGGATGCGACCTCGTGGGACAACCAGATCCATGTGGACGCTTCGGTCAGCACGCAGTACCCCAACGGCAGCCAGGCTCGTCCCTATCCGACGATCGGGCAGGCCCTGAGCTGCGCACCGGCCGGATCCGTGATCCACGTTGCCTCCGGAACCTACAATGAGAACCTGCTGATCCAAGGCAAGCACCTGACGATCGATGGCAGCAACGCCATCATCAACGGGGGACAAAACGGTCCCGTGATCACGGTGTTCGGGGCGGACACGCAGGGCACGATCCTGCGCGGCCTGACCCTGATCAACGGTGGCGGCCAGAACGCCCAGGCGGGCGCGCTCTTCGTCACGGACAGCACCGACGTGACTGTCGACGGCTGTGTGCTCCGCCAGAGCATGGGCCAGATGGGCGGCGGCGTCTTCGTGCGCAACAGCTCGAGGCTGGCGCTGATCGACTCGCTCGTCGAGGACAACACCGGCACGCAGCAAGGCGGCGGTCTGTTCGTCGATGGCGGTGCCCTTGAGGTCGTGAACTCGGTGATTCGTGACAACGTCACGAATGGTTCGGGTGGCGGCATCTTCCTGCAGAACGCGGTGGACCTTGTTCTGGACGGAGTCGTCATCCGCAACAATGCTGCCGGCCAGCAGGGCGGTGGTCTGGTGTTGAACGGTGGACAGGCTGACATCAGCAACGTCCAGGTCGTCTTTAACAGTTCGAGTCAGTCCGGTGGCGGCATTCAAGCGGTGAACTCGGTCTCCCTGACCGCGTTCGGCCTGAAGATCGCCAACAACACCGCCCAGAACGGTGTCGGCGGTCTCTTCATGGACGGCGGCCTGCTCGATCTCTCGAGCACGACCATCGCCACCAACTCCGGAGCGCAGCTGTTCCTGATGAACTCGATCAACACGAGCCTCATCAACAGCATCGTCTGGGGCGGAGGCAAGGGCACTGCTGTGGCCTCGAACCTGCAGAATCCACTGCCTGGCAACGTCGAGTACTCGATCGTTGACTGGAACGGGTTCGTCGCGACCGGCTACCTGACCCTGAACCCCATGTTCATGGACGCCCTGAACGGCAACCACACTCCGGCGGCGGGTTCACCCGCTCTGGATGGTGGTGATCCGTCCGAGCAGGATCCGGACGGTTCTCGCATCGACATCGGATCGCATCCGATCGTCGGCAACTGATAGTTGATGGAGCTGTGAGTGGCGGCGTTCGCCGGAAGAACCGGCGAACGCCGCATTATTTTCCATTTGAATGTTTTTCATACGCATCGAACACGAACTTGTATTCTAGCTCTCGACTCCGTGTTCGTTGTACCGTTCCTTGGCCCCCTCCTTTGGGGTTCACTCCACTCCTCCACCAGGTAATTCCATGCACCTCAAACCGCACTCCAACGGCGGCAAGAAATTCCGGATCGACGCATCCATGCCGATCTGGATTCCGACTCTGTTTGCCATTCTCACCGCATCCGCCACGTTCGCCAGTCCGGCGCCTGCACAGGCACCGCAGGCAGGAGGGACGAACTGAGGCCTCCAGAACGGCGGCAACTCCACCGTTCGCGCGCTGCAGGGTCTGCCTGCCCCTCTGTCGCTGCAGAGTGTCCCGCTGCCTCTGGAACTTTTTGACTACGTTTCGGATTTCGATGCCGCAGTGCGACTTGGAAAGGCCTTCTTCTGGGATATCCAGGTCGGCTCGGACGGCATGACAGCCTGCGCGAGCTGCCACTGGCATGCAGGCGCGGACGTGCGCGCCAAGTCGCAGATCGCGCCCGGCCACGACGGTATCTTCCAGAGACTGCCTACCGGCGCCGGCGGTGTGAACTACACCGTGAGCTCGGGTGACTTCCCGTTCACGGAACGGGCGGACCCCAACGATCACGAGTCGCCGCTGGTGCGGGACATCAACGACCGTCTGACATCTTCGGGCATTCAGCATCGCCAGTTCACGGGCATTCAACCCGGCGTCGGTCAGGAGTCGGGCAACGTCATTCTGGACGCGCCGTTCCACCTCAACGGCAGCAACGTGGGTCGAGTGGAGCCCCGTAACTCCCCGACGGTCATCAACGCCATCTTCAACGTTCGCAGCTTCTGGGACGGCCGTGCCGACCAGAACTTCAACGGCGTGAACATCTGGGGAGCCCGCGATCCCAATGCGCGCGTGGTCAAGAAGATGCCCAACGGCCAGCTGCAATACGTCAGCGTCCTCATCCACCGCGCGGCGCTGGCGAGCCAGGCGGTCGGACCTGCGCTCTCGGATTTCGAGATGAGCTACTCAGGCAAGGACTTCAAGGCGCTGGCCGCGAAGCTGCTGCCTGCACGCCCGCTTGTCGATCAGGTCGTCGACCCGACGGACCTGCATCTGGGTGCGCTTTCCGACTATCCCAACCGCGGCATGCAGCAGGGGCTGACCTATGCGGACAAGATCCGCGCCGCCTTCCACGATACGTGGCACGGTGGCCGGCAGCCCTTCAACGGCTACAGCCAGATGGAGCACAACTTCTCCCTCTTCTGGGGTCTGGCGATTTTGTGCTACGAGTCGCAGCTCGTCTCCAACGACACGCCCTTTGACCGCTACTCGGCGGGCGATCTGACGGCGATGACGCCGCAGCAGATCCAGGGCATGCAGATCTTCAACTCGAACAACGCAGCATGCAGTCGTTGCCACCACGGGTCGGAGTTCGCCGGAGCCACCTGGACTCAGGTTCAGGACGAAGGCGTGGTCGAGCGCATGCCGACCTTTGCCTCGATGGCCTTCGACATGGAGTCGTTCACGACCATGCCGGATCCGACGATGAATCACCTCGCGATCGACCCGCGCGGCGGAGACATCGAGATTCGCACTCCCGGCGGCGCTCTGGTCGCCCATGGAACCGTCCCGGGAACCCCCGGCAACTGCGCCGAGGCGAACCTGGAGACATTCCTGATTCCTGGGCCCGCCGCTCCGCTGCCGCAGGCCGGAACCTTCGGCGAGTGGGATTTCACGGCGGGGATTGACGTTGCCGTCAAGGGCACGCCTCTGCCGAACGGTCAGTGCAACATCTTCATGTCCGTGGAGATGGAGTGGGGCAACAATCCCTCTCTGCCCGCGGGCGTCTATCCGATCCTGCTCAACGGTGTGCAAATCGGTGCACTCAACATGGGCACGGCCAAGCCCGATGGTGTCTATGACGTCGGTTACTACAACATCGGCGTCCGCCCCTGGAGCGAGGACATCGGCATCGGCGGCAGCGGCCCCTTCGGCCCGCTCTCGATCGTCGAGCGTCTCCGTCTCAACGACCCGCTGGTTCAGGCGTACCAGCCTTCGCCGGCAGTCGGTGCGAACGAAGACACCATCGTGGAAGGCGCTTTCAAGACGCCCACGCTGCGCAACATCGCCCTCACCGGACCCTACTTCCACAACGGAGGCGCGGGAACGCTGGAGCAAGTGGTGCAGTTCTACGCACGCGGTGCCGACTTCATGGAGCTCAACGGCCACTCCCTTGACCTTGACGTCGCGGGCATCGGCACGCTGCGCAACAAGCCGGCCAAGCAGGCGGCTCTGATCGCCTTCATGCGGGATGCGCTGCTTGATGAGCGTGTCGCCAAGCGCTCGGGCAAGTTCTGCAATCCCTCCCTCCCGCTCAAGGACGGATATCTCGGCAACGAGCTGTTCACCGTGGACAACGGTCTTGGTGAGGCCGTTCCCACGATCAATGAACTCCCCGCAACCGGCGTACTCGGCGGCCCGGCCTTCAAGGGCTTTGCCGATGGCCTGGCGGGCGGTGTCAACGTCGTCCACAACCCGAACACGAACATCACCGAAGCCGTGGTGCTCGGATGTGGCGAGAACGCCATGCCGACCGAAGCGGAAAGCGAAGTTCGCGTCTATCTGACGAGTCAGCCCGAGGACACGGTCACGATCCAGCTCACGGTTTCGGACAACACCGAGATCGCAGTGGATCCTGCCCAGCTGGTCTTCACGCCGGACAACTGGTTCCACCCCCAGATCGTCACGGTCACGGGTCTCGATGACGGCCAACTGGACGGAACGCAGGTCGCGGAACTGATCACCTCGGCCACGACCAGCAACGATCCGCGCTATGCCGGCATCACGGTCTCCGACGTGCAGTTCAGCATCTCCGATGCCACGCAACTGGCAGGTCAGATCTACGTGGACGGCTCGCAGACCAATGCGGCCCCCAACGGCAGCCTAGCCCGACCCTACTCGACGATCGGCGCTGCACTGGCCTGCGCACCTGCCAATGCGACGATCCACGTTGCCGCAGGCGTGTACCACGAAAACGTCCTTGTGCAGGGCCGCAAGCTGACCATTGAAGGCACACAGGCCATCATCGATGGCGGCCTCAACGGTCCGTGCGTCACGGTGCTGGGTGTGCAAAGCGCCGGTACCATCCTGCGCGGTCTGACGCTGGTCAATGGCGGCGGTCAGAACTCACAGGGCGGGGCCGTGCTCGTGACCGACAGCTCCGAAGCAACGGTGGATGCCTGCGTGGTTCGCAACAGCCTGGGCCAGTCGGGTGGCGGCATCGCCGCTCGCAACAGCTCGAAGCTGCATGTGCTCGATTCACTGATCGAGAACAACGTCGGCCTCCAGCAGGGCGGCGGCATCGCGGTGGACGGCGGCCTGCTTGAGGTCGTCAACACCCAGATCCGCTCGAACTCCACCAACCAGAACGGTGGCGGCATCCATATTCAGAACGGTGCCGACCTGTCGCTCGATGGCGTGGTCATCGAGAACAACACGGCCGGACAGTACGGCGGCGGACTGGCCTTCAGCAACGGGCACGTGCTCCTGCACAAGGTCAAGGTCGCTTTCAACAGCTCCAACCAGAACGGTGCCGGCATCTACGCCCAGAATTCGCCCCACGTGACCGCCTTCGGTCTCAAGGTCGCGAACAACACGGCGCAGAACGGCGTGGGCGGTCTGTTCGTCGACGGCGGTCTGCTGGATCTCTCCAGCACGACTCTGGCCTCGAACAGCGGGGCCCAGCTGCACCTCATGAACTCGATCAACCTCAGCATCGAGAACAGCATCATCTGGGGTGGCGGACAGGCTTCTGCCATCTCCTCCAACCTCCAGAACCTCCTGCCCGGCGTGATCGAGTTCTCGATCATCGACTGGAATGGCTTCGCCGCCACGGGTTACTCGCAAGCCGATCCGCTCTTCCAGAGCCCGGCTTCAGGCAATCACACGCCCCAAGCCGGTTCGCCCGCCATCGATGGCGGCGATCCCAAGCAGGACGATCCCGATGGATCGGTCATCGACATGGGCGCCCACCCCATCGTGGGCAATTGACAGGGAAGCGAGTGTTTCTTGGCGCCGCACACCGGTCGAAAAACCGGTGGGCGGCGCGCCTTATTGACTGAGCAGCCGCGCGCTCTCTGTGTCCAGAAGGAAGCGCACATCCGCATGGCCCGCCAGCAGGCTGGCCGGCACCAGCTCCGTGGGCTCACCCGTCAGCGCGCGCTGCACGATCTCCGCCTTGGCCGATCCGAAGGCCATCACGCGGATCGCACGCGCCTCGAGGATCGTGCCGATCCCCATCGTGATCGCGCGGCGGGGCACATGCTGCTCCCCGCCGAAGGTCTTCGCCGCATCCGCGATCGTCTTCGCCTCCAACTCGACCAGGCGCGTCCGACTCGTGCGCGGGGAGCCGGGTTCGTTGAACCCGATGTGGCCGTTCCGCCCGATGCCCAGCAGCATCCAGTCGACCCCCCCGGCCTCTCGGATGAGCAGCTCGTAGCGGCGCGACTCCTCGGCCGCGGCAGCAGGCTCCACGGGGTCGGGCAGATGGGTCCGGTTGGCTGGCAGATCCACCTGCGAGAAGAGCTGTGCCTGCATCCAGGCCCGGAAACTGCGCGGGTCACCCGGAGCGAGGCCGAGGTACTCGTCAAGATTGAAGCTGGTCGCCTGAGCCAGAGACAGCAGGCTGGCGCGATGGAGCCGGATGAGTTCCTGATAGAAGGGAACGGGCGTATTGCCCGTCGGCAGGCCGAGCACGAGCGAAGGGTAGCCCGCCAACCGCACGCGCAGCTCGTCCGCCACGGCCAAGGCGGCAGCCCTGGGCGAGGGGTAGACGGTGCAGGCGATGCGGGTGCGGAGGGTTGGACTCACAGGGGACAGTGTGGCTTGGGAGCGCGGCCTTGTGAAGAGCGGCCGCGGGAAGCCGCTGCCGCCGATCAGCCAAACCGCCCCGTCACATAATCCTCCGTCTCCTTCAGGTGCGGCATGCGGAAGATATCCGCCGTCGGACCGTACTCGATGAGACGTCCCAGATACATGAACGCCGTGTAATCGCTCGATCGCGAGGCCTGCTGCATGTTGTGGGTCACCATCAAGATCGAATAGTTCCCCTTCAGCTCCTCGATCAGATCCTCGATCTTGCCCGTCGCGATCGGGTCAAGCGCCGAGCACGGCTCATCAGAATTCCTTTGCTATAAATGTTGCTGTAGGGAATTTCTCTGCATCAAAAAAATCTGCAGATTTCAAATGAGCGGTAAGTCTGTCCTGCTTATCTCCAGCTTTTGCTTTTGCATTCAATATACTCGTCATATCTAT
>SYGM01000103.1 GCA_005799545.1 Planctomycetia bacterium | reverse complement strand
GCACGGGCGGCAATTTCACCGACTGGCAGCGCGTGCCCGACATGGCGAAGATCGGCTATCCGATCGTGGAGGCCTATCACGACGGCAGCTTCGTGATCACCAAGCATGCGGGCACCGGCGGTGTGATCGATCTGTCGACGGTGGGCCATCAGCTCGCCTACGAAATGGGCGATCCGAAGGCCTATCTGGGTCCCGATTGCAGCGCGGATTTCACGAGCTTCCGCATGCGGCAGGATGGCCCGGACCGCGTGCGCGTCGAAGGCGTGCGCGGACAGGCTCCGACGCCGACCTACAAGGTCTCCATCTCTTTCGAGAACGGCTGGAAGGCCGTCGGGCAGCTGACGATCAGCGGCCCCGATGCGCTCGCCAAGGCCCGGCTGTGCGCCGAGATCGTGTGGAAGCGCCTCGAGCTCGACGGCTGCGTGTTCGCGCCGGAAGAGCGCATGGTCGAATATCTCGGCGCGAATGTCTGCCACGCGGGCATCGGCTCGGCCGAGCGTGCGGATCCCGGCGAAATCGTGCTGCGCATGGGCGTCAAGGGCATGAACAAGGCCAAGATCGAGCGCTTCGGTTACGAGCTGGTGCCTCTGGTGACGAGCGGGCCGCCGGGAGTCACCGGCTTCGCAGGCGGCCGGCCCCACGCGCAGGAGATCATCGGTTTCTGGCCCGCGCTCGTGAAGAAGACGCGCATCCAGTCCAAGGTCAGCATCTTCGAAAGCTAAAGGTTTCCCGAACATGGCAATCGTTCCCCTCTCCCGCATCGCCTGCGCCCGTTCGGGCGACAAGGGCGAAGGCTCGAATGTGGGCGTGCTGGCCCGCAGCGCGAGCGCCTATGAGTTCCTGCGCCGCGAGCTGACCACCGAGCGCGTGCGCGCGCACATGCACGGCATCAACTTCGGCGCCGTGAAGCGCTACGAGGCCGACAACATGCTGCTGCTCAACTTCATCCTCGCCGACAGCCTCGGCGGCGGCGGCTCGGCCTCGCTCAAGACCGATGCGCAGGGCAAGACGCACGGTCTCGCCGTGCTGCGCATGGAGCTTGATGTGCCTCAAAGCGTGCTCGACGCGACTCCGCTGTCATGAACCTGATCCTCGAACTGCATGAAAAGGCGCGCCGCCTGCAGCGGCGCATCGTGCTGCCCGAATCGCAGGACGCACGCGTGCGCCAGGCCGCCGCCGTGCTCGCGCAGAAGGGCATCTGCCAGCCTGTGCTGGTCGATGCCGGCAAGCTCGGCACGGCGCCTGCGGGTGTCGAGGTCGTCCGACCGGCCAGCGATCCGCGCACCGCGAAGTTCGCCGCCGAGCTGCACGAGCTGCGCAAGGCCAAGGGTCTCAGCGCCGCGGAGGCGCAGCAGAAGCTGCTCGATCCCTTGTACTTCGGCGCCTTCCTGGTGCGCTCGGGCGACTGCGCCGGTGCCGTCAGCGGCAGCGAGGCTGCGACCGCGGATGTGCTGCGCGCTGGACTGCAGGTCGTCGGCCTGCAGCGCGGCATCGCCACAGTAAGCTCCTGCTTCCTCATGATCCTGCGAGACCGCGTGTTGACCTACGCGGACTGCGGGGTCGTGCCCAATCCGACCGCCGAACAACTCGTCGACATCGCGCTCGCGGCTGCCGAGAGCCATCGCAAGCTCGTCGGCGAATCGCCGCGCGTGGCGATGCTCTCCTTCTCGACCAAGGGCTCCGCAGCGCACCCCGATGTCGACAAGGTGGTCAAGGCCACGCAGCTGCTCAAGGCGCGCGCTCCGGGTCTGATCTGCGACGGCGAGCTGCAGCTGGACGCCGCGATCGTGCCGCAGGTCGCCGAGCGCAAGGCACCCGGCTCTCCCGTGGCGGGCAAGGCCAACGTGCTGGTGTTCCCCGACCTCGATGCGGGCAACATCGGCTACAAGCTGACCGAGCGTCTGGCGGGCGCGACGGCGCTGGGCCCGCTGGTGCAGGGCCTGGACAAGCCCTTCATGGATCTCTCGCGCGGCTGCAAGGCCGAGGATATCGTGGATGTCGCGGCCATTGCCGCGATCCTGGCAGGCTGAAGCACATGAGGCGCGCGCACAAGGGCTTGGCGAAGCTGGCACTGCTGACGAGCGCCGGCCTGCTGCTCGGCGCGTGCAGGCATGCCAGCCTCGATCCCCGGCCGCTGGATCTGGAGCGCGAAGACACGCTGACACCTGCGGGAGTGCACATCCGCGAGCTGTATCTGGGTCAGGGCCCGCGCGCCAGGGTCGGCGATTGGCTCGTGATCGACTACACGGCCTGGTTGCTGGATGGCACGCGCGTCGACTCCTCGCTCGATCGCGGGGTGCCGATCGAGTTCGAGCTGGGAGCTGCGCCGATCGCCGGCTGGAACGAAGGCCTGCAGGGCGTGATGCCGCAGGGACGGCGCAGGCTGGAGATTCCGGCCCGGCTGGCGTACGGAGACGAGGGCTTCGGTGATCTGGTGCCGCCGGGTGCGGACCTGCGCTTCGAGGTGCATGTCCTCGAGGTGCGCCCCAAGCAGTAGCGCACGCGGCGGAGTTGTCCCTATCAAAGCCGTCGACCCGCACTGGACGGGCCAGCACGGGTCGACGATCTTTGTGACTTGCGTCATTGGCCGGCTCGAGAGCCGGCCATCAGGCGCATCAGCCCTGGGGCTTGGAGGCCGGGCAGGTGGCGGCCTTGGCACCTTCGCAGGAGCCGGCCTTCATGCCTTCGCAGGCGGCCTTCTTCTCCGCGCTGCAGCCTTCCGCAGACTTCTCGCTGCAGCAGCCGGCCTTGGGCATGTTGGCGCCCGAGGGGTCGGTCACGGAGGTGTTGCTGGTCGACTTGCAGGCGGCGACGAGGCCGACGAGGGCGATGGCGAAAACGAGGTTCTTCATGAGGATTGCTTTCTGCGGCGGATGCCGCGTTGCGGAGAGTTCCAGGGAGCAGCGTGGGCAGCCCCCGTCGAATGCGATCGTGTGGAGTGTACGCCGAAACCGGGGGGGCAGGTGGTCGCCCGTGTGTAAAAACGATTCTCGCGGAAAAGCGGCGCAGCTAGGCTCTGGGGAGCATGAAAAAACTACCTGTGGCCCTGCTGACCCTCCTGCTGACGGTATCCGGCGCCTGCCAGGCCCCCGCCGTGCGCCTGGAACGACTGGCTCTGGAGCAGCGCACCGAGGCCCAGACCGAGGTCCGGCGCAGCCAGGACGCGCTCGCGAAGAATGAGCGGTTGCATGAGCGCGCCGACAAGGTGCGGAAAATTCTCGAGCAGCAGGGACAGGAGCTGACGCCGCTGGACGAGTTGTACGCGGCGCTGGTGCTGGTCGAGTCGGATCGGCCCGAGGATCTGGAAGCGGCGCAGCTGATCGCGCTGAAGTCGGCGGAGGGCGGTGAGGACCGCGGGTTCCGCGTGGCAGCCGAGGCGCAGGATCGGTTGCTGGTCAAGCGCGGGATGGCGCAGCGCTACGGCACACAGTTCGTGTGGGAGCCGGTCAACCGGATCTGGCGCCTGTATCCGATCGATCCACGCACAAGTGATGCCGAGCGCAAGGCCATGGGCGTCCCGCCGATGAGCGAGCTCAAAGCGCAGGAAGCGAAGCTCAACGCGGAGTTCAAGGCTGACGAGGCCAAGCACAAGTCCCAAAAGCAGACGCAGCAGCAGACGCCGAAGCCGGGCCAGCAGCCGAAGTAGGCGTCAGAGGAAGCTCAGCACGCGGTCGACTTCCGCCGGGCTGCCCATCACCACGCAGGTGCGTTGGTGCAGCTTGGAGGGCTGGATCTCGAGGATGCGCGTCTTGCCGGCGCAGCTCTTGCCGCCCGCCTGCTCGATGATCATCGACATTGGATTGGCTTCGTACATCAGGCGCAGCTTGCCTTCCGGCGCCTTCTTGGTCGGCGGATAGAGGAACACGCCGCCCTGAATCAGCACGCGGTGCACGTCGGCAACCATCGCGCCGGCGTAGCGGCTGGAATACCCGTTGGCCTGCGCCCACTCGAGATAGCGCTGGTAGCCCGGTTCGAAGGTCGGGCGATTGCCCTCGTTGACGGAGTAGGTCTTGCCGCTCTCCGGAATGCGCATGTTCTCCGCAACGCGCAGGAAGGAGCCGACATTGGGCTCGAGCACGAACATGCTGACGCCGTTGCCCGTGGTGAGCACGCAGATGGTCGAGGATCCGTAGAGGATGTAGCCCGCGGCAACCTGACGCGTGCCCTTCTGCAGCACGGTTTCATCGACATGCTCCGCCATGGGATCGTGGCGCAGGATGCTGAAGATCGTGCCGACCGCACCGCAGGTGTCAAGGTTGCTGGAGCCATCGAGCGGGTCGAACAGAACGATGTAGCGCCCGTCCTTCCCCGTGTTCTTCTGGATCACGATCGCCTCGTCGTTCTCCTCGCTGGCGACAACGGCAACGCCCTCGCGCTTGCCGAGGCAGCGCAGGAGCGTTTCGTTGGCGATCACATCGAGCTTCTGCTGAGTCTCTCCCTGGACATTCGTCGCCCCCACGGAACCGAGCACGTCATCGAGTCGCGCACGGCGGATCTTGGAAGAGATCACCTTGGCGGACAGGGCCAGCGCCGAAAGGATCCAGGTGAAGGTTCCGGTTGCGCCCGGATGCTTCGCCTCGCCCTCGAGGATGTGGCTTTGGAGCGTGATGAGGTTGTCGCTCTGGTTCATCGAGGTTTCCTTTCGGCGGGGCGCAGGTTCGACTGTTGAAGATTTTTCCATCATCGGGTCAGGGAGTCAGGATTGGGACGGGCGGCGGCGCGTGGCGTAAAGGAAGACGCAGATCGCGAGGATCACGCCGCAGACCGCCAGCTCCCCGCCCAGACCGATCAGGCGCGGCTCGCCCGATTTCGCGATCACGCCACCGGAGACCAGACCGGCGATCAGCACGCCGACGAGCGCCTCGCCGGCGACCAGACCGGAGGCCGCCAGCACGCCCGGATCACCGCCCGCCTCGTGCTTCGAGCTGTCCTTGCCGCCCAGGCACAGCGCGCGCGCACAGCCGCCGATGAACAGCGGTGCCATCGTCGCCAGCGGCAGATACACGCCGATCGCAAAGGCCAGACCGGAGACTCCGCACAGCATCGCGCCGATCGAGAGGCCCGCGCCGCCGAGCACCAGCTCCCAGGGCAGCTCGCCCGCGAGCACGCCCTCGATGATCGTCTTCATCAACGTGGCCTGCGGCGCGCTGAGTTCCTTGCCGCCGAACTCGTAGGCGCCGGCGAGGATGAACAGCGTGCCGGCCACGGCCCAACAGGCGAATGCGGCACCGATCAACTGGCCCAGCTGTGCGCGCGCCGGTGTTCCGCCGACGAGATAGCCGGTCTTGAGATCCTGCGAGATGTCGCCGGCCTTGGAGGCTGCGATCGCGACGATCGTGCCGACCGTGAGCACGGCGGCCTTGGCTTCCATGCTCGTCCAGCCGTTGGCGACGAAGATCGAAGCCACGCCCACCAGAGTCAGCAGAGCGATGCCGCTGGTCGGCTGCGAGGATACGCCGACGATACCCACGATGCGCGCAGCGACCGTGACGAACAGCACGCCGAAGACGCCGACCGCGACACCGCAGACCAGCCGCGGTCCAAGCTCCATGTTTCCGGCGAAGATGCCGGGCACCAGTGCGCTCACCAGCACGACCGTCGCGATGCCCAGCACGGGAAACCAGGCCGGCAGGTCGCGATCCGTGCGCTCCTGCGCCGCGGCGGCCGTCGGCGAGCCGGCGCGCAGCCCGGCAATCACACCGGCAAAGGCCGCATACATCGCCGGCAGATTCCTGAGCACCGTGAGGATGCCGGCGGCGGCCACGGCGCCTGCGCCGATGTAGCGCACATACCCCTTGCGGATCTCTTCGGCGCTCATGTCCGCGATCAACTGCGCCTTGACGGGCGCGAGCGGCGCGGTGAGGGCCGCGCCGAAGTACGCGATCATCGGTACGAGCACCAGCGAAGCGATGATGCCGCCCGCGACACACACGCCGGCCTGGCGGAAACCGAGGATGAAGCCCACGCCGATCAGCGCGGGCGAGAGCTCGATCGCCAGATGAGCCTTCGGCAGCACGCTCGGCAGCAGATCCACGCCGGCTTCTCCCGGCAGCAGATACAGCAGCGAAACCGCCAGCTTGATCAGTGCGCCGACGAGCATGCCGCGGAAGATCCACGCCGCGCTGCTCGTGCCGCCGGTGGTCGCGCGCAGCACTTCCGCGCAGGCGGTTCCCTCCGGATACGGCAGCGTGGCGTGCTCCTTGACGATCAGGAGTCGGCGCAGGGGAATCATCGCCGCGATGCCGAGCAATCCGCCGAGGAAGCACAGCGCCACGACTTGCCAGTACGGCGGCACCATGCCCCACAGGAACAGCGCAGGGATCGTGAACACCATGCCTGTCGCGAGCGACGTCGAAGCGCTGCCGATCGTCTGCGAGAGGTTTGCTTCGAGAATCGAAGCCCGCGAACCGAGCAGCTTGAAAACCGCAACAGTCATCACCGCTGCAGGGATCGAGGCGGAGACCGTCATGCCGACACGCAGCCCCAGATAGGCATTGGCGGCGCCGAAGATCACGCCCAGCACGACGCCCGCCAGCACGGCCCGCAGCGTGAACTCGGCAAGAGGGGCTTGCTTGGTGTTCATGCGCATGGTGTACCCCACGCAGGCCCTCTGCGGCCACTCTGCGACCCTCTGCGGCCACTCTGGCATCGCTCGGCGGCCTGCACGCAGCCCTACTGCGTAGCCGGAGTACTCACTTGGAGTCCTGCGGACCCTACTTGTGGCGAATTTCGCGCCGCAGGCAGGCGTGCGAGATTGCGTTCGTTCGAGCAGGGCCCTGGAGACCGGCTCGGACTCCCTCCGGGCGCACCGCCCCCGGGCGACTCACTCCCCACTCCAGATGACAGGATTCTCCCATGAAGATCTCCCGCCTCGCTACTGTTTCTCTCGCCACCGCTGCGGTTGCCGCAACCGCCTTCGCGTACATGCAACTGCGCGTTGTGCCGAACGACAATCACATCGTCGCCAAGCGCATGCAGGGCTGCTGGAACCTCGACGTCACGGCTTCGCGCAAGCTCGACCCCGATCGCCAGCCGGTGTTCCGCACGCTGAAGTTCACTTCGGATGAGACCGTTCTTTCGAAGCTCACGAACTACGTTCCCCGCCTCGGCGTCAAGGATCTCTTCGGTGCCGGTTACGTCACGCTCAACGAGACCAACACCTACCCCTACGTGCTGACCACGCAGGACGGCAACCCGACCGCGATCTGGTTCGAACCGCAGGGCGACGATGCCTTCGGCAAGCCCCAGCACCGCACGGTGTGGGTTGCCATCGCTCGCGACACGATGAATGACATGCTCATGCTGGGTGGCACGCACACCTGGGATGTGCAGGCCATCTACAACCGCACGAAGTGCCAATGAAGCTCAGGGCTCAGCTACTCCTCGCGCTGCTGGCCCTTCTGGGCGGCCTCTCCTGCGCCACGCAGCAGGAGGGTCTCCATGCGGCTCTCAGCGATGCGGATGCTGGGCCCGTGTGGATCGTGAAGACAGGGGACTCGATCTGCGGGCTTGACGACCCGCGCATGCTGAGCGCCCCGGCCCGCCTCCAATTCGATCGCATCTATCGGTCCACTCCCGAAGTGCGTCGCATGGAAGCAGAAGGGATTGCTCCCGACTCGGCCACCGGCATCCTGCTCCATCAGCAGGCGCTGGATCGGATCTACCGCACCTGCGAGTTCGTCCGCAACCGGGATGGGTACTGCAGCATCTGGAAGGCGATCCGCCATGTGGACGGTCGACCGATCCCGGATGTCACCGACAAGGTGCTCCCGATCTTGTAGCGAAGACAGACATCCTGAGAGACTGCATCGGCCCCCTTCGGAGCAATACCGGAGGGGGCCGACGCTTTTGGCGCCTGTGCGTCCTCGGCACGCGCGTCCGACTGCGTAGTCGATCTACTCACTTGGAGCCGGCGCTTGTCGCTCTGTGACGAATTTCGCTCGCATGATCGCGGTGCGAGACTTCGTGCGTTCGATCGGTTTGGAGACCGATGCGAACTCGCTCCGGGCGCACTGCCCCCGGCGAAACCAGTCCCCGCTCCAATAGGACAATCCCATGAAGATCTCTCGCCTCGCTGTTGCTTCCCTCGCCACCGCCACCGTCGCCGCGAGCGCATTCGCGTACTTCCAGCTGCGCGTGGTTCCCAACGACATGAACATCGTCGCCAAGCGCCTCAACGGTTGCTGGAACCTCGATGTCACGGCCTCGCGCAAGCTCGATCCCGATCGTCAGCCGATCTACCGCACGTTGAAGTTCTCGGCGGATGTGGCCGTGCTGCCGCGGCTGACCAACGCCGTGCAGCGCCTCGGTCTCAAGGAGCTGACCAACGCGGGCTACGTCACGCTCAACGACACGAAGACCTACCCTTACGTGCTCACCACGCAGGACGGCAACCCGACCGTGATCTGGTTTGAGCCGTCGGGTGATGAAGCGCTCGGCAAGCCGATGCACCGCACGGTGTGGGTGGCGATCGCCCGCGACACGGCCAATGACATGCTGATGCTCGGCGGCGACCACACCTGGGATGTCCAAGCGATCTACAACCGCGTGACCTGTCCTTGAGGGCTCTGGGGCCCCGCTCGACACTCCCGACAGCGGAAACGTAGCGTCGACCCCCCTGGGAGGGCCTCCCAGGGGGGTCGATCGATTGTGGTATCATTCCATCCAGATGCCATGATCGGTCTCAACACCACCTCCCGCCTGCTCAAGGCCCTCGCCGACGAAACCCGCCTCCGGATCCTCCACATGCTCGCCCAGGAGGAGCTCGCTGGCTCCGACCTGATGGAGATCCTCAACCTCGGCCAGAGCCGCGTCTCCACGCATCTGGCACTGCTGAAGGAAGTCGATCTGGTCGCCGATCGGCGCCACGGCCGCCGCACGCTGTACTCGCTGCAGCCCGGTCCATCGGCGGCGCTCGTGCACTCCCTGCTGAAGGAAAACGAGAGCTCGCCCGAGTTCGAGACGGATCTTGCCGGTCTGGAAGCGCTGCGCGATCGGCGCCGCAACGAGTCGCGCGCCTTCTTCGATCGCGTGGCCGCCGAATTCGATGAGCACATCCTGCCGGGCCGAACCTGGGAAGGACTGGCGCGCGGGCTGGTGCAGCTGGCCGATCGCGGCCGCTACGCCGATCTGGGCGTGGGCGACGGGCTACTGACGCTGCTGCTGGCAGAGGTCGCGAGCTCGGTGACGGCTGTCGACATCAATCCCGGCGTGCTGGAGCAACTGCGCACGCGCGCCAAGGCCAAGGGCATCGGCAACATCACGACGGTCGAGGGCGGGATCGAGAGCCTGCCGCTGCCCGACGCGAACTTCGATGTCGTCGTGATGAGCCAGGCGCTGCATCACGCGCAGGATCCGCGCAAGGCGCTGGAAGAAGCGCGCCGCGTGCTCGTGCCGGGTGGACGAGTGCTCGTGCTCGATCTGCTCGCCCACCACGAGGACTGGGTCAAGGATCAGTTCCAGCATGTGTATCTGGGATTCGGTGAACCTGAGCTGGAGCAGATGCTGGTGGAAGCGGGCTTTGACCGCGTGCGAGTGCAGCGCGCGGCACGCGATCCCCAGCCGCCGCACTTCATGACGCTCGTGGCGACCGCCGTGCGTCCGGCCCGGAGCAAGGCATGAAGCCGCGGAATTCCGGCCAGTCCCGTCCCGGCCAGCACCGTCCCGCACTGCGCGAGGCGCTCGAACGCCGCGTGCTCGTGCTCGACGGCGCCAGGGGCACGCAGATCCATGCGGCGAATCTCGATCTGAACCGCGACTACGATGGGCACGAAAACTGCGTCGACATCGTCTCGGTCACGCGACCGGATGTCATCCAGCGCATCCACGAGACCTATCTGGAAGCCGGCTGCGATGTCGTCGAGACCAACACCTTCGGTGCGATGCCGCATGTCTTGAGCGAGTTCGGCATCGAGGCGCGCTGCCGGGAGATCAACCGCACCGCGGCGCAGGTGGCGCGCGCGGCCTGCGCCAAGCTCTCGACGCCGGATCGTCCGCGCTTTGCGCTGGGCTCGATGGGTCCTGGCACCAAGCTCGCGACGCTGGGACACACGAGCTACGACCTGCTCAAGGGCTCCTATCGCGACCAGGCCCGCGGACTGATCGAAGGCGGCGTCGACGGCTTCCTGATCGAAACCTGCCAAGATCCGCTGCAGATCAAGGCGGCGATCAACGGCATCCTCGACGCGCGCGGCGAAGCCGAGCTCGACCTGCCGATCTTCGTCAGCGTGACCATGGAGGTGACGGGCACAATGCTCGTCGGCACGGAGATGGCGGCCGCGATCGCGCTGCTCGATCCCTACCCCATCGATGTTCTGGGCATCAACTGCGCCACCGGTCCGCGCGAGATGGGCGAGCATGTGCGCCTGCTGGGGCAAACCTGCCGCAAGCGCACGCTGGTCTATCCCAACGCCGGTCTCCCCCAGCTGGTCGACGGCAAGCCCTTCTATCCGCTGACGCCGGAAGAGCTCGCCGACTGGCTGATGCGCTTTGTCGAGGAGGACGGGCTCAACATGGTCGGCGGCTGCTGCGGCACGACGCCCGCGCACATCGCCGCGCTGGCGCGCCGGCTGGGCACGCGCGACCCCAAGGCGCGCAAGCCCGCGCACGTGCCCTCGGTCTCGAGCATCTACTCGTCCGTGGCGCTGCGCCAAGACAACTCGATCCTCTTCGTCGGCGAGCGCTCCAACGCCAACGGCTCCAAGGCCTTCCGCGAGCACCTGCTGAGCGGAAACATCGACGGCATGGTCGCGATGGGCCGCGAACAGGTGCGCGAGGGCAGCCACGTGCTCGATCTGTGCACAGCCTATGTGGGACGCGACGAGGTGGCGGACATGAGCGCCGCGGTCAAGCGCTATCGCGCCGACGTGGCTGCGCCGCTGATGATCGACAGCACCGAATCGCCTGTCCTGCGGGCCGCGCTGGCGCTCTCCGGCGGCCGTTCGATCGTCAACTCGATCAACCTCGAGGACGGCATGGAGCGCTGCGAAACGGTGCTGCCGCTGGTCAAGGAATTCGGCGCCGCCGTCGTGGCCCTGACCATCGACGAGGACGGCATGGCGAAGAAGGCAGATGACAAGCTGCGCATCGCCAAGCGACTCTACCGGATCTGCACCGAGGAATTCGCGTTGGCACCCGAGGACATCCTCTTCGACGTGCTGACCTTCACGATCTGCACGGGCAACGAGGAAGACCGCCGTCTGGGCCTCGAGACGCTGGAAGGCATCCGGCGCGTGCGCGAGGAGCTGCCCGGCGTGGGGCTGCTCCTGGGCGTCTCGAACATCTCCTTCGGACTCAATCCGGCCGCGCGCCACGTGCTCAACTCGGTCTTCCTGCACCATGCGACCGAGGCCGGACTCACGGCCGCGATCCTGCACGCCGCGCGCATCGAGCCGCTGCACCGCATCGACGCCCGCGCCCGCGAAGTGGCCGAGGACCTGATCTTCGATCGCCGTCGCGAGGGCTACGATCCCCTGCAGGAGTTCCTCAAGCTCTTCGAGGGCGTCGACGTCAAGAAGAAGGCCGCGCGAAAGGTACCCGAAGATGTGCTCGAGCGGCTCAAGTGGCGCATCATCGAGGGCGAAAAGCCGGGACTCGAAGACGATCTCGCGCTGGCCATGAAGCAGAAGCGCCCGCTGGAGATCATCAATCAGGATCTGCTGGCCGGCATGGCGACCGTCGGCGAGCTGTTCGGCAAGGGCGAGATGCAACTGCCCTTCGTGCTGCAGTCCGCGGAGACGATGAAGGCCGCCGTGGCCTGCCTCGAGCCGCACATGGAGCGCGTTGCCGGCGAATCGCGCGGCAAGCTCGTGCTTGCGACGGTGCGCGGAGACGTGCACGACATCGGCAAGAACCTCGTC
>SYGM01000102.1 GCA_005799545.1 Planctomycetia bacterium | reverse complement strand
AGACGATCGACTACGGCCCCTGCGCGTTCATGGATGTCTTCGACCCGGACACGGTGTTCAGTTCGATCGACGAGCAGGGCCGCTATCGCTATTCGCACCAGCCCGCCATCGCGCACTGGAACCTGACCCGGCTGGCTGAAGCACTGCTGCCGCTGTTTGCGGAAGATGAACCGAGCGCCATCGCGATCGCGACCGAGGCCCTCGATGAATTCCCGTTGCTTTATCAACGCGCGTATCTGGACCGCATGCGGGCCAAGCTGGGACTCCTGCGCGAGGAAGCGGGCGATGCCGCGCTGATCGAGGAGCTGCTGGCCTGGATGCACAAGACTAAGGCGGATTTCACCAACACATTCCGCGGCCTCGATCCGAATGCTCCCGCGGCAGCGCAGGCCGAGGACAGCGCCTTCGCGGGCTGGCACGAGCGCTGGCGCGGGCGCTGTGCGCGCGAAAACCGTTCCCTCGAGGCCATCACTGCGCGCATGCGCACGGTCAACCCCGCCGTGATCCCGCGCAATCACCGCGTGGAAGCCGCGCTGGGGGCTGCTGAGCGCCGCAATGATCCGGCACCGCTGCGCGAGCTGCTCGAAGTGCTCGCCAATCCCTTTGAGCTGCGCAAGCAGCATGCGAGCTACGCGGAGACCCCTCCGCCGGGGCTCAGCGGCTACCAGACGTTCTGCGGAACCTGAGCGAGTTCCGCATGCGCGAGCAAACGCAGCAGCCCGGTAGCGGCGATTCGCTCCCGGGCTGCCGGTGAATCGCTCAGTTCGCCGGAGCCGGCGTCACTGCGGGAGCGGCCTTGCCGGCGGAGCAGCATTGGTTCGCCGCCTGACCGGAGCTGCAGCAGCCTTCCGCCTTGGCCGTCGGCAGCGCCATGGCCTTGGTGGCTGCGCATCCGCTGCAGCACGCACCTTCAGGCTTGGTTGCGGGCAGCGCCATGGCCTTGGTGGCCTCGCATCCGCTGCAGCAGGCACCGTCGGCCTTCTTGCCTCCGGTGGAGGCGACGTCCGCGACCACCGGTTGACTGGCAGCGGCGGCTGCCATCGCAGCCTTCTTCTTGCTGGCATCGCAGCCGCTGCAGCAGGCGCCGTCACCGGGAACCGGCGCCATCGGGAGCGCGTTGGCGAGTGCTTCCGGAGCCACAGGTGTCGCCACCGCTGCGGGTGCTGCGGTGTCCACGCTCGTCGCCGGAGCGGAGACAGCGGCTGTGCCGGGCGCAACTTCGACTTCAACCTGGCTGCCACACGCGGCAAGCCCGACCAGAACTGCGGAGATCAGAAGCTTGTACATGCTCGAAGAATATCACAGATCCTGAAGAGCCCAGAGGGGGCGAGCAGGCCCCCCATGGCCCAGCTCATGCAGAAATCTCCTCACCGATCTGAACGCTGAGCGCTGTTGCCAAAAAGGCCATCCCGACAAGCCTGCTGTAGGCAAGGGCTTACGGTCGGGAAACACCGTTTGCTTCCCGGTGCCGGAACTTCTTTCCGTCGGGCGGGAGCCTCGGTGGAAGGTCAGGAGCCGATGCCGCGTGCCGTGACCAGATACACCGCGAAGCTGCCCAACCAGTGGCTGCCCTCGTAAGGTGCATCGATCACCGCGGCGAGGCCCGCATCACGGTGAACCCGTGCTGTGGCGCGCAGGGTCGGCAGACGCGGATCGTCTGCAGCCAGCGCATGTGCGATGCCATCGAGCATCCACGCCCGGCTGAGATTGAGACCATCGAGGTGCGCCAGCTTGCCATCGGTCTTGTCCGTGACCACCGCCGGTGTGATCCACGCCGACGCGCTGCCCTTGGGGATCTCCGGGAGATACACCGTCAGCCACTCACCGAATTCCTTCTGCGGCAACACGCGCCGCATCAGATCCGCGACCGCCAGCCCGGGCGACAGGAAGTCCTGCCCCGAAGGCTCGAAGCTCATCGGCCACCCGCGATCCTTGAGGTGGTAAGCACGCGCACGCGCATCGATCAGATCGATCATGGCGTTGTCGCCGACGATGAAAGCCCAGTCACGGATGAGGCCGAGCGCGAAAGCCGTCTGGCTGTGTTCGCCTGTGCGGATCGGGTGCGTGAGTTTCGGCAGCCAGTCGCGAATGCGCTCGGCGCACAGCACCTCCAGCGGAGCGAGCGTGCGCGAAAGCTCGCGCGCATCGGCATCATCCCACTGACGCAGTTCGGCGGCGAGCTGCAGCAGCCAGGCGAGGCCATAGGGCCGCTCGAAGGGCACACGGCCGGGGGCTTTGAGATAGGTCAGCTCGGCCTCGATGTGCGCAGGTGTGATGCTCCGCTTCAACGCCGCGCGGATCGCAGCGGCTTCGGGAACATCCGGGAATCTGCGCAGCACACGCACCAGCAGCCAGTGGCCATGCACGGCGGAGTGCCAGTCATAGCAGCCGTGAAATGCCGGAGTGAGTTCGGATGGAGTGCGCGCATCCTCCTTGGAGTTCAGCACATGCGCGATCTTGTTGGGATATTCCTTGTGCACGCACTCGAGTGCCATGCGCGCGTAGCGCGAGGCATCGCCGGTCGTGAACCGCGGGGCGGGTGACTCCTGTGCAGAAGGCTGAGCCGACATGCTTGAGTTCGGGCACAAGAGCGGAAGCAGGGCAAGGATCAGTGCGCTCATGCGGAAGAAGGATAGCGGGACAATGCGACAAGCTCTCTTTTTGACGATTCAGCGCTTCTCCGCCGGAGCATGACCAGGCAGGGGGCCCCAGATCTCCTGAAGCAGCGCAAACACCTCCGGCTCGGACTCCTTCAGTTCACCCGTGACGAACGGATAGAAATCATTCGATCCGAAGTAGCTCTCGGTCATCTCGGCGAAGAACTCCTGCCGATTCGTGCGCCCGTAGTGCTCGCGTGTTCCGCCCGGGCTGGTGAGCACGGATTGCGTGGATTCCTTGGCGGCGAACTTCTGCCAGGCTGCGGAGACCCGGGGTTCGTCGAAACCGAGCACCTGATCATGGTAGGCGTGCGCGAGTTCATGCAGCACGACCCACGGCATGCGATGGTTCTCAAAGGGTGAGAGGAAGTCCTCGACATCGGGAATGTGCGCGCACTTGGCAAGGCTCTCCGAATACCCGTGCTGCTTGAGCCACTCCGCACTGGGGTGATACTGCATGGCGGTGAGGCCGGGGACATCGCGATCGAGCTGGATCGTCACCGCACGGAGCCTTGCGAGCGCCGGCTCCTGCACGACGGTGGCGATCGCGACGAGGCGCGATCGCAGCAGGCTCAACGCGCGCTCGCCGACGGGAGCATCGGCACCCTCGAGCAGGCGGTTGTCAACGCGCACGTTCCAGCCTTCGATGTTGCGGACCGTGTGCCCCTCCGCCGGGATCGAGCGATGGAACGCGACCAGGGCCAGTACAAGAGGCATCAACAGGATCGGGATCAGCAGACGCATGCGCTGATGCTAGGCGCGGTTCGCGATCCGCGCCATTGCCGTGCTAGCCGCGGTAGAGGCTTTGCTCGTCGGGGGCTTCGTCGCGCAGGATCGCGCAGACATTCCGGGCAGTGCTCGTGCACATGGCGCGGTAGGTGAGTGCCGTGAGGGAGGCCGTGTGGGGCGTGAGCACGACACGCTCGTTCGCAAGCAGAGGGTCATCCACCTGCGGAGGTTCGATTTCGAGCACATCCGCGGCGAACCCGCCCAGACGCCCGTCGGCGAGCGCCGTTCGCAGGGCCGCAGCATCGATCAGCGCGCCGCGCGCCGTGTTGACGAGGAACGCACCGGGCTTCATGGCTGCGAACCGGGAGGCGGAGAGGATTCCGTGCGTGTCCGGAGTCAGGGGCAGATGCAGCGTGATGACATCGGAGCGGGTCAGCAGCGACTCCAGCGCCACGGCCTCATACGGGCCGGGAGCCGTGCGTCCGGCGCGCGCAGCCACCACCACGCGCATGCCGAAAGTGTGCGCGAAGTGCGCCACGCGCTGGCCGATGTTCCCAAAGCCCAGCACTCCCAGCGTCAGACCGCGGATCTCGTTGCCCTTGTAGCGCGCCCGTTCCTCCCAGCGGCCGGCGGCAACGGCTCGGGATTGCTGCGTGATGCCCCGGACGAGATCGAGGATCAGCGCCATGGTGTGCTCGGCAACGGTGTCGGCGTTGCCGCCCGGCGCGAAGACCGTGGGGATCCCAAGGCGCATGGCGGCCTTGGTGTCCAGATTGTCGAGTCCGACACCGGCGCGCGCGATGACCTTGAGTCGCGGGCATTGCAGCAGCAGCGCTTCGCTGATGCGTCCTCGTCCGCGCGTCAGGATGGCCTCGACGGCGCCGAAATCGCAGCGCGGCGCGTTGGGATCCTCGGCACGAACGACGGCTCCTGCGGCCTCGAGCATGGCCTCGGCTTCCGGGTGCAGCGACTCGAGCAGGAGGATCGTCATGCGGGCTCGTGCGCGCCCGTTGTCGCGCCCGGTTCCATGCGATACATGCCTCGTCTGGGTTCGACGAGCTCGTCCTTCAGCACAGCCGGGTCGATGTCAACGCCCTTGGGGCTGGCGATCTCGACGAGGTTGCCGGATGGATCCCGCAGGAACATCTGCATCACGCCATGGGGCAGCTGCCGCACCCGGCCCCAGACCGTCAGGTCAATCACGCCGGCCGCCTTGGCTCGCCGGAAGACATCCTCGAAGCGCGGCACGACGAGACAGAAGTGCCCGCGGTACTGGTGCACGTCCTTGATCTCGTTCATGTGGATCTGCTGGTTCTCCCCGATGCGGAAGAACTGTGAGCGGAACTTCTGGTCGGGTGTGCCGTCGAGCGGGAGGCCGATGATGTCGCGGTAGAAAGCGACCGCGGCCTCGAGGTTGTCGACGTTGACGTTGATGTGGTGCAGGTGGAACTCGGCCATCGGCATGCTCCGCAGGCGGTTCAGGCCTCTCTCGTGTGGCGTCGGACGAAGTCGGGATCCGGCACAACGCCGAACCCGGGTCCCTGCGGAGGCAGCAGAGCACCTTCGTGGAGCGAGAGGTCAACATCGGCCATCTCCCTCAGCAGCGGAGCTCCGCCCATCGGCACTTCCACGAGAACACCTGCCGGGCTGGCGAAGGCCAGCGTCCGGGCGGCCTGGAAAGTGATCGCCGATCCCCAGCTGTGGGGCGCGAGTTCGAGGCGGTGCGCGTAGGCCATGGCGGCGATGCGCAGGCCCTCGCTCATGCCTCCCGCGATCGCGAGATCAGGTTGCAGCACATCGATGGCCCGCCGCTCAAGCAGTTCGGCGAAATCAAAGGCCGTGAACTCGCTCTCACCGGCCGCGATCGGCAATGGACTGGCGGCGCGCACTTCCGCGAGGCCGGCGCGGTCGTCGGAGGCCACCGGCTCCTCAACAAAACGCAAGCCAAGCGGTGCAGCCTCCGTGCAGAAGCGCTTGCTCTGGGCCACATTCATCGTGCCATGTGCATCACACATGATCTGCACATCGGCGCCCAGCGCCTGCCGTGCCGCCCGCACGCGTTCGAGACTGGCGTCGATCTGACCATCCATGACACCGATCCGCATCTTGACGGCACGGAAGCCCGCCTGGATGTAACGACCGAGCTCGCTGCCGATCGAATCCGCCGGCGCCCAGCCGCCGCTCGCGTAGGCCGTCACCGTGTCACGGCAGGGACCGCCCAGCAGTTCGAGCACGCTGCACTGACGCGCCTTGGCTGCAATATCCCACAGCGCCAGATCGACACCGCTCATCGCCGCGACATGGATTCCGCGCCGCCCCAGCACGGGCATGGCGCGCCCTGAGCGCTCGGCATGCATGGCGCGGGTTCCGTTGTACATGCGCTGCCAGGCGCGAGCGATGTGATTCGCATTCTGGCCGATCAGGAGCGGTGCCAGCTCGTTGCGGATGATGGCGCACAGGGCCGCGCCGTTGCCCGCGCTGCCGACGGCGGGCTTGGCTTCGCCATAGCCGACCAATCCCTCTTCCGTCGTGATGGTGACGAGCACCATGTCGAAGGCCGTGATGCGGCCGAAGTCGGAGACATGCTGCCGCGCGGCCTCCAGCGGACAATGCACCCACGCGGCTTCGATGGAGCGGATCTTCACGACTCAGCGGAAGAGGGGCAGCAGGGTCTTGGAAGCCACCTCGTAGAGCATCGTGTAGTACTCCTCGCTCAGCAGGCTCGAGCCGTGGTCCTGAATGAACTTCAGCTGCTCGGGCGAGATGTCGACGGGGTTCTTCTCGACCTGATTGGGCCAGGGGCACACGGGCGTGCGGTCGATCGGGGCCACGGCCTCCATCGTCAGGGCGCCCTGATAGCCAACCTCGCGCAGCGTGGTAACGAACTTCTTCCAGTCGATGCTGCCCATGCCCGGCGCGAGACGGTTGTTCTCGGCCACATGCACATCGGCGAGGCGCTTGCCAACCTTGCGAATGGCTGCATGCATGTCAGCCTCCTCGATGTTCATGTGGAACACGTCGAGGCACACGCCGCAGTCAGGGCCGACATCCTCAGCCAGTCGCAGTGCCTGATCGGCGCGGTTGAGGAAGTATGTCTCGAAGCGGTTGAGCGGCTCGATCGCCATCTTCACTCCGCACTTCTGAGCGTGGGCATAGACCTCCTTGAGGCCGTCGACAACCCACTTCCACTCCTCTTCCGGCGTTCCGTCCGGAATGACCTTGCCCACGGTGGCGGGAACGATCGTGCACTCCGTGCCCTCGAGTTCGTGGACCATCGTGATGACCGACTTCACGTAGGCCACCGATGCCGCACGCTGCGCTTCGTTGGAAGCCGCGAGATTGCGCTCGCCCAGCGTCAGCGTCACCGCGCCCCAGCAGCGGATCCCGTGCTGCTTCAGCAGGGCGCGCGAGGTCTTCGTGTCGTACTGCTTGGGCTCGCCGCTGATCTCGATGCTCTCAAAGCCCAGCCGCTTGATCCGACGCAGGGTGACTTCGAGCGGTTCGGCGCGCATCCAGTTGTGAGTGGAGAGATGCATGATGTCCTCGTGCAGTTGCTTGGGGGGAGTTCGCGCAGGGTCTGCGCGTCACCGGCATGGTACCTGAGGAACTTGGGACGAAGCGCGCACCACCGGTCGGTTCTCGCCGGCAGCGCGGCTCTGCGCCCGACTCGGCAGCCGACTCGGCAGCCGGCTACCTGTAATCGCCGGGTCGCTTGCCCGTGCGGTATTTTCCGAAGCCGAAGTGCGTCGGCTTGAACTCGCCGATCAGGTCCACATTGGTCTTGTCCGCAATCGCGGCTTCCTTTCCGGTGGCCCACAGGATCGAGTTGATGCACAGCCGTCGCAGACCCTCGCTCTCGAAGTCCACGGCTGCGCCCATCGTCGTGCAGATGATGCGCGAGGTCTTGCCCGTTTCACCCTTGAACTCGCGCGTCCAGACCAAGGGCTGCATCGGGTTGTTCTTTGCGCCCGCGACAGGCTTGTCGGCGGGCTGCATGCCCTCGAGCACCTGCCCGTGGACGAGCACCTGATCCGCTTCCGTCAGATGCACCACGCCATAGACATCCGTCGGGCCCCAGATGTCCTCGCAGCCCTTGAGAATCGGATGCGTGGCGAACTTGGGGTTGATGACCCCGCGTGTGCTCTGCGTGCCATGCTCGCCGTGGTGGCTGATCCAGGTCTCGCCGAGCACCGCCCGTCCCCAGCCGCCGACTGGATTCGTGCTGGTCCAGCACCACCTGGCGTACGGACTGCTCTTGTTGCTCGCGTAGTGAAAGGCGTGCGTCGAGGTGCGCAGCCCCAGAATCGGCTTGCCGGAGTTCGTGAAATCGATGATCGGGGCCATCTGCTCGTCGGGGAGCTCACGGAAGCGCACATGGATGACCATCATGTCGGCGCCCGCAAGCAGCTGCGTGCCCGGAATGTTGCTCTGATGATCCGGTTTGATCAGGCCGGTTTCCGGATCGATCGGGAACAGGACCGTGCACTTGTAGCCGAAGCGCTTCGAGAGGATTCGCGCCAGCATCGGCATGGCTTCTTCGGAGCGGTACTCGTCATCGCCGGCGATGAAGACGACATGCTTGCCCCTCCCGGGACCTTCGCCGCCCTCATAAGTGAGCGTGAGATCCTCCGCCTGTGTGGTGGCAGAGACCAGAGCCAGCAGAAGGGAAGCAGTCAGGATGCGCGCTTGCATGCCCGCAATCTTAGAGCTGCAAGCCAGCGTCGTGCAGAGGCCGTCACGCATGTGCGCGTGACAGCCCCGCAGATTCCTCAGGACTCAGCAGACCGCCGCTTCCGGCTTGGGTGCATCCTTTGGGCGCGAGCGCACGACGAAGCTGCCTTCCTCGAAGTCCACCCAGGCCAGATCGCCGCGCTTGAGCGTGCCGTTGAGGATCGCGTCGGCGAGCTTGTTCTGGACGTTCTTCTGGATGGCGCGCTTGAGCGGGCGCGCACCGAACTCGGGGCTCCAGCCCTCCTCCGCAAGGCGATCGCGTGCCGGCTGCGAGAGCAGCAGCGCGATCTCCTGCTCGGCGAGCAGCTTCTCGAGGCGCTTGACCTGCACATCCACGATGCCGCGGATCTGCTCGCGGGTCAGCGCGTCGAAGACCAGCACCTCGTCCAGGCGGTTGATGAACTCGGGGCGGAAGAACTGCCGCACCTGAGCATCGTTGCGCAGGTTGGAGGTCATCAGCACCAGCGTCTGCGTGAAGTCCACGACGCGGCCCTGTCCGTCGGTGAGGCGGCCGTCATCAAGCAACTGCAGCAGGATGT
>SYGM01000101.1 GCA_005799545.1 Planctomycetia bacterium | reverse complement strand
CGTGCACAACGTGCCGATCTCCGACCGCTCGAAGAGCGTGATCGAGCCGCTCGTCAGCGAGCAGTGGTTCGTGAAGATGAAGCCGCTCGCGGAGCCTGCGATCGCGGCCGCCAAGTCGGGCAAGCTGCGCTTCCACCCCGAGCGCTGGCAGAACGTGTATCTCCAGTGGCTCGAGAACGTGCACGACTGGTGCATCTCTCGCCAGCTGTGGTGGGGGCATCAGATTCCCGTCTGGTACGACGAGGACGATGTGCCCGTCGCCTCGCGCGAGGATCTCGCGATCGGGTCCCTGCATCCGGTCACGAAGAAGAAGATCGTGCGTCAGGATCCCGATGTGCTCGATACCTGGGCGAGCTCCTGGCTGTGGCCCTTTGCGACGCTGGGCTGGCCGGATGTGACGCCCGATCTCGTGCGCTTCTATCCGACGCAGTTCCTCTCGACGGCGCGCGACATCATCTACCTGTGGGTCGCGCGCATGATCATGGCGGGCTATGAGTTCATGGATCACCTGCCGCACGACATGCGCTGCGCCTTCGAGGTCTGCAACGTGCACGCCACGGTGCTCGACGGCAAGGGCCGCCGCATGTCCAAGTCGCTGGGCAACGGCATCGACCCGATCGAGATGATCGAGAAGTTCGGCGCGGACGCCGTGCGCTACTCGCTCGTGCTCCTGACCAAGGAAGGCCAGGACGTAAAGCTCTCGCCGGAGCGTTTCGATCAGGGCTTCCGCTTCGCCAACAAGGTCTGGAACGCCACGCGCTTCGTGCTGCTCAACCTCAAGGGGGAGCGCACGGACGGCAGCAGCGCCAGCGCATCGCGGCTGGAGGATCGCTGGATTCTCTCGCGCCTGGAGGATACGCGCCAGCAGGTCAGCGCCGCGCTCGATGAATACCGCTTCAACGACGCCGCGATGCGTCTGTACCAGTTTGTGTGGAACGACTTCTGCGACTGGTATGTCGAGGTCGTCAAGCCGCGCCTGCTTGATGCCGGTGATCCCAGTGCGCCCTCGGCGCGCGGCACGCTTGTGCGCGTGATCACCGACACGCTGAAGATGCTGCACCCCTTCACTCCGTACATCACGGAGGCGCTGTGGGAGTCGCTGCAGGAGACGATTCAGGCTCCCAAGAGCGTGCTGATGAGCTCGGCCTGGCCCACAGGCGAAGGGCTCAGCCGCGATGAGCGCGCGGAGACCGACATGCAGGTCGTGATGGATGCGATCTATCTGGTGCGCCAGATCCGCAACCTGACGACGATGGGCGAGCGTGCTCCGCTGGCGGCGACGTACAACGTGCCGCGCGCCGAGGCCCGCGCCGTGCTCGAAGCGCATGTGCGCACGATCCAGGCCTTGGCCGCGCTCGATTCATGCACGGTGGGGGCCGGCCTGTCACGGCCTCCGGGCAGCGCCAGCGCCGTCGCCGGCGGGCTCGAGGTGTTCATCCCGCTGCCGGAGTCGGTCGACCGCGCCAAGCTCAAGGACAGCCTCGAAAAGCGTGCCCAGAAGGTACGGGCGGGCATCGCGCAGATCGACGCCAAGCTCTCCAACGCCGCCTTCCTTGAGCGCGCCGACCCCGAGGTCGTCGTCGAGGAGCGTGCCCGTCGTGCGGATCTGGAACTCGAATTGGGACTGCTTGAGCGCAACCTCGGCGGCTTCTAGCCGCTAGGCTGGAGGGCACATGAGCGCCCAAGATCCGGTTCAAGATCCCGAGTCACGCTGGCTGTCCGAGACCTACCAGCCTGCCGTGCGGCAGTTCACGCTGCGCGCGGTGCTGGTGGGCATGCTGATCGGCGGCGTGATGTGCCTGTCGAACCTGTATGTCTTCTTCAAGACCGGCTGGTCGATGGGTGTCACCATCACGGCGGCCATTCTGGCCTTCACGCTGTTCCAGGGCCTGCGGGCCTTGCGACTCGAGGGGCAGAGTTTCAGCGCGCTGGAGAACAACGTGCTGACCACGGTGGCATCGGGCGCAGGCTACATGACCGGCGGCGGCAACATGGCCGCCTTCGGTGCGCTGCTGATGGTGACGCAACTGAGGCCGGACATCGCGATGATGGTGCTTTGGTTCGCCGCCATCGCCGCGCTGGGAGTGTTCGCCGCGATCCCGATCAAGCGACAGCTGATCAATCAGGAAGGGCTCGCGTTCCCGACGGGCACCGCCACCGCGGAGACGATACGCACACTGCATTCGCAGGGCGGATCGGGCTCACGTCAGTCCTTGGCGCTGGGGCTCGCGGCCCTGTTCGCCGCCTTGTTGACCTGGCTGCGCGCGGCCGCGCCGAGCTGGAAGCCGTTTGCGATCCCGGAGAAGTTCACGCTGCCGTTCCAGCTGGCGGGCAAGCCGCTGGCGGAGTGGACACTCTCGATCAAGGCTGAAGTTGTGCTGCTGGGCGCAGGTGGATTGATGAGCTGGCGCACGGCCTGGTCGGTGCTGCTCGGCGGCATTCTGACCTACGCCGTGATGGCGCCGGCGCTGCTGGAACAGGGCGCGATCACCGCGGCGAGCTACAAGGCCATCGTGGCCTGGACGGTCTGGCCGGGTGCGGCGTTGCTGGTGGCTTCGGGGCTGACCTCGTTCGTGCTCGACTGGAAGAGCATCGTGCGCGCCGTGCGGGGGATGACCTCGATCTTCGGTCGGAAGGAAGCGCAGAGCGCCATCGATGCCGTCGAGTGTCCGGCCTGGTGGTTCCCTGCCGGGTTCCTCGTGCTCACCCCGATCGTGGTCTGGCTAATGATGATGCTGTTCGAGATCCCGATGTGGGCGGCCTTCCTCGCCATACCGCTCTCGGTGCTGATGGGGTTTGTCGCCGCGCGGGTCACCGGCGAAACCGATGTGACGCCGACCAAGGCGCTCGGACCGGTGACGCAGCTGATCTACGGCGCCGCGACACCGGGCAACATGGCAGGCAACATCATGAGCGCGAATGTCACCGGCGGTGTCGGTCTGCATGCTGCCGACCTGCTGACAACGCTCAAGACGGGTTGGCTGCTCGGCGGCAACCCGCGCGCACAGTTCTACGGACAGTTGTTCGGCGTGATCGCCGGTGCTGCGATCCTCGTGCCGGCATTCAATCTGCTGATTCCCGATCCCGCGGTGCTGGGCAGCGAGGAGTGGCCGGCACCCTCCTGCATCGTGTGGGCCGGTGTTTCGGAGGCCTTCTCTGATGGTCTTGGCGCACTGTCGGGCAGTGCCAAGCGCGCGATCGTGATCGGCTTGCTGCTGGGCGTGGCGCTGGCGCTGCTGGAGCGCTTCGCGCCGCCGAAAGCCAAGGCCTTCGTGCCTTCGCCCGCGGGTCTGGGCATCGCGATGGTGATTCCGGGCAGCAACGCGATCGCCATGTTCACCGGCGGTGCGATCGCGGAGATCCTGCGCCGCAAGTGGCGTGCGATCGCCGATGCCTTCGTGGTGCCGGTCTCCTCGGGTCTGATTGCGGGTGAGAGCCTCATGGGCGTTGCGGTCGTGGTCGTCGATCAGATCATCCTCAAGTGATGCTTGCCTGGCTGGCGGGTCTGGGGCTGTGCCTGCAGCCGTGCCTACTGCCGAGCCTGCAGTCCGGCGGGCCTGCGCCGACACCCGCGTACCAGGCGAGCCTGTGGACGATTGCGAACGGACTGCCGCAGGGTTCGGTCAATGCGATCGCGACCAGCTCGGCGGGGGAACTGTGGCTGGCGACCTTCGGTGGTCTGGTTGCGTTCGATGGCATGCGCTTTCGCAGCTTCGACATCGATTCGCACAAGGGCATGCCTTCCAACCGCATCACGGCGCTGTGGTGCGGCGAAGACGAGGAGCTGTGGTACACGACGCAGTCCGGAGCACTGGTGCGCATGGCGGAGGATCGCGTGCAGGCCGTGCACGCGCTGCCCGAGCCGCACTCCGAGCCGCTCTGTCTGGTGCGTCGCGCCGACGGAAGCTTCTGGGTGCAGACGAGCTCCGGGGCGGTGTTGCGCTTTCAGGAAGGGACGTGGAGCGAGATGCTTCCGGCCGGTGCAGGCGGCACGTATGCAGGCCTCTGTCTGGATGCACAGGGCCAGCTGATGGTCGCTCAGGGACGCAGCGTGCTGCGTCTCGGCGCGGGTGGCGAAGAACTGGAGCGTTTTGAAGCGCCCTCACGCGTCACTGCGCTGGCGCTCGGCTGCGAGGGACGCATCTGGATCGGCATGCAGAAGGGTGTTGCGCTGCTCGAGGGTGATTTCGTGCAGCCGTGGACCACGCAGCCGGCGATCACGTGGACCGTGAACTCGATTCTGGAGGTCCCCGAAGGCGGGATCTGGTTCGGAACGCAGAGAGGTCCCGTCCAGGGCCTCTACGATGCGAAACCCACGGATCGCACCTGGGTCAGCACCAACGGGCTTGCGCTGCCGCAAGGGCTCGAAGTGCGCTCGCTGGCCCTCGATCCCGAGGGCAACCTGTGGATGGGAACCACGGCGGCGGGCCTTGTGCGGCTGCGGCCCGGCCGCATGGACACGCTGCCAGCGCTGCGTCGGCTGGGCGCGGTTTCGGCGCTCGTGCCCGATGGCGCCGGCGGTGCGTGGGTGGCGAACGAATGTCGCGGGCTGACACACGTGCTGCCCGGGACTCGCGAGTTGCGGCCCGAGCAGCCGCCGCGCCTGCTCGGACTCGAGCATTGTCCCAGCGCGCTGCTGCTCGATTCCAAGGGCCGCCTGTGGCTGGGTTCAGGCACGAGCGTGCTGCGGCGCGACACACCGGAAGGATCATGGCAGGTGGTGCTTGCGCCCGAACAGTTCGGCAAGCGCAGCGGTCCGCTGCTCGAACTCGACGCAGGCGAACACCTGCTGAGCACGCAAGAGGGGGATTGGATCCACCTCGATGCGCAGGATCGCATTCTGGCGCGCGGTTCGGTGGGCGAGTTCGTGCAGAGCATGGTGCGTGGGCCCGACGGCGCGGTGTGGCTCGGCACGGACGGGGGCGTGCTGCGCTGGCAGGCCGGCCGCACCGAAGCGGTGAGGCGGGAACTGCACTTTCCGCGCGCTGCCATCCGTGACTTCCATTTCGGAGCGGACGGAGCTGTGTGGATGGCGAGCTACGGCGCGGGAATCCTCTGTATGGATCGCGGCGGGCTGCGCAGCCTCAGCCGCGATCAGGGCCTGCCCAACGGCTCGATCAGCAAGCTCTTAAGCGATGGCAAGCGCTTGTGGGCGAGCTCCAATCTCGGATTGATCGTGCTCGAGTGGAGTCAGCTCGAGGAATGGCGCACGGGCCGGCGCGAGCGCGTCGAAGCGGTGATCTACGGTCCGGAAACGGGGCTCGGCGAGACGAATTACGGCCAGCCGTCGGGCTTTGGCGCGCAGGGAGAGCTGTGGTTCGGCTCGCTCAGCGGCGTGGTGCGCGTGGATCCTGCACGCTTTCCCTTCAATCCGCATCCGGCGAAGCCGCGCATCGAGCGCATACTGGTCGATGAGGAGCCGCTGAATGCGGAGCGGCTCGTGCCGGCGGGCGCACGCCGCATCGCGATCGAATACGGCGCCATCTCGCTCACCGCCGCGGAACGCGTGCGCTTCCGCTACCGACTGCAGGGCTTCGACGAAGCGTGGACGGAAGCTGCGGAGTCGCGCACGGCGAGCTTCACGGATCTGCGCCCGGGCGAGTACCGCCTCGAGCTGCAGGCTCGCAACGAGGATGGCTTTTGGAGCGCCAGCATGCTCGGTCCTTCGATTCAGGTACTGCCGTACTGGTGGGAGCGTCGTTGGGTGCAGGCCTGCGGTCTGCTGGCCCTGGCGGGCGTGCTCCTGCTGTTGCACAGGGTGCGCATCCGCACCCTCCAGCGCCGCACCGCCGTGCTGTTCGAGGCCACGCGCGGCCGCATGCAGGCGGAGGAGCGCGAGAGCTTGCTGCGCGAGGAACTCGCGCACGTGGCGCGCGTGGCGACAGCCGGCGAACTCGCCACATCGCTCGCGCACGAGGTCAACCAGCCGCTGGGCGCGATCGTGCACAACATCCACGCCGCCGAACTGATGCTTGCGCGCGGGCAGGCGGATGAAGTTCAGGAGATCCTCAGGGACATCGGCGCACAGGCTGAGCGGGCCTCGGCAGTGGTGCGGCGCCTGCGCGACTTTCTGCGCAAGAACCCGCGCCGGCGCGAGTCGGTGGATGTGGGCGCGCTGATCGAGGCCACGCTGCCCCTGCTGCGCAGGGAACTCGCAGCCGCCAAGGTGGATGTCGCTCTGGAGCTGGCCCGCGGACTGCCTGCCGTGCAGGCGGATCCGGTGCAGCTGCAGCAGGTGCTCGTCAACCTGATTCAGAACGCCTGCGATGCGCTCGCACCGGAACCGGGGGCGCACCAGCTGAAAATCCGCACGCTGCAGAGCGATGCCAAGCTGGCCTTCGAGGTCGAAGACAACGGACCCGGCTTGTCCGCAGAGGTGGAGGCGCGATTGTTCCAACCCTACGTGACCACCAAACCCGGCGGAATGGGGCTGGGGTTGGCGATCTGCCGCTCGATCATGGAGTCCCACGGAGGCCGCCTATACGCCCAAAGGGCAGTGGGCAAGGGACTCCTCCTGCGCGGTGAGTTGCCGCTACACTCCTGACACAAATGGTGTCCATCGGGACAGTCTTCCTTGTCGATGACGATGAGGGCTTGCGTCGGGCAACGATGCGCATGCTGGCGGCCTCGGGCTTCGATGTGCAGTGCTTCGCCTCCGCCGAGGAGTATCTGCTGCGTCTGGATGACAGCGCGACGGGCTGTCTGCTGCTGGATCTGCGCCTGCCGGGCAAGAGCGGACTGGAACTGCAGCGATTGTTGTCGGAGCGCGGCAGCCATCGGCCGATCGTGTTTCTCACAGGCCATGCCGATGTGCCGACCTCGGTTTATGCGATGAAGCAGGGCGCCATCGATTTCCTCGAGAAGCCTGCACGCGCCGAAGAGCTGATCGCTGCGGTGCGCCGTGGGATCGAACTCGATGCCGGGCGGCGCCGGCAGGATGCCGACCTCCATCAGCTGCGTGAGCGCTACGAGAGCCTGACGGACCGCGAAAAGGAAGTCCTGTCTGCCCTGCTGGCGGGTGCTCGCAACAAGCAGGCGGCCTTCGCTCTGGGCATCGCGGAGCGCACGGTGAAGTTGCACAGGGCGCGCGTTCTGCAGAAAATGAAGGCCGAGTCGATCCCTGAGCTCGTCCGCATGGCGGAACGGCTCGGATTGTCTCACTGAAGCCCTCGGCCTGCCCCTAGGTGCTATTGCCGCTTTCGGGACGGCGGGGGACACTTGCAAGCGGCGGCGCACTGCCGCCCCATTTCCTCTCACATTCTCTCTCTCATGCACCAATCACGCCTTTCCCTGTCGATCTGTGCGAGCCTGCTCGCCGGCTCGGTTGCCTTCGCCCAGAGCCAATTCGTTCAGGCTCCCAACTTCATCGCCTACACCAACGGTGTGGCTCCCGGCACGGGCGGTGCGCTGTTCAACGGCAGCAGCGCCTTCGACACGGGCGTGCTCGATGATCAGGGCCGCATGCTGATGCGCCTGCGTTTGGTCGGTGCGGGCGTCGTCGCCACAAACGAGCGTGCGCTTTTCCTCGGCACCACCGAAGCCGATCTGCAGCTCCTGATCCGCGGCGGTGACCCTGCCCCGGGTCTGCCGGGTCTTACGCTCAACACGGCGACCCTGCAGGGCATCGGCAGCGGCTACCGCATCTCGCCTGTCGGCCATGTGCTGTTCGGATCCTCACTGTCGGGTGCCGGCGTGACGACGAGCAACGACTCGGCGCTGTTCGGCGGTCTGCCGGGCAGCCTCACGGTGTACGCGCGCGAAGGCGATCCGGCTCCGGGCACCGCGGGAGCCACGCTGAGTTCGGCCTTCAACGCTCCCAGCCAGCAGTCGACGGGCATGAACGGACAGGGACGCATCCTGTTCCAGTCCTCGCTCGCCGGCGGCGATGTCAGCGGCACGACCAACAACGCCGCCTGGTACACGGGCCTGCCCGGCGCGCTGGAGATCGCGCACCGCAAGGGTGATGCGATCCCCGGCGGTGCGGTCAGCAGCAGCTTGGGCTTCATCAGCCAGATGAACAAGACGGGTCAGGTGCTGTACGACCTCACGCTCTCGACGACGGCTGGCGCCACTCCGGCGACGGCGGGCACGGACAGGACGGCCATGATCTACACGCCCGGCGCCGGCAGCGCGGTGCTGGTGCGCGAAGGCGACGCTGCTCCTGGGACCGTGGGTGCCACCTTCAGCAACGCCTCCAACAGCTGGACGGTCAGCATCGGTGCCGGTGCCTTCAACGAGTCGGGCACGGCGCTGATGGTGGCGGAGCTCTTCGGCGGTGACGTGGTCGGCACGACCAACGACCGCGGCCTGTTCCTGCTCAACACGAGCGGCAACCAGCTCGCGGTTCGTCGCGGGGATGCCGCTCCGGGCGTCGCGGGCGCCACGCTGGACGTGTTCAACAACACGAGCATCAACCTCAATCGCTCCAATCAGGTCGCGTTCCAGTGCACGCTGCTGGGAGCGGTCACGGCCAACGATGACAGCGGCATCTGGGCCGGTACGCCCGGTGCGCTCCAGCTCGTGGTGCGCGAAGGCGATCCGGCTCCGGGCACGGCGGGTTGCACATTCGGAAGCCCCTTCGCGCTCTCGATGCTCTACAACGACAGCAATCAGGTGTTGTTCAACATCCCGCTGATCGGCGGCGATGCGGTTGCCGGCACCGATCAGGCCCTGTACGCATGGGATCCGGCGCTCGGTCTGACGCTCATGATCCGCGCCGGGGATTCCGCCACGCTGGCGGGTTCGCCTCACACCGTGGGCACTTGGGGTGGCATCCAGTTCAACAACGGAGATGGCCGCGGCATGTCCTACGACCACGACGGTCGCACCAGCCAGCGCGTCAACTTCACCGACGGCACCAACGTCAACCTGACGCTGCAGGTGCCCACTTCGATCCTTCAGATCTGCGAAGCGGGCTACTACGGCGTGACGCCCTGCCCCTGCGGCAACCCCGCCACCGGTCCGGAGCGCGGCTGTGACAACAGCTCGTTCACGGGCGGTGCTTCGCTGGTCGGCAACGGCGTCGCCTCGCTGGCCGCGGATTCGCTGACCTTCGTCACGGGCGGCGAAAAGCCGACCGCGACGAGCATCGTGCTGTCCGGCACCTCGCTGGTGGCCGCGGGCAGCGTCTTCGGCCAAGGCGTGCGCTGCGTGGGCGGCACTCTCAAGCGTCTGTACACCAAGTCCGCTTCGGGCGGCAGCATCACGGCGCCCGCGGGCGCGGATCAGCCGGTTAGCGTGAAGAGCGCCAACCTCGGCGATCCGCTCGCTGCCGGCGATGTGCGCTACTACATGGTGTACTACCGTGACCCGGTCGTGCTGGGAGCCTGCGCGGCGACGAGCACTTTCAACGCGACCAACTCGCTGCAGGTGCGCTGGGCTCCCTGAGCCTCGGGCAATCGGGCAACTCTGCGGGCTGCGCTGCTCTCCGAGCAGTGTGGCCCGCAGCCTTTTTCAGCGTGCGCTGCGGATGCGCAGGTCGAGGTTGAGGAAGAAGGCCTTGCCGCTGGTGCGGCAGGCGATCGGCGCCAGCAGGCGCACCGCATTCGTTTCCGCGAACGCAGCGCCCTCGCGATGGTTGGCGTACTCCGGCACAAGCAGCATGGCTCCGCGCTCCATCCCGCGCAGGTCCGTGAAGCGCAGAGTGCCTTTGCCCCAGCGCACGAGGTACGTGCCGCGCGGCAGCGCCGGTTGCTCCAGATCCAGCGTGCTGTGGAAGAAGCCCAGCGGCTCGTCCTCGAGTCTGGCGAAGGCCGTCTGATCGTGGACGGGCAACTGCTGCACCGGACAGAACAGCACGCATTCGTAGCCTGTGATGCAGGCATAGCCCGCCGGCGCCGAGCTCGATTGACTCGGAGCACTGCTCCAGCGCTCATGCGCCACGCTGGCCGCAGCCTGGAAATAGTCCGGATTCGCTCCGCCGTCGGGACGCCAGATGGGGGTGAGCTCGGTCTGCAACAGCTCGCGCGCGCGGTCGACGCCGGCCTTGAGGCTGCGAGCGGGACGGAAGCCCAGTGCTTCCGAAGCCGTGTCGGGAGACGTGGGGCGGCGCGTGCTGGCGCGGCAGACGAGATTCCCGTTCTGGAACGAACCGCCGACGATCACGGAGGCGTTCGCGTCGAAGGCACTGAGACCGTTGACCTGTCGCGCCTTGGCGCCGTATCCGAAGGTCAGCACCTTGGACTGATAACCCGGATAGGCGCTGTAGCGGCTGGAGGTCCACTCCCAAACATTGCCCGCCAGATCCTGCAGCCCTTGCCGCGAGGCTCCTTGCGGAAAGCTGCCGACGGGCCATGGGCCACCTTTGCGCTTCAGCAGCAGCGTGGCGGCGTAGCGCTCGTCATCCCACTGATCGCCCCAGGGGTAGCGACGATCGCTGTCGCCGCGCACGGCGCGCTGGTATTCCTGCTCGCTGGGAAGACGCAGCCCCGCCCAGCGCAGCCAGGCTTGCGCCATGTCAAGACGCACGAAGACCACCGGCCGCAGCTCGTCGCCCGCGGGAATGTTCCATTCCGCGCCCTTCCAGTTCTCGCTCCACCAGGCGCGCGGATCGAAGCTCGCCGGCTCAGGCAGCGGGAGTCCCTGCGTGGTGGCCTCTTCGCGCGCACGGGCCTGTCCGGCGAGGAACTCCTCGGCGGCGCGCGCAATCGCGGTCTGGCCCCATTCGAAGGGCGGCTGTGCTCCGGTGGCGCGCACGAAATGCGCGTATTGTTCGTTGGTGACCTCCGTGCAGCCGTAGAGGAAGGACTCGACCTCCAGTTCGTGCTGCGGTGTCTCCGCGAACAGCGCGCCAGCGTAGTTCTGCGAGTTGGGATCGATGGCGAGCAATCGCTCGATCGACTTCACGCTCTCTCCGACTTTGGTGCGCCCGCCGGGCACGAGCACGAGCCCGGGAGGCAGCGAGTGCAGCTCGCTTCCGCTCTGCAGCCAGGCGAGCAGCAGCGCCAGCACGCCCGAGCTCAGCCTTCCACCTTGAGCCCGGCAGCCTGCAGATCGAGCGCCGGCTGGCGGATCCAGCGTTCGCCATGGCGTTCGAGCAGCTTCAGGAACGGATCGAGCGCGAGCGGATCGAAGGCCTTGGCGCGCTGCTCGGCGAAGAAGTTCTGCACCTTTTCCAGCGGCCAGATGTCCTTGTAGGAACGCTTGGTGGCGAGGCTGTCGAAGACCTCGACCACGCACAGGATCCGGCTCTCGATCGCGATCTCATCGCCTTTGAGCTTCTTCGGATAGCCCGTGCCGTCGAATTTCTCGTGGTGCTCGGCGACAAACCGGCGCACCTCGGCCAGCTGCTCGTGGTGACCGAGCTTGCGCGCTCCGAGCAGCGGGTGCTTCTGCACGGCGGCGAATTCCTCCGGCGTCAGCGGGCCGTTCTTGGTGAGGAAGCCCAGATCGTCGAGGTAGATCTTGCCGTAGTCATGCGCGATGGCGGCGAGTTCCAGTCGTTCCGTGCGTGCGCGTTCCAGCCCGAGTTCCTCGGCCAGATAGCGGCAGTATTTGCGCGTGCGCGAACCATGGCCTGCGGTGTACGGATCGACGCGCTCGATCGTGTTCGCCACCATCGCGGAGAGGATCTCGATCAGGTCCGCGAAGGAGAGGTTGTCGCGCTCGATCTCGCGCTCCTTCAGCGCGCGATGCAGGAAGGCGGACAGGAGGATCGGGTCGACGGGCTTCTGGATGTAGTCGTGAGCGCCGGCCTTGATGGCGGAGACCGCGCCTTCGATCTGCGGATAGCCGGTCATCAGCACCACGACGGCGCGCGGCTGCAACTCGCGCGCGGCGGCGAGCACGGCGGCGCCCTCCGAGAAGCCGTCGAAGACCACGTCGGTCACCACCGCGTCGAAGCGCAGCGTGCGCAGGAGCTCCATGGCCGCCTTGGGCGTGTGGGCCAGCGTGGGCTGAAAGCCCTGATGCTCGAGCACGGCGGCGATCAGTTCCAGATTGCGAACCTCGTCATCGACCAGCAAAACGCTTCGGAGCCCCTCGTTCATGCGCGCGATCTTGCCACTCCGGTTGGTAGAGTGGAAGACATGGAAAAAAGTGCCACGACCGTCGAGCTGAGTCTGGGCCCGGAAGTGCTCGGTCAGCGCCTCGATGCGGTGCTGGTAGAGCGGATGCCGGGCTGGAGCCGCACCCGTCTGCAGGAGCTGATCAAGGCCGGCCGGGTGCAGCTGGATGGCCGCACGCTGACCAAGCCCGGTCATCTGCTGGAGCAGGCGGGAGCGCTGCGTCTGGATTGCGCCCCGGAGGCGCAGTCGACGCCCGCCAGCTTGCCTGAGATCACGGTGCTGCATGAAGACGAAGCCTTGCTGGCCGTCGACAAGCCCGCCGGGGTGCTCTCGCATGCCAACGAAGGCAAGCGCGAGGCGGGCATCGCTGAGTGGGCCCGCGAGCGCTACGGTGAGCTGCCCGGCCTGGAGGATGAAGAGCGCGGCGGGCTGGCGCACCGCCTCGACCGCGACACCAGCGGCGTGCTGCTGCTGGCGAAGACCGAAGCCGCGCTCGCCGGACTGAAGGCGGCATTCCACGACCGCAAGGTCAAGAAGCAGTACCTCGCGCTGGTTCACGGCGCGCCGCGCTTCGATTCGGAATGGATCGAAAACTGGATCGGCCGCTCCGAGCGCACGCGGGACAAGATCGTCGTGCTGCCCGAAGGCGAGGGGCGCTTCGCCTCGACCTACTACGAGACGCAGGAGCGCTTTCGGGACTTTGCCTTCCTCGCCGTCTACCCGCAGACCGGCCGCATGCATCAGGTGCGTGTCCACATGGCGCATGTGGGCCATCCGCTGCTCGGGGATCCTGTATACAAGCCCGTGCGCAAGCACCTGACGCCGCTGCCGCCCGAGGCGCCGCAGCTGACGCGCCATGCGCTGCATGCGGCCATCCTCGAGTTCGAGCACCCCGTCAGCGGTCAGCTGATCAGCATCCAGTCCGCGCTGCCGCACGACATGCAGCAGGTGCTCGATTGGCTGCGTGTTCACCGGCCTGATTGAAACAGGCCCGGGAAACTCAGGGACTGAGCGGCGTCAGCTGACCGGCCTGCGGGTCGTAGCGCCAGGCCGGCGGGTTGCCGAGGCTCTCCAGCAGCAGCGCATTGCGCGGTCCGCGGTCGCGTGCGAAGACCAGCGGCTGACCTGCGCGCGGCGGTTGCAACGGATGCAGCTTGCGCGCGCGCGGTGTGCTGAGATCGACGAAGATCACTCCGCGCTCGATGCCTGCGGCCTGCGCGGCGGCGTAGTGCGCTTCGCGCTCGCGGATCTCGACGCGCGCCAGCGCGTGGTGCGACTGCAGCAGCCAGATGCCCGATACGAGCATGCCCAGCGCCAGCAAGGCCACGCGTCGCGCTCCGAAGGCTCGCTCCACGCACTCCAGTCCGGCTGCGGCGAACAGCACCAGATAAGGCAGACCTTCACTGAGGTAAACCGGCCCGCACCAGGGAATGCCGTGGAAGGGATGCAGGCAGTAAGCCGCGAACAGCACCAGCGGCAAACTCACGAAGAGCCACTTGCGAGGGCGCGCGGGTGAGCGCGCGATGCCCAGCACGACCAGCGCGAGTCCGGGTGCCAGCCCCACAAGCCAGACTTCGGCGCGACCGAGGTTGTACAGCGCCGCCAGCGCCGCGCTCAGCGCTTCGACATGCCCGTACAGCGCGTTTTCGACTTTGTTGAAGGCGCCATAGGCCGTGGTCAGGCCCGAGCCGGTGGTGGCCGCATTGGCGGCGAAAAACAGCACGGCGGCCGGCACGCAGGCCGCGAGCACCCCGATGACGAGCTTCCATGCTCCGCGCGGCCGCTCCCGCAGCAGTTGCCACAGGATCGGCACTCCTACTGCAAGCGCCGTGACCGGACGCGCCGCGAAGGCCGTGGAGATCGCGACTCCGGCCAGCACGCTCCACAGCAGGGCTTGCGCGGGACGCGCCGTCACCTCATCCAGCGCGCGCAGTCCGGCGTAGACGAACAGCAGCGTCAGCGGCAGGGAAGTGCCGTGCGAGAGCTGCAGCGCTTCGACGGAGAGAAACCATGGTGAGAGCGCCATCAGCCAGGCTGCCCAGTGCGGCCGCGCGCTGCCCATGCGGCGCGCCAGCAGGAACACCAGCAGCGGGCACAGCGCGGCGAGCAGGCGGGGAATCAGCGGCGGCCAGCCCAGCCATGCTCCCGGAGCGAGCAGTGCCGAATGCCCGGGCGGATACTTCGAGAAGATCTGTCCGTCGGCGACCTGCGTCTGCGGTGCGGTGTAAAACTCCGCCAGCGCTCCCAGCGACTCGGTCTGCTTCCCGCGTGCGAACACTTCGGCCTGATAGAGGTACGCGTGCTCGTCGTTGGTGAGCGGCAGCTCGCGGCCCAGCCCCGGATCGAGCAGCGAGGGCAGCAGCAGCGCGGCCAAGACGGGGGCCAGCACGGGGGCCAGCACGGCAGCCAACCCTGTGCGCACCCCTGCGGGCAACTCTGTGCGCAATCCGGCAGCGGGAGGCAGCGTGCGGGAGGGAGCGCGAGCACTGCGTAAGACCGGCAGGCAGGCGAGTGCCACCGCAACCGCCCCGCACAGGAGCGCGCGACCCAGATCCTCATCATCGAGGTAGCGGTCGCGGCTGAGTTCCTCGCGCGTCGCGACGAAGTGGGGCACAAACGGGTTGAAGGCCAGAGCGATCGCGAGCGCGCAAAGTGCACTCGCCACGGGCCCCAGCGGCTCCCCCCGGCGTGCCAGCGCCCAGCGCAGGAGCCCGGCGAGCACCGCTCCGACGATCAGCGCTCCCAGACTCGCGTACAGCATCCACATGGGCGCCGCAGAGAATAGCGATCCGGACGCTACAATGCGTCGTAACCCGCATGAGCCAAGCCTCCGATTCCGGCCCCTCCTCCCGCACACCTCGTCCCCCCGAGCTGGAGTCATGGCTGCAGGGGCCTTACGCCAAGGCCCGGGCGAAGGCGCCCGAGCGCAAGGCGCGCTTCGTGACCACGTCCGGCGTGGAGCTCGATCCGCTCTACGGCGGTGCGGGCGATGGCGGCCTGCCGGGCGCGTATCCGTTCACGCGCGGTGTGCGCACCAACATGTACCGCGGACAGCTGTGGACGATGCGTCAGTACGCCGGCTTCTCCAGCGCGCGCGAGACCAACCGCCGCTTCCACCAGCTGCTGGAGAGCGGTCAGACGGGCTTGAGCGTGGCCTTCGATCTGCCCACGCAGATCGGCTACGACTCGGATCACGAACTCGCCGCACCCGAGGTGGGGCTGGTCGGAGTGCCGGTCAACTCGCTGCGCGATCTGGAGCGTCTGTTCGAGCGCATCCCGCTGGGCGAGGTCTCGACCTCGATGACGATCAACGCCACGGCACCCGTGCTGCTGGCGCTGTACTGCGCGCTGGCGCGCAAGCAGGGCGTCGAGCTCGCGAAGCTGCGCGGCACGGTGCAGAACGACATCCTCAAGGAGTACGCCGCGCGCGGCAATTACCGCTTCCCGGCCCAGCCCTCGATGCGTCTGGTGACGGATCTGATGGCCTTTGCCGGTGAGCACGTGCCGCAGTGGAACACGATCTCGATCTCGGGTTACCACATCCGCGAAGCGGGCTCGACCGCGGTGCAGGAGCTGGCCTTCACGCTGTCCAACGGCCGCGCCTATGTGCGCGCCGCGATCGAGGCGGGACTGGCGGTCGACGATTTCGGCCCGCGCCTCTCCTTCTTCTTCAATGCCCACAACCACCTGTTCGAGGAGGTCGCCAAGTTCCGCGCGGCGCGCCGCATGTGGGCGCGCATCATGCGCGAGGAATTCGGCGCCCGCGACGAGAAGAGCTGGATGCTGCGCTTCCACACGCAGACCGCCGGTTCGATGCTGACGAGCCAGCAGCCGGACAACAATGTGGTGCGCGTGACGATCCAGGCACTGGCTGCCGTGCTGGGCGGTACGCAGTCCCTGCACACCAACGGGCGCGACGAGGCGCTCTCGCTGCCCACCGCCGAGAGCGCGCGTCTGGCGCTGCGCACGCAGCAGATTCTCGCCAACGAGTCGGGTGTCGCCGATGTCGTCGATCCGCTGGGCGGCGCGCCCTACATCGAAGCGCTGACCGACGAGATCGAAGCCCGCGCCCGCGCTCTGATGGCCGAGGTCGACCGCCGCGGCGGCGCGGTCGCGGCGATCGAAGCGGGCTTCATTCAGCGCGAGATCCACAAGAGCGCTCTGAGCTGGCAGCGCGCGGTCGAGTCCAAGTCGGAGATCGTCGTGGGCGTCAACCAGTACGAGGTCGAGGAGCCCGCGCCGGCGATCTTCCGGCCCAGCGAGTCTGCGCGCGCGGAAGTGCTGCGCGATCTGGCGGAGGTGCGCGCGCAGCGCGACAGCACGCGCGTTGCCGCCGCGCTGGAGGCCGTGCGCGATGCGGCTCGCACGCGCCGCAATCTCATGGAACCGATCCTCGCAGCTGTCTCGATTTACGCGACGCTGGGGGAGATCTGCTCCGTGCTGGAAAAGGAATTCGGCCGCTATCAGGCCCCGGAGGTACTGTGACCGCCACCCCTCAAGCCCTGCAGTGCGTGGCGAGACGCCTGCACCATGTCGCCATCGCCGTCGAGAGCCTCGCGTCCGCCCGCGCCGTCTATGAGGGCGCGTTCGGCATGTCCGCCTCGGAAATCGAGTTCGTGCCCGGACAGAAGGTCAATGTGCTCGTGCTCTACGCTGGCACGCAGCGCGTCGAGCTGGTGGAGCCCGTCGGCGAGGATTCGCCGATCCGCAACTTCCTCGTGAAGCGCGGTCCGGGCATCCACCATCTGGCCTGGGAAGTCGAGAACTGCGAGCAAGCCATCGCGCGCCTCAAGGCCGCCGGCGTGGCGCTGATCGACGAGGTCCCCAAGCCCGGCGCCCACGGCACGCGCATCGCCTTCGTCCACCCCAAGGCCACGGGCGGGGTGTTGATGGAACTGGTCGAAGATCCGCACGCCCACTGAACACCCAGCCAACGCTAGACTCCTCCTCCGCATGTCCACCCCCCGCGACACGAAGGCCTCCGCCCAGTCCTCTGGCCAAGTACCGGCTCCGGCTCCCGCTCAGACACCCGAATCTCCGCTCGAACGCCTGCACCGCATGCGCGAGATGACGCTGGTCGGCGGAGGACCCGAGCGCATCGCCGCGCAGCACAAGAAGGGCAAGCTGACCGCCCGCGAGCGCATCGACTTCCTCGTCGACGAAGGCTCCTTCGTGGAGCTCGACCGCTTCGTGACGCACCGCTGCACGGACTTCGACATGCAGTCGCAGCAGATCCTCGGTGACGGAGTTGTCACGGGACACGCCCTGATCGACGGCCGCCCGGTGTACCTGTTCAGTCAGGACTTCACGGTCTTCGGCGGCT
>SYGM01000100.1 GCA_005799545.1 Planctomycetia bacterium | reverse complement strand
GCAGCCGCTGGATGCACAGCTGCAGCGCTCGCGCGTCGCCGTCGCGACGCTGCGCGAGCAGTTGTCGCGCCCGGATGCGCGAGCACGCACCGCCTTCGAGCTGTTTCTGGCCCTGCGCCTGGGTGTGGCGCTTCACGCACTGCCGCGCGAGACGCTGGCGGAGCGCTTGAGCGCGGCGGGTGTTTCGAGCGATCTGGCCAAGCGTCTGGAATCCGCGCTGCACGGCTGGGAGGCGGCCGATTTCGGGGCGGATCCGAGGTCCGCTGCTCCGCAGGACGTCAGCCGCCATGCGCTCGCGCTGGCAGAGGAGCTGCTGCGGGAAGATGAAGAGCGCCAAGCTGCGCGCCGCTGAGCTTCCAAGGCACACAGACCCGCGTTGCTGTCGCTAAACTGCTGCGCCCCCATGTCCGCAACCTGGCGCTCTGTGCTGCTTGGCCTGTTCCTGATCGCCGCTGCGGCGCTGGTGCTGCTGTGGGGTGATCTCGACGCCCGCAAAGCGCGTCCCGCTCCGCTCGAACGGCCCACGCGCATCGCACTGGCCTACTTCGCGCCCGAGGTGACGGTCGAGGAGTGCATGCAGGGTCTGCTGAAGGAGTTGGAACGCGAAGGCTGGACAGAAGGCAGGAATCTGGAAGTGCGGCGCGTGCATGCCCAGGGCGAGATCGCCGGCATCGCGACGATGCTGCAGGGACTCGACTCGGAGTCCTTCGACGCGATCGTGACCTTCTCCACTCCGGTGCTGGCAGCCGCCACTTCGATGGTGCGCCGCAACAAGATCGTGCTGACCTACTGCTTCGATCCGGTGGCGGCAGGCGCAGGCCGCTCACTCGACGACCACCTGCCGTTCCTCACCGGCATCGGCTCTTTTCCGCCGCTGGAGAAGCTGCTTTCAGCGGCACAAGGCATCACGCCGCCGCGCAAGCGCATGGGTGTCGTCTACAACGCCTCGGAGGCCAACTCCTCACGCCGCGTCGAGGCCGCACGCAAGGCACTGGAGTCGAGCAGCCTCACGCTGGATGCGATCTCGATCACTTCGAGCAGCGACGTCGCAATGGCCGCACAGGCGCTGGTTGCGCGCGGTGCGGACTGCATCTGGGCCGTGGGCGACAACACCGCCGTGCAGGCCATCGACGCACTGATCCGGGTTGCCAGCGACGCACGCATCCCTGTGATCGCCGACGATCCCACGCACGTCGACAAGGGTGCTGTCGCCGGCATCGGCGTGGCTTTCCACGAAGTCGGACGCCGCACGGCTCCGGTGCTGGCCCGCGTCCTGCGCGGGGAGGATCCTGCGCGGATCCCGATCCGGCAACTGGAGATGCTGGATGTGGCGTGCGATCCCGCGCGCGCGCAGGCCCTTGGCATTCAGCTGCCGGAAGCGGTGCTGCAGGCGGCCAATCGCGGGCCGTATGTGCGCAGCTCGGCCCCGGCCCGCAACCGCATCATCGACCTTGTGATCCACAACGAGAGCGAGACGGTGGAACAGTGCGTCCGAGGCGTTCGCAGCGGCTTCCGCGAGGCCGGCTGGATCGAGGGCGTGAATTGCACACTGCGTGTGCGCAGCGCACAGGGCGACATCAGCACCCTTGCGACGATCATGGATGCGGTCGCGAGCGGTGACGGCGAACTGGTGATTCCGCTCGCCACGCCCGCGCTTCAGGCCGCGTTGCGTCGCATCAAGGACAAGCCGATCGTATACGCACTGGTGGCGAGTGGTGTCACCGCAGGAGCGGCGAAGAGCGCCACCGAGCATGTCCCCAACGTGATCGGCTCGGATGTGCCGGCCCCCATCGAGGAAGGGGTCGAACTGCTGCTGCGCCTGCGACCGGACATCAGGAGCATCGGAACGCTGTTCGTTCCCGGCGAGGTGAATTCCGTGCTCTACAAGGAGCAGTTGGAACGCGTAGCGGCCGCACGCAAGCTCGCTGTGGTCGCGATCGGTGTCACTTCCGTAAGCGAGGTCAGCGACGCTGCTCTCGCGCTCTGCTCGCGAAGGCCGGATGCGATCTGCCAGATTCTGGACAGTGCATCGGCTTCGGGTTTTGCGCGGATCGCCGCGGCCGCCGATCGGGAAGCGATACCGGTGATCGGCTTTGCTCCGGACACGATTCACAAGGGCGCGGTACTCACCATCGCGCGTGACTTTGAGCGCAACGGCGCCCGCGCTGCACAGCTCGCCATCGAAGTGCTCTCCGGCGCCGACCCTGCCAGAATGCCGCTGGGTGTCGATCAGGCGACATGGCTGGCGCTCAATCCCGCCGCGGCTTCACGCCTAGGCATCCGGTTTCCCGATGAGCTCCGCCAGCGAGCCCAGCTGATCCTCGGACAGGAGCAGAGCCGATGACGCTGCTGCTGGGCGCGCTGTCGATCGGTTTGATCCTCGCACTGCTGGGTCTGGGGGTCTACCTGAGCTTCCGCGTACTCAATTTTCCCGACATCACGGTCGATGGCTCGCTGACGCTCGGAGCCGCCGTCGCTGCGGTGCTGATCATCAGCGGCGTCGATCCCCACATCGCGACGGCCTTGGCCTTCGTCGCGGGCTGTGCAGCCGGCGCCTTGACCGGTTTCATCCACACCAGGCTGCGGATCAACGGACTGCTGAGCGGCATTCTGGTGATGACAGCGCTCTACTCCATCAACCTGCATGTCATGGGTCGCAGCAATGTTCCGCTGCTCGAATCCCCCACGCTGATCCGGACTTTCAGCGAACACGCGGGCAAGGGTGATGCCACGCTGCTCGGCTGGCCGGTGCGCAAGGCCGATCTGGGCGCGCTGGCGGGACTGGCGCTGTGCGTGACGGCGGGCACCGCGCTGCTGTTCTGGTTCCTGAAGACTCGTCTAGGCACGGCGCTGCGCGCCAGCGGTGACAACCCGCAGATGATGCGCGCGCTGGGTGTTTCCGTGGATCGGCAGGTGATCTTGGGACTCGCGCTGGCGAACGGGCTGTGCGCGCTCTCCGGCGCCATGCTGGCGCAGTACCAAGGCTTTGCCGATGTTCAGATGGGCATCGGCATGATCGTCTGGGGGCTTGCCAGCGTGATCATCGGGGAAGCACTGGTCGGACGCGCGGGTCTGGGCACGCTGCTGATCGGCGCAGTGATGGGCTCGGTGCTGTTCCGGCTGCTGGTGGCGATCGCGCTGCGCTGGGGTCTGGACCCCAACGATCTCAAGCTCATCACGGCCGGTTTCGTGCTGCTGGCGCTGATGGCTCCGCGCTGGATCCGCGCCCGATCCGGGGAGGCAGCCGCGTGAGCGGTCTCATCCTCGCAGGTCTGTGCAAGCGCTTCCACGCAGGTGGTGTGGATGAAGTGCTGGCGCTCGATGGCGTGGACCTGCGCATCGCGCGGGGCGAGTGCGTCACGATCATCGGAACGAACGGATCGGGCAAGTCGACGCTGCTCAGCGCGATTGCTGGCTCCGTGCGCTGCGAAGCGGGGCAGATCCATCTGGAAGGTCGCGATCTGACCGCTCTGGCGGAGCATGAGCGCGCGAGCTGGATCGGACGCGTGTTCCAAAATCCGTTCCAGGGCACAGCCGGCTCGATGAGCATCGCCGAGAACCTCGCGCTGGCGGCCCGACGCGGACAGAGCCGCGGTCTGGTCTCGGCCCTCGATCGGGAATTGCGCGCAGAGATCCGTCAGCGCGTGGCCCGTCTCGGAATGCGTCTGGAAGATCGGCTGGAAGCGCCGATGGGAACGCTCAGCGGCGGGCAGCGTCAGGCCCTGACCCTCATGATGGCGACATGG
>SYGM01000099.1 GCA_005799545.1 Planctomycetia bacterium | reverse complement strand
GGCAAGCAGTACCTGATGCCGATGGTGAAGTTCCTGACGCTGTCCGAGGCCGAGCGTCTGCGGATCGCCGACTACGTGCTCGCGCTGCCCTGAGAGCGAGGGGCCGTCTCCGGGCGCGTCACGCGCACGACGGGGTAGTCGCCGTGCGCGCCGTGCGCGCAATCGAACACCAGATGCGAGCCATACACCGGCCGCAACACGGAAGGACGCAGCACATCCAGCGGTCCTCCCTGCGCCACGATGCGCCCGCGTTCGAGCAGCACAATGTGCGTGCTGTACTGCGCCGCCAGATTGAGATCATGCGTGGCAGCGATCACCAGCCGGCCCTGGCGGCGCTGGGCTTCCAGCAATTCGAAGACTTGCACCTGATGCTCCGGATCGAGCGCGCTGGTGGGCTCATCCACCAGCAGCACGGAGGCTTCCTGCAGCAGCGCGCGCGCGATCAGCACGCGCTGCCGCTGGCCGCCGGAAAGCTCCGCCATGGAGCGCTGCTCCAGCCCGATCAGATCGCACTCCGCGAGCGCGCGCGCACACAATGCGGCGTCACCGGGACCAGGGCGATTCCAGCTGCCCAGATGCGCGTAACGCCCCGAGAGCACGAAGTCCCGGACGGACACTTCCGGAAGCCGCGGCAGAAACTGGGGCACGAGCGCCACCGCCCGGGCGCAGGCCTTGGGATCGCGCACAGGGATCGGCTCGCCGTCCATGAGAATCGAGCCGGAATCCGGCGCCAGGAGCCCGCTGAGGAGCCGCAGCAGCGTGCTCTTGCCGCTGCCGTTGGGGCCGATCAGCGCGATCAGCCCCGGCGCGCTCCACTCGAACTGCGGACCATCGATGGCCTGCACGCCGCCGGGCCAGGTAAAGCGCAAGTCTCGGGCCGCGATCCTCACTCGAGCCACTCGAATTCGACCGGCAGCTGAACTTCCGCGCCCAGGCTCTGGTGCACCGGGCAGGTCAGCGCGGCGCGCTGCAGCGTCTCGCGCGCACGCTCGTCGCGCGCGCCGCGGATGGAGAGCCGCACCGTCAATGAACCGATGCGACGCACCGGCTGCGCGACCATCTGCTTGACCACGACCGCCTCGGAGCCCTCGATGTTCCAGCCATGACGCTCGGCGACAAGCCCCATGATCGTCAGCATGCAGGAGCCCAGCGCCGTCGCGACGAGGTCCGTCGGCGAGAAGCTCTCGCCGCGACCGTGGTTATCCAGCGGAGCGTCCGTGATGAGCGTCTGCCCCGAGGGCATGTGGCGGGCCTGCGTACGCAAGCCCCCGGCGTATTGAATGCGGATCTCGACCATGCGGATCGTCAAGATACCCGCTCCGGCGGCTTCAACGGCGCGAGAATTCCACGCGGCCGTTGATCACGGTGGCCCGCACTTCCAGCTCCAGCAGCCGGGCTGGATCCAAGCGCGTCGGATCGCCGGATAGCACGGTCAGATCGAGCATCCGGCCGACCTCCAGCGCGCCGCGCCGCGCCGCTTCACCCGCAAGTTCACTGGGGGCGCGCGTCATCGCCTGCAGCGCCTGCGCGCCGCTCAAGGCGAGCCCTTTGGGCGCGGCACTGCGCGCCGCGAACAGCACGCGTCGCGGATCGGATCCATTCGCCTCGCCGGCTCCGCTGCCAAGCTGCAGAAGCTTCTGCTGAGATGCCAGCGCGCGCCAGCCAGCCTGCTCTTCGATGCGTCGCGGCCCAAGCGCGCGGACCTGCGGCTCCAGCCAGACGCGCGCGGGCTCCAACCCCACCGCCAGCGTCAGCTGCGAGACGCGCGGCCAGTCGCGCGGTGCGACCAGATCCAGTCCCTGCATGCGTAGTCGCGCCGAGCGCGTTTGGGGCAGTCCGGCCGAGAGCCGCTCCCATGCATCGACCGCGGTACGCACAGCGCGATCGCCGTGTGCTTCGATGCAGACTTCCAGACCCTGGCGCGTGGCATCCATCAGACGGCCCGCCAGGCGTTCTTCTTCGATCAGCAGCACACCGCGCTCTTCCAGGCTGTCGCCCGCGCTGTCCGCGTACGGCTCGAGCAGGGCGGCGTTGCGAAAACCAAGCCCCGCATCGAGCGCAAGATGCACGCCGGGCATGCTCAAGAGATCCAGCGGCGCATCCGTCCGGCGCGGACCGACTTCGACCGCCAGCGGATCAAGCCCCAGCGACGGATAGGCCACGACGCGCAGGCGCAGCAGGCCAGCGGCGCGCCTGCGCTCCAGAAAACGCAGGAATTCCTGCTGCGTGCCCAGATCGTGCACGCACACCAGTCCGCGCGCGAGCAGCTGTTCCTCGACGAGCGGATACTGCGACTCCCACAGGCTCATCAGCGGCGGCGCAATGCGCGCGCGCACCAGCTCGCGCGCCGCGCCGATCAGAAGACCGCTGGCATGACCGTTGTCACCCAGCACGACGCGGCCGCCGACGATGCGCGGGGGCGGATTGAGCGGACCGTCCAGCCCGGCGAGCTCCAGCGCGCGCTGATTGGCGAGCGCCGCATCTCCTCCGCGCAGCTCGATCAGCAGCGGGTGGAACGGACAGCGACTCGAGAGCTCGCCGGCGGACACCAGTCGCGGATTCGGCCAACGCGAAGGATCGAGCCCCCGCGCCAGGATCCAGCTGCCCTCGGGACGCTCGGCACACAGTGCGGCGAGCCGCTCGAGCAGCTCCTCCGCGCTCTTGACGTCACAGAAGTCCTCGCTGGCGCGCCCCTCCGTCATCGCCTGCAGGTCGACGTGCGCGTCCTGCAGGCCGGGCAGCGCCACGGCGCCCGCAAGATCCAGGCGCCGCGCACGCGCAGCGGCGGGATGCTCGCTGACCGATTGCAGTGAGCCGATCGCCACGATGCGGGGACCTTCTGCGAGCACTGCGGTGGCGACATTGCCGCGCGCATCGCCCACGAGAATGCGGCCGCCGTGCACGAGCAGGGCGTCCGGTGCACTCGGGGTTTCGAGCAGCACGGACAGACAGAATCCGAGGAGGATCACGCAGCGCTCTTCGGGCGACGCGAGCAGCTTTCTTGAACCGACCTGCGATGCGGAAACTGTTTCCCGCCCGCCGCCCCGCGCTACGATGATCGGCATGAATGCACGGGCAGATTCCAGGGACGGCGGAAAGGACGGCCCGCTGGCGGGCAGACGGGCGTGGATCAGCGGCGCGAGCTCTGGCATCGGACTGGCCTGCGCGCGTGCGCTGCGCGGCGCCGGAGCAGAGCTGGTGCTGTGCGCGCGCCGCGCGGATCGGCTGCAGCAGCTGACCGTCGAGCTCGGCGGAGCGGGCGTGCTCGCCCTGGATGTGACGGACAGGGCCGCCGTGGAGCGCGAGCTCGCCGGAATGGAAGTCGATATCGTCATCAACAACGCCGGTCTCGCGCTGGGCGTCGACAAGCTCTCGGCGGGCGATCCCGCGGATTGGCAGCGCGTGATCGACACCAACGTGATGGGCGTCCTGAGCGTCACGCGCGCGCTGCTGCCGGGCATGCTGGCGCGCGGCCGCGGCGATGTGCTGATGATCGGCAGCGTGGCCGGCCGACAGGTCTATCCCGGCGGCGGCGTCTACTGCGCCAGCAAGCACGCCGTGCGCGCCATCTACGAGGCGCTGCGGCTTGAGCACGTGGGCAGCGGCGTGCGCTTCTCGACCGTCGATCCGGGCATGGTGACCAACACGGAGTTCAGCAACGTGCGCCTGCGCGGCGATGAAGCGCGCGTCAAGGCTGTCTATCAGGGCGTCGACCCCTTGCAGCCGCAGGATGTCGCCGAGGCCGTGCTGTGGATCCTGACGCGGCCGCCGCACGTCAACGTGGGCGAGCTGGTGCTGTGGGCCAGCGCGCAGGCCAGCACCACTTCCGTCCACCGCCGCCCGGGTTAGGTACGGCTGGCCTCGCAGGCCGCCGCGCACTAGACTGACAACAGTATGAACCGTCCGAACGACGACCAACTTTCCCGCGAGATCGAAGCCGCCCTCGAAGGCGTCAACCTCCAGGACCTCGACCAGCCCCGCGCTTCCGGTGGCAAGGGCGGCAAGGGCTCCGAGCGCGACCTGATGCGGGGCGCGATCGTCGGCATCAGCGGCAACGATGTCTTCGTCGAACTGGGCCCGCGCATGCAGGGCGTCGCGGCCTTGAGCGAGTTCTCGGAAGCGCCCAAGGTCGGCGAGACCTACGAGTTCAAGCTCAACGGACGCGAGGACGATCTGTGGAAGCTCGTGCGCAAGAAGGCGCCGCTTGTCACCGAAGGCAGCGACATCGAAGTCGGCGCCTGCGTCAAGGCGCGCGTCACCGGACAGAATGCCGGCGGACTGGAGCTCATGATCGGCGCCGTGCGCGCCTTCATGCCCGCCTCGCAGGTGGGCATGAAGCAGGGCGAGACGCTGGCCGCCTTCCTGACCCAGAACTTGACCTGCGAGGTGATGGAAGTCGACAAGACGCGCAAGCGCGTGCTGGTCTCGCGCCGCGTGATCCTCGATCGTGAGCGCGATGCGCAGCGCAAGGAGAGCGTGGGGCGCCTGTCCACCGGCATGCGCGTCAGCGGCAAGGTCGTGCGCGTCGAGCCCTTCGGCGCCTTCGTGGACCTCGGCGGCGGCCTCGAGGGCATGGTGCACGTCTCGAACATCTCGCGCAAGCGCACCGAAAACGCCTCGCAAGTCATCGCGATCGGCGACAGCGTCGAGGCGGAGATCCTTGAGATCAAGGAAAACGGCAAGCGCATCGCGCTGTCGATGAAGGCTCTGGAGCCCGATCCCTGGCAGGGCGTGGGTTCACGCTACTCGCTCGACATGGTGATCCGCGCGCGCATCACGCGGCTCTCCGAGTTCGGCGCCTTCGTTGAGTTGGAGCCGGGCATCGAAGGCCTGCTGCACCTCTCGCAGATGGGCAAGGAACGAGTGCGTCGCGCGCAGGATCTGTTCAAGGTCGGCGACGAGGTTGATGTGCGCATCAGTCAGATCGATGCGGGCAAGCAGCGTGTCTCCCTCTCACGGTTGGATTCGCGCGGCGCGCTGCTCGGCTCGGAAGAGTCGGTCGACGCCAAGGAGATCGACAACGCGCTGCAGCAAGCCGCTCCGCGCCAGCTGGGCACCAACCTCGGCGCGCTGTTCCAGAAGCTGAAGAAGCCCTGATGGCGTTCCGGCCCGAGGCCTCTGCCGCGCTCTAGCTGGCCGCGCTCGTCGCCGGTTCCAGTTCCGGCAGCTGCAGGATCGCGTCGAAGGCCGGCCACTGGGCCAGTTGCAGGCGCGCCTTGCCGACGAGAAGCGGCGCACCTTCTTCGTGCAAGAAGGCCGGACGCACGTTGGGCTTGACGCCCTGACAAGACTCCGAGCGCACGCGGATATCCTCCATGCCCGACTCGCGCAGCGCCGCATCGACAGCTCCGCCGACGAAGTTGCCGATCTCGATCATGGCGTCCTTGAGGCCGCTGTCGAGCATCGTCAGACTGCGCTTGGGCTTGATGGCGTCATCCGGGATCAGCATCAGGTAGGAAGCCAGCGTGATCGCATCCTGCAGCGGCATCAGGAGGCAGCCATGCAGCACGCGTCCCCTGTGCTGAAAACCCAGCTTGAAGGAGATGTGAATGGAGCGCGCCCCGGCCACCCGGCTCTCGACGCGGGCGCTCTCGAGCTTCTGCAGCACGAAGGGCTTGTCAGCGATCATTGCCAGGTCGGCGCAGATGCGCTGAAGAACGGGCTCAAGCAGCGTGGCGTGGTTCATGGGACGATGGACTCGCCATCGACTAGGCGCCGGGCGATTCTTGACGCGCAGGCGCCGAATCGAGCCAGACCTCGATCCGGGCCAGCCCGCCTGCCGGTGCCAGACCGACGGCGCCCTGCAGGGCCCCGGATGCCGGTTGCTCGGCCGGGCTCCACTCGGGGACGCTGAGCGTGTACGTGCCCCGGGGATCAAGCGCGCGCGTCTTGAACGCGCCGCTGACGAGGTTGGTGAACTCCCCCAGCGCATCGCGCAGTTCCTCGGCACTCATCGGATCGGATGGCCCCATCATCAGCAGGCTGCGCGCGATCGAGTCGGCTGCGAGCGGATCGCAGCGCAGCCGCACTTCGCCCGCGAGCGGGCCGCGAAAGCGGATCCGCGCGCGGTGAGTGTCTGGATTGTCCACAGCCGCGGCAGCGCCGCCGAACTGGGCATCCGGCAGCATCGACGCGGTGATCTCGTCAACCGCGGCACTCAGCTGCATCGAGAGGTCCTCGAGACTGTCTTCCATAACGCCTCAGGAAACGAAGGGTTCTAGAGCGCTGCGGATCGACTCGGGCGTGAAGGGCTTGCAGACGTAGCCGTTGGCGCCCAGTTCCATGGCCGTGTTGACCATCTCGCCGCCGCCTTCGGTCGTGACCATGATCACGGGCAGAGCCTCCTTGGTGCGCGTCGTGCGCAGGTTGCGCACAAAGTCGATGCCGTTCATCTCCGGCATGTTGACATCCGAGAGCACGAGCCCGATGTCGGGGTTGGACTCGAGTGCGGCGAGACCTTCGACGCCGTTGGCCGCCTCGATCACGTTGTCGACGGCGATATCCGCCTGGCGAAGGACACGCTGGATGATCTTGCGCATGGTGGACGAGTCGTCCACGATCAGAACCTTGTTCATGGCTGGAGAATGTGCTGCGTTGATGGAGGATCTTCCGGGGTCGCTCCCCGGACAGGACTCCTATTCGGAACGCAGGCTCGCGGCACTGCAGTCGAATTGCCGCACTCCCCTCAAATGGATTCAGGACTCTTCAGTAGCTTTCGTCGCGGGCAGGGAACTCCCCGCTCTTGACATCGCCCACGAAGTGCCCGAAGGCCTTGCGCATCTCTTTTCCAAGCTCCGCATAACGGCGTACGAAGCGCGGATGAAAGCGCGTATACAGGCCCAGCATGTCGTGCGAAACGAGGATCTGCCCGTCGCAGCCCGCACCCGCTCCGATGCCGATCACGGGCACCGAGACGGACCGGGCGATTTCCGTGCCCAGCGCGGCCGGGACCTTCTCCAGCACGATCGCGAAGGCGCCCGCGTCTTCCAGCGCGCGCGCATCGCGCCGCAGCTCATCCGCCTCTTCGGGCTCGGTCGCGCGAACCTGGTAGGTGCCGAACTTGTGGATCGACTGCGGGGTGAGACCGAGGTGCCCCATCACGGGAATGCCGACGTCGACGATGCGGCGCACGGTGGCGCAGATCACCGAACCGCCCTCGAGCTTGACGGCCTCCACACCAGCCTCCTTGACGAGGCGGCCCGCGTTGCGCAGCGCGTCGTCGGAGTTGACCTGGTAGGACATGAACGGCATGTCGCCGACCACCAGCGCGCGCTCGACGCCGCGCGTGACGATCGAGCAGTGGTAGAGCATCTGCTCCATCGTGACGCCCACCGTGGTGGCCTGACCCTGCATGGTCATCGCCACCGAGTCACCCACCAGAATCAGATCGACCCCGGACTGGTCGATCAACTCCGCCATCAGCTGGTCGTAGGCCGTCAGGGCGCTGATCCGCTCGCCGCGCTCCTTCATGCGACGCAGGCCCTGGGTGGTGACCTTGCGGCGCTCGGGAACATCCCGCGGGGGTTGGGGGCCGTTCTTCATGGCAACTGATTCTACCGTGCGATGACCAGACCGCGCTCCACCAGCGCCCGGGCCGCCCGCGCGCCGTCGATGGCGGCGCTCATGATGCCCCCCGCCCAACCCGCGCCCTCGCCCACAGGGAACAGGTTGTCAAAGCCCGCGGCGCGAGAATCCTCGCGTCCGCGCGGCATGCGCACCGGGCCGGAACTGCGCGACTCCAGTCCCACGAACAGGCCCTGATCGCCCGCAAAGCCGGGGATCGTGCGCTCAAAGCGCAGCAGCGCCTGTTCCAGTGCCGCCACCAGCTGCGGCTCCAGCAACGCGTCGAGGCGCGCCGGCACCGTGCCGAAGCCGTAGGAGCTGTGCAGCGCGCCGCGCGATTCGCGTCGGGCGAGAAAATCGCTCGCGCGCTGCGCGGGAGCGGTGTAGTCAGCGCCGCCGGCCTCGAAGAAACGCTGTTCCAGCGCGCGCTGCTGCTCCACTCCGCCGAGCGGATCCGCGCTGGCGGGGATCGTCGTCACCAGCGCCGCGTTGGCCCAGCGCGAGGAGTGGCGTGAGTTGCTCATGCCATTCGTGCACAGGTACCCCGGCTCGTTGACGCTGGCGACGATACGGCCACCCGGGCACATGCAGAAGGAAAATGCGGCATTCGCCTGCTCGCTGTGCTTGCTGACGAGCGCGTAGTAGGCCGCGCCCACCGACTCCGCGGCGGCACCCAGCCCCAGCTGCGCGCGGTCGATCAGTTCCTGAGGGTGTTCGATGCGCATGCCGAGCTGGAAGGGCTTGGATTCCAGCGCGACTCCGGCAGCGAGCAGCATCGCGAAGGTGCTGCGCGCGCTGTGTCCGGGCGCCAGCACCAGCGCACGGCACTCCAGATCGCCAGCACTGGTCGCAATGGCGGTGACGCTGCGCACGCCTTTGCGTTCGCGCACCTTCAATCCGTCGACGCGCGTGTTCCAGCGGAATTCGACTCCGCGCTCGATCAGCCGCGCGCGCAGTGCCGGCAGCACACGGTGCAGCTTGTCGGTGCCGATGTGAGCACGCGAGTCGTAAAGGATCTCCGCCGGTGCGCCGCAGGCCACCAATTCGCGCACGATCGGCAGCTCCCACTCATCGTCGACGCGCGTGTACAGCTTGCCATCGGAGTACGTACCCGCGCCGCCCTCGCCGAACAGCAGATTGGACTCCGGATCCGGAATGCGCGTGCGGTGAAAACGCACCAGCTCGCGTCCGCGTCGTTCGATGTTCGATCCGCGATCGATCACCACCACCGGCAGATCCTGCGCGGCCAGCATCCAGGCTGCGAACAGCCCCGCGGGCCCGGCACCCAGCACCGCGATCGGCGTGCGCCCGACCCGCAGTTCTTCGGCCGCGCGCTCGACGCGCAGCTTCGGCAGCACCCGCGCCGGCAGCAGGGCGCCGCTCTTCTCCAGGCGCCCCAGCGCTGGGCTGCGCCGCGCCGAGCTGTCCGAGCGCAAGCCGAATTCGAGCTGGTAGACGAAGCTCAGCTTCGGCGCTCCGCCCTCGCGACGCGCATCGAGCGAACGCTTGACCATCTGCAGGGAATCGACCTCTGCCATTCCCAGACCGGTCCTGCGCTCAAAGGCTTCGACCAGCGCCGTCTGCGGCGCATCGACGGGCAGGCTCAGGCCCACGAGTCGGTAACGGGGAGCGCTCATGCGACCGGGAAGCGTACAGCATCGCCCCCGCCGTGTTGTAGAGTGCTGTCGCCGATCACGTCACGACGCGCATCCCGATGGACATGCTTGCGGAACTGATTCTCGCGCCTGACCGCGAGCACTGCCCCGGTGCCCGCGGGGTGCTTTCGCTGCACGGAGACGAGCCGGCCTCCTTCCTGCGCGCCGCAGAGCGCATCCGCACCGCGCAGTTCGACCTCACGCGCCGCGGCCAGTGGCACGGCGAGTTCCTCGAGTTCGAACCGGCGCTCGCCGGGTTGCCTCCGGCGCGCATCACACCGAGCAATGCCGCCTTCCACCGGCGCTGGCGCACAGCCCGCCCCATCGTCCTGCCGGGTGCGCTCCTGCCGCTGGTCGAGCGCGAGGCAACCGCCATCGCAGAAAGTCTGGAGTGGCACCGGGAAGCCAGCGCCGAGCCACAGAGTCAGTCTCTGCTGCGCTGGCTGCATTCCATCGAAGACGAGTGGTCGCTGACTCCGGCACGTGCGCCGCTGGCCGATCCGGAGCGCGACATCGAGCGCGTTGAGGCGACTCCGATCCGATCACGCCGCCCGCCGAGGCTGTGGCTCAAGTCCGGCTGGCTCTCGACGCACCCCGACGATGCTTCGCTGCGCGTCCGCGTCTCGGCTGGGATCGAAGGCCGCGACGATGCGGCACCCGATCTGGCGCTCAACCGCGAGGTCGCGCAACTTGCCGCCGCAACCCTGCCTTGCGCAGCGGCGCTGCGCGGCGAGCGTCACCTGAAGAGCTGGATCGAAGCCCTGACGGGCGAACCGCTGCTGTTCACGCAGGACATCGCCTACTGGAACGCTCCCGGAGGCGGCGCTCTGTTTCACCACGATGCGTTCGCCCCTGATGGCACGCTGGGACAGCTGGGTGTGTGCTACGCGCAACTCGCCGGTGAGACCTTCTGGCTGGCGCTCTCGACGGAGGATCTGTGCCAGCGCATCGCCGAGTTCACGCAGGCGCTCGAGGAAGGCCAGCTGAGCTGGGTGCGCCAGCAACTGTTCCCCGAGCCGGCGCGCTGGCGGCAGCATCGAGCACGGGTCGGCGACCCAGCCGGCTTGCGCCGCGAGCTGGCGCTGCCCGGTCAGGGTGAGCTCGGCGCGCTGCTCAACCGCGGCCCCGAGTTCACCGCTTTCCTCGCCGATGCGGGCCATGGCTGGCTGCTGCGGGCCGGCGATGTGATCCTGCTGCCCAACCACGGACTGGAGTCAACCTGCATGCACTCGGTCTTCTGCGCCAGCGACGAGGCCACCTACGCCCTGAGCCTTGCGATCCGCTCGAACCGCGACGGGTGAGGAAACTGCAGCACCCGGACACTAGACTGCCCGCTCCCATGCTGCGCCCCCTCAAGGCCCAACCCCTGACGCTCGTGCTGCAGGATCTCGGACTCAAGCCCGAGCGCGTGCGCACGATCGGCGATGAGCCGATGCTGATGCACTCCGACGGACAGCATGCGCTGTGCTGCGTTCCGGCTCAGGAACACGCGGCCGCCGCGGCGAAGAACGAGCTGCTGAGCTTCGTGCGGTCGCAGCTGAGCGAGAACGGAGCCTGCCTGCTGTTCCTGGAAGGTGCGCGCACGGAAGCGGAGCTGGCGCAGTGGCGCGAGGCGCTGTGGCCGCTGGTGCACCTCGGTGCGATCTACGAGCTCTCGACGCGCGGCATCCAGCGCCGTACGCTCGGCAAGCGCGAGGCGCTGAAGGGCGCCACGGGACTGGCGGGCACGCTGCTGGTCGGCCGACGCGTGACGCATGTGCTCTCCCCGCAGGCCACGCGCGAGAAATTCGACAGCAACGCCGCGGGCTGGAACCTGCAGCCGGGCAAGCCGGGGTGGAAGCACTACCGCTGGATGCGGCGCTTCGTCGGGCACTTCACGCCGGCGCAGCGCTTCGATCGCGTGCTCGATTTCGGGTGCGGTGCAGGCTGGGTCGGCATCGAGGCGGCCCTGCGCGCCGGCACGCAGACACTGGACTTCTTCGACCCCAGTCCGGAGATGGTGCGGCACGCCGAAGAGAACGCGCGAGCCTGCGGTCTGCACTCCGCACGCGGCCGCGTCGGCTATGGCGAAGCACCGCCCTTTCCGGGCGAGGGCGAGCGGCCGTATCCGCTGGTGGTCTGCTCCGGAGTCTTGAGCTTCTCACCCGATCCGCAGGCCTTCTTCGACGGCCTGCTGCGCGCTCTGGAGCCCGGCGGAACGCTGGTGATCGGCGACATCCAACGTGACTCGCGCGGCATGCGCCGCCGTCGCGAAACCAAGGCGCTGCTGCCCGTGCGCGAGCTGAATGCGTGGACGCACACGCAGACCCGCGCCGAGCTCGAGCGCCGCGGCCTGCGCTTCGAAGCGGCCTGCGCCTACCAGTACTCGCGGCCGCTGCCGCAGCTGATGCACTTCAACGAGGTCAAGCTCGGCGGCGCGCTCGACGGGCTCTTCGTGAGCCTCAATGCCCTTGCCTCGCGCTGCTGCGGCCAGTCCTACGAGTCGTTTGACTCGTGGGTCTTGCGCTTCACGCGGCCAGACTGACGATTCAGCGCCGACGGTTTGAGCGCGGAGGGCTCAGCGCGGGATCAGCCAGCCCTCCGCCTGCGCGCGGTCTTCCGGCGCATGCTCGAGGATCAGCTGGGCACAGTGTTCTTCCAACTGCGTACGGTCTTCGAAGCGAATTGCCTCGCCACCTCGTGCACGGGCACTCTGCCAAGCCTCGGCCGAGAGCCTCAGCGCATCGCCCGCGCGCTCAAAGCTCCGCAGCGCCTGCACGGCATCGACCGCTTCCGCGCGCTCGATCTCCACGAAGGCGAAGGCCTTGGGCGCGCCCGGCTCTCCCGTTTCGAAGCGCGGAAGGACAGCAATCACGCGACCATGCTTGGCGCCTTCGTTGATGCGCTCCAGCATCTCGCCGTCGCTCGCCAGCAGCGGCTCGACGGTCTGACGCCGGGCCAGCAGCGACGGATCGCACTCCAGCACCAGAATCCAGCCGCGCAGGTACTGCGGTTGCTCCGCGCGCCAGTGGTGTGTCGCGGGTTTCTCGAGCTCGAAGGGCTGGGCCAGCAGCAGAGCGCGCACCGGCGTGTTCTGCACCGAAGTGTCGGGCGCTGCGGGATGTTCGACCGCGACCGGAGTGCGGTCCTGCCGCGCCGCCAGCCAGCCGGCTCCCGCCAACACGACGAACGCCACGCTCAGGGCTGTGAAAATCTTCATGGACGGTGGAACTCCACATCATCGAGGCCCAGACGGCCGCGCGCGTCGCCGTAGCCGGGGCCGAACAGGAACTCGATGCGATCAATACGCGACAGATCGAGCTGGTTCTGGATGCGCCGGAAATCGCGCAAAGGCATGCGCACGGTCTCGAACTCGTTGCCCCAGCCCGCGCCCGTGCCGCAGCCCGTGCGCTGATAGGGTTCCTCGATCCCGCCTCCGTAGGCGCGAATCGAAAGCTGCGCGCGACGGCCGGCCTCGTCGCGCAGAGCCACCTGGAAGACGAGATCGCCCAGCGTGGCAGTGGTGTTGGCATCACGAGCGCACTGCGCCGCTCGGAAGCTGAGGGCTTCAAAGCCGCGCAGGTCGCGCTGGCCCGCCGGCACCTCGAACATCAGATCGCGGTCCGCGTTGGTCCACTGAAACACGATGCCACGCGTCGTGTCGTTCGCCGCTCCCATGGTCATGCCGTTCATGACATCCGAGCCGCTGGCGGTGAAGGCGGAATCCAGATCGTCGAGTCGAGCCTCCGTCAGGTTGTCGACCGTGAAGGTCACGGCGGCACCCGACGAGGAGAGATTGGTCGCGTTCTGGGTCTGGAAATTGTCGATCACGCGCGGCTGGCGAGCCGCACCCTCGGTGTACTGCATGTCGACGACGACGCAAGTGGAGTTGGGCACGCCGGGCGGAGCCAGGCTCTCCCATTGCCGCACGAAGAAATCCTTGGCTGCCGGAGCGCCGAAGATGTAGTGCTGCAACAGCGGCAGCAGGTGCACTTTCATCAGCACGTGCGTATCGGCCCGGCTGACGATGCAGGGACCGCTGGCCCACAGATCGCCTCCTCCGTTGTGAAAGGCACCGTGCCCCACGCCGTGCAGGGAGATCGAGTGGCTCGTGCCCTCGGCGCGGTCGAGCAGGTGGAAGGATTGGCAGATGTTGCAGTCGGCGCAGCCGGTGACATCGGAATCGGCGCCGCCCACCCAGAGGTGGTAGTTGGCATCGTGCGGATAGGCGCTGGCAGGACCGAGGAAGTCCGTCGGCGCGATGCTGGAGACAAGCTTGATGGCCGAGCGCGTGTAGTTGACGGCAATGTTGGTGCCGTCGAACAGGCGATCGTAGGCGCGAGCCACGCCCTCACCCCCGCGGCTGTGGCCGATCCAGGCGATGCGCGTGTTGTCAACATGGCCTTGGAGCGCGCCGCCGCCGATCGTCGCGAGGTTGCCGAGGAAGTGATCCGTGTTGGAGAGCGTGGTGAGCGCGGCCGAATCAGGCCCAGGACCGGTGTTGTTCTCGTGGCTCATCACCACGAAGCCCCACGAGGCCAGATGCAGGCCCAGATGGTCGTACCACTGGTAGTTGTGCCCGTTGCCGTGGCTCACGACCACCAGCGGCAGCTGACCGAGCGTGCTGATGTTCGTGGGATAGAAGATGTTCTGACGCAGCAGCGTGCCGCCGTTGTAGAGGATCTCCGTGACTGCGTACGGTCCATTGCTCTGCGGGGGCACCGTGACCCACATGCCGGGCTTGCCGTCGAGTCCGTCGATCAGATCACCCTCATCGAGCAGCGTGTTGAAGTTCAGGTCGAGCACGATGTCGTAGTCGACGCCGAACTGCACGCCGTTGCTGCCCGGCACGGGCCCGAAGAGCACAGGCACCGTGCAGTTCTGGATGTCCGGACCGGGGAAGAACACGGCCTGGGCGGCGCTGCGCACCTCGACCAGCGTCGGATCCGCCAACCACTGTTCCGGCGTCTTGTGGCGCACGATGTAGAGATAGGCATTGGCTCCGACGATCTGGGGGAACTGCACCGGATCGACCGCTACCTGCATGGCACCGCCTGCGACGAAGCTGGTGACATAGTCAAAGTGCGGCGCGGCCGAGATCGATAGGCCGGCAAGCTCCGCACGCACGACGCCAGGCAGCAGCGCGGGTGTGGCCGGCTGCGCAATGCTCATAGCCTGTTGGGAGACGATCGACTGCGCCAGCAGCGCGAAGGCAAGCAGGGACATGGCATCCAGCCTAGCCGCAAGGCCCCTGGCTGGGGAGCCCCTCGGGCTCAGCGTCCCGCAGAATCCTTCTGGAAGGCGCCTTGACCGAAGTCGATCAGGCGCGCCAGCGTCGAGCGCAGTTCGTGGCGCGGCACGATTGCATCGATCTGGCCCTTCTCGAGCAGGAACTCCGAACGCTGGAAGCCCTTCGGCAGCTCCTTCTTGATCGTCGTCTGGATCACGCGCGGCCCGGCGAAGCCGATCAAGGCACCCGG
>SYGM01000011.1 GCA_005799545.1 Planctomycetia bacterium | reverse complement strand
GTGACCGGGTCGAGATTGATTTACTGATCGAGCTTCTGCATCGAGACCGTGAGGCCGCGGCGCTCGAGGATCATGCCGATGGCCGCCGAGGTGAGCCCCTTGCCGAGGCTCGAAACGACGCCGCCCGTGATGAAGATGTGCTTGGCCATGCCGGAGGATTCTTGCTCGCTCGTCAGGTGCGCGGAGAGGGTTCGCCTGTTGCTGCACGAGAGGCGCGCATCGCAAAGCTGTCGAAGTCCTCGCGGGTGTCGATGCCGACAGGGCCTCGGGTGGCCAACACCACACGCAGGCGTTCTCCGGCTTCGAGCCAGCGCAACTGTTCCAGGCTTTCGCGCATCTCGTAGTCGCCCCGGGGCAGTGAACAAAACCGACCCAGCGCAGCCGGATCGAAAGCGTACACACCGATGTGTCGATGGTGAACGATCTTCCGGGGTTCCTGTGCGGATTCCTGAGCGTGACCGCTGGCGGGAATCGGCGCACGCGAGAAGTAGAGTGCCATGCCGCGCCGGTCGAAGACGACCTTGACGATGCTCTGGGAGGCGATGGCGGCCGGATCGCTCAACGGGATTGCCAGCGTCGCCAGTCCGAAATCCACGCCCGCCGCGCTGTCGCCGGCGGGCTCGAAGGCCGCCACGAGCCGCGCCAGATCCTCGGGCGCGAGCTCCGGCTCATCGCCCTGCACGTTGACGATCACCCGGGCATGCTCGCCTTGCTCAGCGAGCTGCCGCCAGGCCTCGTGGATGCGGTCGGTGCCGGAGGGATGGTCCGCGCGAGTCATCACGGCCTCGAAGCCGTGTCTGCGGACGGTCTGTGCGATCTCCTCGGCATCGGTGGCAATCACCACGCGCGCGAAGGCGCCGCTGGCGGCGACATTGCGCGCGGTGTGGACGATCAGCGGGGCGCCCGCCGCCTCGAGCAGCATCTTGCGCGGCAGTCGCGTCGAGCCGAGGCGGGCGGGAATGATCGCGAGCGCGCGGATCATCGCTGCCGGGGCGAGTTTCCGGATTTTTGGGCGCCGGATTTTTGGGCGCCGGGCGTGGAGCTGCCGGGCTTGACCGGCTTGGCGTAGCTCTGGTTCTCCCACCCCGGAGCGCCCTCGACGGACTGCAGCTGCAGGATGCTGGTGTAGAGCTGGATGAAGTCGTTGACGCACGAGATGTAGCTCTTGCGTTCCGCCTCGCCGCCGCCGCCGGTCGAGACCAGATGGTAGACGCGGTCGGCGCGGCGGAACTCCAGTGCGGTGGTGTAGCGCCCGCCGCCCTGTGTCGGGGCCGGGCCGCTGCGCGCGTACTTGAAGAAGTTCTGCTCGCGCAGTCGCTCCTCAAGCGCATCGAGGATCTCGTTGCGGCCCACCTTGGTGAGCGACTGGTCGAGCTTGCGCCGCTCCGAGTACAGATCGCCGGCATCGGTGTGCGACTCGTTGACCAGCGTCAGATTGCGACCGTTGCGGTAGTCGAGATAGCGGGCATCCACGGCATCTCCCTGCGGACGCGCCGGGCGCGCAGCCTGCCACTCCTCGTCCGTGATCGGTTCGGCGCGCAGACGCGGGTCGGCCTCGTTGCGAGAGGAGTTCGCGGGGCCGTTGCAGGAACCGAGCAGGCTCAGCAGGACCGTCAGGAGGCACGGCAGGTTGGAAAGCAGGCGGCGCATCCGCGTCAGCCTATCAAAAAAGCGCCTCGATTCTCGCCCCTGCCCGCCCGCTCAGGGCGGCACGGGCCGGCCGTCGTCGGGCAGCTGAAAGGCCGCCGGGATCGGCAGGAACAGGTTGCCGGCCAGCACCAGACCGTCCGCGCTCCACTGCGTCCCGTCCGGGCTGAGGAACGTGCCGTCCGAAAGCGCGACGAGCGGCTCCTTGCCTCCCGGAAGCACCGGCTCGAGCGTGCGTGTGATGACCGCTTCGCCGCGTTCCAGTGCCGCAGGATCGTATTCGACGATTCCCATCCACAGCCGCATCGGCAGCCAGTCGCCGCGCCGGTAGCCGCCGCCGACCGGCCGCAGCGGGCCGCCGTGTTCGTAGGGATTCGTGCTGGGCACGACGAGGAAGCCCTCGCTGACGCGCGTGCCGGCGGCCCACTGCTCCATCTTCTGCGAGCCCCAGCCCGGCTCGTGGTTGTTCTGCCACGCGTTGGTCTCGTCGCGCGCCGTCAGTCGATCGAGGATGGTGTAGGGGCGCTGGATGCCGGTCGGCGAATACCAGTGGTAGGTGATCCAGCCGTAATTCTGCGGCGGCAGCGCGCAGTATTCCCAGCCGAGCAGTTCCAACCGCTCGCTGCCGTCGGGACTGGCGAAGACCGGCCCGCGCGTGAGCTTCTGCTCGCGCACGAAGCGCTCGACGTCGCAGTGTTCCTCGACCTCGTAGAAGCGCTGCTCACCGGACACGAAGCGGCGTGCGCCGAGCACGAGAATCGGTCCGAGGCCTTTTTCGTAGGTGGGCTGATCGTAGAACGCCGCCACGACCTGAAAGTGCCGATTGACCCAGTCGAACAGGTCCGGTGCGTTGGTCAGCACCGGCTGGTGCACCACGAAGATCTCCGCCTCGCTGAGCTCGCTCATCACCATCGCGCGCTTGGCGGGCGAGGTCAGGCGGTGATTCCACAGGTTGACCTGCCAGGGCAGCTTGACCAGCTGGATCAAAGGCGACTGGCGCAGATAAACGGCCCAGTTGTAGTCGAACACGACGCGCACGGGGTCGGGCTTGCCCGCCAGCGATTCGGCCGCGAGCGCCGCGCGCGAGGCCTGCGCTTCCTCGGCCAGGCGGTTGACGAAGTCCATGGCCTGCCAGTAGCCGGCGAATTCGCGCCGATTCTGCCTGAAGAAGGGCTGGATCGAGAGCGCCAGCGTGCTGGCCGCGATCAGCACGGTGAACGTGCGGCGCCAGAACAGATCGTGCGCCGGACCGCGCGAGAACAGCGGGCTCCACGCCCCCGCGCCGCCGAAGGCGCACAGCGGCGCCACGCAGCCCATCAGCGGCAGCCACAGGCGGAAGTCCTTGGAGCTGTTGAGCGTCAGCACCGCGAGGTTGAGTCCGAACACCAGCAGCAAGAACGAGCTCTTCCACTGCGGGCGGCGGAGGCTGCGCAGCATGCCGAGCACGAACAGGCCCAGCACGGGCCACACCAGCATGTCAGGCAGGTTCTTGATGTAGTACAGCGGCGGCTGGATCGAGCGCGGCGTCAGATCGTCCGTGCCGCCGTACGCATCACCCTGCGCGCTGAACGAAATCGAGTAGAAGTAGTGCGCGCCGTCCCGCCAGCCGATCCACACGCAGGCGCTCGTCAGCAGACCGCCGACCTTCTGCCACACATACGTCCACAGGCTGGCGCCGAAAGATCCGTAGACGAGCTTGTCGAGCAGCACCTGCAGGATCACGGCGGCGACCAGCGCGCCCGCGAGGATTGCCAGCGGCTGCAGCGCCGTGCGCCGATCGCGCAGCAGAATCACGAACGCGATCGTGCCCACGACCAGCAGGCACTGGTAGATCATCAGCACGGAGAGCGCGAGCCAGATCGCGCCGATCCACGTGCGTCGCGCGCTGCCGCGCTCCAGCAGGCTCTCGATTCCCAGTGCGATGCACAGCGCGGCGGCGATGCCGGAGATCGGCATGGCGCAGTACTCGAGAAAGACCGGATTGGTGCCCGCAAGAAAGCCCGCCGCCAGACCGCAGTTGCGTCCGCCCAGTCGCGCGCCGATGCGCGTCACCGTGAACACGAGGCACAGGGACAGCAGCATCTGCAGCAGGGCGATCGCCCACAGGCACGAGCGCGGATCGTGGATGCCCAGCCAGTCGCTGATCAGAAAGATCGGCGCGAGCAGCAGCGAGAAGCCGAAGGGGCGGATCGCGCCGGTGTCGACGATGCGCTCGCCGCTGACCAGCGCGCGGGCGCGCTCCATGTACTCGACGGCGTCGGCGATCGGATAGCCCTCCGCCAGGAAGTACGCCACCAGCTCCAGCGCGAACACCAGCGCCAGCAGTCCCAGCACGGCCGGGTCGCGCCAGCTCGGCAGCGGCTCGCCCCGCGCGTCGAGAAGCCGGCCCGGGTCGGAGAATGCGCGCATGGATGGCCCTATGCTATCGACCGTTGGCGCTTGTCCACAGAGCGCCGGATCCTGTGTCTGAAGGCGCTGCTCACACTCCCGCTTGTGGAAAAGCTCTTCAGAACTTGCGATTTCTTGTTGACGGTCCACCTCGCGGTTCTCCATAAGACCAAGCAGGCCCGCGCGAGTGCCGCGCACGGCCGCCCAAGAAACACACAAGTCCATTCGCAGCAAGGGTTTGCGAGCAAGGCTCTCCGCAAAAATATGGCCAAAGTCGAGAAGTTCGTCGTCCTCACCGTCCTGTTTGTGATCGCGGTCGTCCTCGTGGTGTCGCTGTCCGGCGACAACCCGCTGGACAAGGACAACGCCGCCAAGCTTGGGGAGAAGCCCCAGGCCAAGCCCGCGGAGGCGACCGGCACTCAGGGCGGCTCGCCGCTGCTGAGCGTCAACGTGCAGCCCGAGGCCGCGGCGGCGACGCCGACCCCGGCGCAGAACCCGGCCCAAGCCGCTGCCCAACCGGTTCCGGCGCTGGCGGCTCCCGCCGCAACGATCCCCGCAGTCACGCTCCCCAGCGGCGCGCTGCTCAAGACCACCGAGGGCCTGAGCCCCTCCTTCGACGACAAGCGCCTGTTCTACCGCTGGCAGCAGGGCGATGGCTGGGTCAAGCTCGCCGAGCGCCTGTACGGCAACGGTGCCAAGTTCTCGCTCCTGAAGAATGCCAACGAAGGCCGCGATGACATCCAGCCGGGCGAGCAGATCCTCGTTCCGATCTTCGATGTCGAGAGCATGGCCGCAGCACCCGCCACCGCAGCACCCGCCGAACCGGCCGCGAGCAAGCCCGCCACCGCCGGCGACAAGAAGTCCTCCAAGAAGGCCGCGCTGGTCAGCACCGGCGGCAAGGTCCACGAAGTCAAGAAGGGCGAGAGTCTCTGGAAGATCGCCAAGAGCGAGCTTGGCGACGGCAATCGCTGGAAGGAAATCTACGAGCTCAACAAGGACCAGATGAAGAGTCCTGAGGCTGTGCGCCTGGGCATGAAGCTCAAGCTGCCCTGATTCGACCGGCAGCTTTTCTCGAGTTCGATCGATGCGCGCCCCGCGATCCGCGGGGCGCGCTCATTTGGCGCGCCGCTTCGCTATTTAAGCCCGTAGCGGTCGAGCTTCTTGTACATGTGGCTGCGCTGCATGCCGAGCGCCTCGGCCGTGCGCTTCACATTGCCGCCGTGCTCCGCGAGCTTCTTCTGGATGAAGAGCTTCTCCGAGAGTTCCTTGAAGGCCTCGAAGCTGGGAGCGTCGAACGGATCCTGCTGATCGCCCAGAACGGCAGCGTGCGGACGCGTGCGGGTCACTCCATGCCCCTGCTCGAGGATCGGCTCGAGATGCTCGTGCGTCAGCTGATCGCCCTCGGCGAAGACCAGCGCGCCGGAGATTGCGTTGCGCAGCTGCCGTGCGTTGCCCTGCCATGTGTGCGCCTCGAGCAGCGCGCGCGCCTGCGTTGTGAGGTTCATCGTGGCGCGCCCGCTGCGCGCACACGCTTCGCGCAGGAAGTGCTGCGCCAGCGGCGCGATGTCCTCGACACGCTCGCGCAGCGGCGCCAGATGCAGCGGCACCACATTGAGCCGGTAGTAAAGGTCCTCGCGGAAGCGCCCGGCGGTCATGGCCGCGGCTAGATC
>SYGM01000098.1 GCA_005799545.1 Planctomycetia bacterium | reverse complement strand
CTGGAAGCCAGCGTGCGCTATCTGGCGCACGATCTGGGCAAGCGCGGCATCCGCGTCAATGCCATCAGCGCCGGCCCGATCCGCACGCTCTCCGCCTCGGGCGTGGCGGGCTTCACGGAGATCCTCGATCACATCGCCGAGAAAGCCCCGCTGCGCCGCAACATCACGGCCGAAGAGGTCGGCGACACCTGCCTGTTCCTGGCGAGCGACCTGTCGCGCGGCATGACCGGCAGCGTGCTGTACGTCGATGCCGGCTATCACGTGATGGGCGTCTAGCCGCCGCCGCGGCCGCCCTTTTCCCCACCGCCGTCGCCATCGCCGCCGTCACCGCCGCCTCGCGAGCGCTTGTGCGGTTGTTTTTCCGGAGGAATGGGCTCCGGCGGAGGAGGAGGCGGTGTCCGACGGCTCTCTTCGGCGCGGCGCCGGCGCGCGGATTCCTCGGCGCGATCCGCGCTCTTCTGCTCCATCAGGCGAGCGCGCACGCTGGCGATCGACCAGTCGATGGTCTCCGTGGAGAGCGTCGGCCAGGCCTTGGCCAGCTCATCCCAGCCAGACGTGAGGAACAGCAGACTCCCGTCAAGCGCGGGCAGGCAGCGGTCCTTCTGCAGCAGCCGACGCGAATCATCCTTGGCCCACCGGTTGCCGCGCAGTTCGATCGCGCTGCCGGCCAGCGCCGCAGCATGCAGGCGAGCCACCGGCACCAGCACCACGTTGGTGTGAGCACGCGTCCATCCGTCCAGTTGCGCGCGCAGTTCCTTGAGTTCCTCGGGCGTGGGCAGGTTGCCGACCGCGACGGGGAAGTCACCCGGCAGGGCCGCCGCGAGGTGCGAGAGATCCGGCAGGTCGCCGAGCAGCAGTGGCACTTCGATGCGCTCCAGCGCACTGAGTGCGCGTCCCATGCGGGCGTTGCGCTCCAGATCGGGCGCCACAGCGGCCCACCAGAGCACATCCGGCGCGATCACCAGCGTCGCCTTGCGCGCCACGGCACCCGCGCTCCACTGGCGCAGGTTGGCGTCGTACTGCAGCCAGGCGCGGGGCGTGCCCAGGTCGATCGGAGCCTCGTGCGGCGACTTGAGGCCGGCCTGCACCAGCTCCGCGAACGAAGTGCGCGCCCCCACTTCCGCATCGAGGCCGGAACCGTCGGCGATGCTGGCGCCGATCACGGCGACGCGGCTGAACAGTTTTTCCGGCTCGCGCAGCGCAGGGCGCTGGACGGGGCCCTGGACGTTGGCGTCCTGTGGAATTCCAAATCCGGCAAGGCAAAGCAGGGCGAACAGCACGCAGGAAGTCTAGCATCGCGCGCCCGCCCATGATCCCCAGCCGTTTCTTCGTCACCTGCGCCCCTGGCCTCGAGCCCTTGCTGCATGCGGAACTGCGCGAGCTGCGGCTTGCGCGCATCGAACAGCAGGTGGGCGGCGTCTACTTCGAGGGCAGCTGGGCCGACGCCCTGCAGGTCAACCTGTGGGCCCGCACCGCCGTACGCGTGCTGCTGCGGCTGGCGCGCTTTCCGGCGGCGACGGAGGAGGAACTGTACGCGGGTGTTGCGAGCATCGACTGGGATCCGTATCTGCGGCCGGACGGCAGCTTCGTGGTCGACGCGCACTCGAATGCTTCGGCGCTCGACCACACGCTCTTCATCGAGCAGCGCGTCAAGGATGCACTGGTCGATCGTTTCCGCGAGGCGCACGGACAGCGGCCGCGCGTCGACAAGGAAGCGCCCGAGCTCTCCATCCACGCGCACATCTACAAGGATCGCTGCACCCTGCTCGTCGACACGTCGGGCGACTCCCTGCACAAGCGCGGTTACCGCCGCTATCAGGGCCGCGCGCCGCTGGCGGAGACGCTCAGCGCCGCGCTGGTGCTGGATTCCGGCTGGGACCAGCGTTCGCCGCTGATGGATCCGTTCGCCGGATCGGGCACGATCCTGATCGAGGCCGCCATGCTGGCCTGCCGCATCGCACCCGGACTCCTCCGCCCGTCCTTCGCGTTGGAGCGCTGGAAGGGATGGGACGCGCGGCTGGGCAGCAAGCTGCGCGAAAGCGCGCGTGCGCAGCGCATTGCGATCGGCAAGCGCGTGCTGCTGGGCCTGGAAACCGAACCGGAGACCGTCCGCGGCGCGCTGGAAAACCTGCAGGCGCTCGGGCTGGAGTCCGCCATCCGCTTCGAGCACGGACGCGCGGAAAACTGGGAGTACAAGCGCGGGTGGAACGCCTGGATCGTCACCAATCCGCCCTACGGAGAGCGGATCGGCGATGAGGAAGCGCTGGCTCGAACCTTCCGAAGCCTGGGGCGCAGATGGAAGGAACACTGCACCGGATGGCACGCCAGCGTGCTGCTCGGCAATCCGAGGCTGGCGGCCAGCTTGGAGCTGCGCGCGGAGCGCCAACGCGCCGTGCGCAACGGCGCGTTGGAGTGCGAGATCCTGCACTACGCGCTTTGAGCGAGCCTCATGAGCTCGGAGAGGCGCCAGCAGGCGTGACGGTCAGTGATGATGACCGTGCGGGTGTCCGTGCGCGATCTCTTCCTGGCTGGCGGCGCGAACACCCTCGATCTGCACTTCGAAATCCAGCTCCATGCCGGCGAGCGGGTGATTGAAGTCGATCATCACGTTCTCGCCCTCGACGGAGTGCACCCAGACGGTCATGACCTGGCCGTTTTCCGCCTCGGCGCTGAACTGCATGCCCGGCTGCAGTTCCATTTCCTGGGGGAAGGCTCCGCGCGGGAAGGCATGGATCGCATCGGGACGCGCCTCGCCGTAGCCCTCCTTCGCGGCGACTTTGACGCGCTTGCGCTCGCCGACCTTCGAACCGGTCAGCGCCTTCTCGAGGCCGACGACGATGTTGCCCGCTCCATGCAGATACTCCAGCGGATGGCTCTGCATGCTGGAGTCGATCACCTCGCCTTGGGGATCGCGAAGCGTGTAGTGAATCAGAACGACCATTCCGGGACCGACTGCGGAGTTCATGGAGGAAGGCATGTGTCAGGGAGAACTTGTGCCCGCGGTATCCGCCGACGCGGCGGAACCCGACGAGAACAGAGGACGAATGCGGCTGCGCACCAGGGAAACCAGCACGAGCACGGCCAGCAGCGCCGCGCAGGCGCCGGCGAACCAGCTCGGCTCGGTATGCGAGTGTTCCGCGATGCTTGCGCGCGGCTCGATCTGCAGCCAGCGGTAGCACTGATCCACCAGCAGGCCCAGCAGGATGGCACTTGCCGAGAGCGCCAGCAGCATGACCATGACCGTGCGCCAGCCCAGTTCCCGCGCGAGCAGCGTCAGCGAGCCGATGTTGGTCGCCGGCCCCGCCAGCAGGAACACCAGCGCCGCGCCGGGCGAGAGCCCCTTGAGGATCATCGCGGCCGCCAGCGGTGTGGAAGCCGCCGCGCAGATGTAGATCGGAATCCCGATCCCGAGCATCAGCAGCATCGCGCCGATGCCGCCGCCGGTAGCCGCAAAGACGCTCTCCGGGACGAGCAGCGTCACGGCCGCGCTCAGCACGAGGCCCAACACAAGTGAAGGAGCCAGGTCATCGAGCATGTCCACGAAGGCATAGCGCAGCACGCGCACGGGCAGCGGCTGGCGGGAGTGCAGAGGCGGGAGCGCGGCGGACTGCGGGCTTGCCGGCGCCACCGGCTGGGGATGCTTGTGCGTGCAGCAGGCATGTTCCGGCTCGGCGGCCGGCGCCGCGGGTACCGGGTCGCGCCCCCATACTTGAGCCGCAAGACCAGCCGCGATGGCCGACAGCACGGCTGCAACCGGGCGTGCGATCGTCATCAGCGGATCGAGCAGCGACCATGAGACCGTGACCGAGTCCACGCCGGTCTCCGGCGTGGAGATCAGGAACGAGCCGGTCGCACCGCGGCTCGCGCCCTTGCGGCGCAGCTCGATCGCAACCGGCACCACCGAACAGGAACACAGCGGCAGCGGCGCGCCGATCAGCGCCGCCTTGAGCACGGAGCCGAAACTGCCCGCGCGCAGGTGCGATACAAGCTGTTCCAGACGCAGCAGCTGATTGAGCACGCCTGCGATCAGGAAACCGAGCAGCAGGTAGGGCGCCATCGTCAGCAGCACGGTCCAGACACCGCCGGCGAGCGCCACCAAACCCAGCGACAGGTGCTCGAGGCGCTCCATGCTGAGCGCAGGGGTCAGCACTCCCAGCACGACGCACAGGATCTTGAGGCGTGGCTGCGAGCGGCCGTGGAACACCTCCGGCAGCAGATCGCAGACGGCCACGTACAGGAACGTGCCGCACGCAAAGCCGGTCAGCAGCAGCTCGAACTCCGGATGCGCGAGCGCATAAGAATGCCCGAAGAACAGTGCCGCAGGCTCGATCAGCGCGAACAGCAGCAGCAGACCGATGGTCCGCTTCGGCTGCATCTCCGCAAGGCGCATCACCGTGGCCAGCGAGAAGGTCTCGCTGGCCTTGTGAACGAGGTAGGACACGAGAAACGGCGTCTGACCATCCCGCGTGTGCAGGATGGCCGTCAGCGCCACGCCGGCGGTGATGGCGTGAACGGCAAGGCCGACGTAGGTCGCGACCCACAGGCTGGCGTGCACATTGCCGCCGGAGCGCTCACTCACCCCGCGCAGCCAGACGCGCTCCACGAAAAAGAGCAGGAGCAGGCCGCTCAGCGCCGCGATCCACGGACCCAGCCCGGCTTCCCCTTCGTGGGCATGCTCATGTCCCGCATGCCCCACCCCGGCGAGCTCCGGCAGCAGGTGCAGGAAGGTCGTGCCTAGGAAGATCCCCGCCGAAACGGCCACGAACAGGTGCAGGCCCCGGTCCGACCAGCGTCGGAACAGGGGCGGCAGGGCTCCGAGCAGGCTCACGCCGAACAGGAGCAGGGCCAGCAATTGCGGGGAGTGGTCCAATCGCGGATTTCCCGGTGATCGGGGAGCCCATCTTTATAGCCTGTGCCCCCTCTGCCCGATGCCAACAAACGGCCCTCAGGCGCGTATCCGGCCGCCCTGCGGGGGCGAACTTGCCTCCAAGGGCCCTGCTGGGTAACTAGTTAGCCCCGTTTTCCGCTCCAGGCCCCCCTCGGGGTGCCTCGGGACCCCCCATCTCTTTGCCAGAAACCGACATGCTCGAGATTCAGAACCTGTCCAAGCACTTCGGACCGCTGAAGGCCGTCGACGGCATCAGCCTCCAGGTGCGCCGCGGTGAAGTGCTCGGCTTCCTCGGCCCCACGGGGGCGGGCAAGTCCACCACCATGAAGATGGCCACCGGCTTCCTGACCCCCACGGGCGGCACGGCACGCATCTGCGGTCATGACATCCAGACCGATGCCATCGCGGCCAAGCGCGCCTTCGGCTACCTGCCGGAAGGCGCCCCGGCCTATCCCGACATGACGCCGGCGAGCTTTCTGGAGTTCATCGCGGGCATCCGCGGTCTCACGGGCGAGCGCAAGAGCGCGCGCATCGCCGAAGTGGTCAAGCTCGTCCACATCGAAGGCGTGCTGCACCAGCGCATCGAAACGCTCTCCAAGGGCTTCAAGCGCCGCGTGGGACTCGCGCAGGCGATCCTCCACGACCCCGAGGTGCTGATCCTCGACGAGCCCACGGATGGCCTCGATCCCAACCAGAAGCACGAGGTCCGCACGCTGATCCAGAACATGGCGCGCAGCAAGGCCATCGTGCTCTCCACGCACATTCTCGAGGAGGTCGAGGCGGTCTGCACCCGCGCGATCATCATCGCCAAGGGCCGCATCCTGTTCGATGGAACGCCGTCCGATCTCGCGGCCCAGGGTCCGCTGGATGAAGTCTTCCGTCGCATCACCAAGGGCGAGAGCGCCGCACTCAGCTGAGGAGAAGCCCCCATGCACAACACGCTTTGCATCTTCAAGCGCGAACTCGGCAGCTACTACGCCACGCCGGTCGCCGACGTCTTCCTCGTCATCTGCCTGATCATCGCCGGCGAGCTGACCTGCTACCGCGGCG